>NZ_JBFAZA010000066.1:0-25660 GCF_040681595.1 Amycolatopsis sp. NPDC051716 | reverse complement strand
TTTTTGGTGGGACACCCACTCAATCGCGATCCGCGAGAGCTTGGTTCGTGTCCCGGTGGCCACCCGGTTTCCCTGGCGACTTGGAGAACTTTACACCCCTCCGGAGGGCCCGGAACAGGGGGGTCCCTTAACCGCGTTCCCGCAGGTCAGGCCCCTGTTCCGGGCCGCCGGAGGCGGTCAGCCGCCGAGCGCGACGCCGGCGACGTTCCGCTTGCCCTTGCGGACGACGAGCCACTTGCCGTGAAGGGCGTCCTCGCGGGACGGCTTCCACTCCTCGTCCGCGATCTTCACGTTGTTGACGTACGCACCGCCCTCCTTGAGGGTGCGGCGCGCGGCGCCCTTGCTGTCCACCAGTCCCCCGGCGAGCAGCAGGTCGACGATCGTCGGCTCGGCCGCCGGGTCGACCTTGCCGTTCGGCACCTCGGCCATCACCGCGTCGAGGGTGCGTTCGTCCAGTTCGGCGAGTTCGCCGCGGCCGAACAGCGCCTGACTGGCGTTGATCACCTGGCGGGTCTGCTCCTCGCCGTGGACGAGGGTGGTGAACTCCTCCGCCAGCCGCTTCTGCGCGGCGCGCAGGTGAGGACGCTGTTCGGTGTCCTCCGCCAGGGCGGCGATCTCCTCCTGGTCGAGGAAGGTGAACATCCGCAGGTAGCGGACGACGTCGGCGTCACCCACATTGACGAAGTACTGGTACCAGGCGTACGGCGAGGTCATCTCCGGGTCGAGCCAGAGGTTCCCGCCGCCCGTCGACTTCCCGAACTTGCGCCCCTCGGCGTCGGTGACCAGCGGCGCGGTCAGCGCGTGCACGCTCGCCCCGTCGGTCCGCCGGATCAGGTCGACGCCGCCGACGAGGTTGCCCCACTGGTCGGAGCCACCGACCTGCAGCTTGCAGCCGTACTGGCGGTGCAGCTGCAGGTAGTCCTGCGACTGCAGCAGCAGGTAGCTGAACTCGGTGTACGACATGCCGTCACCCTCGAGCCGCCGCTTCACCGTCTCCCGGTTCAGCATGACGTTGATCGAGAAGTGCTTACCGATGTCGCGCAGGAACTCCAGGGACGTCTGCTGCCCGGTCCAGTTCAGGTTGTTCTCGACGATCGCGCCGGTCGCCGAGTCGTCGAAGTCGACGAACCGTTCGAGCTGGCCGCGGATGCGCCCGGCCCACTCGGCGACGACGTCGAGGGTGTTCAGCGTGCGCTCCCCGGTGTCGCGCGGGTCGCCGATCATCCCGGTCGCGCCGCCGGCCAGCACGATCGGCCGGTGCCCGGCGCGCTGGAACCGCTTGAGCATGAGCAGCGGGACCAGGTTGCCGGCGTGCAGGCTGGGCGCGGTCGGGTCGAAGCCGCAATAGAGCGTCACGGGACCCTGGTCGAGCTCGCGCCGGAGGGCGTCGATGTCGGTGGACTGCGCGATCAGGCCGCGCCAGGACAGCTCGTCGAGGATGTGTTCGCTCACGTCTGTAGATCCTCCCGCACCAGGTCAACCGACTAACTGGCGGGTCGGACCCGCCGCTTGCCGCCGCGGCGGTAGGTGGACACGGCGGGCGAGCCGTCGACCCAGAACCGCCAAGGCGTGTCCATCGCCATCGCGACGCCGACGCGCGGGCCGCTGCGGACCCGCTCGGCCGGCACCCGCTCGCCGGCCCGCAGCCGGACCGGCGACGCCGGATCGGTCAGGTCGACGCCGTTCTCCTGCCGGTCGATGCGCAGCACCGACGTGAGGATCGCCGGGCCCTTCGCGAGTTCGCCGGTCCCCCGGGCGTTCGGCCGCCGCTTGCGGACGACGTCGAGACCGCTGACGACCTCGCCCGCCCGCAGCAGCACCGCGCCGGCCACGCCGTCCTGCGAGCCGACGATGTTCGCGCAGAAGTGCATCCCGTAGACGAAGTAGACGTACAGGTGCCCCGCGGGCCCCCACATCACGGCGTTGCGCGGGGTCCGGCCGCGGTAGCAGTGCGACGCCGGATCGTCCTCGCCGCGGTAGGCCTCGACTTCGACCAGCCGGACGCCCACGGTGCCGTCGGGGCCGTCGGCCTCCAGGACCGAGCCGAGCAGCAGGTGGGCCAGGTCGACCGGATCGAGCGCGAGTTCGTCGCGGGTGAACAACCGGCCTGCGTCGCCGCTCAAACGGGGTTCCTCTCCTCGGCTGCCTGGCGCGCCCACCTTAACCCTTGAGCGATCGCTCAAACTTCTCTACAGTCGGTTTGAGCAGTCGCTCAAACTCTGAGGGGAGACGGGGATGAGACCGAAGGCGCTCTACGTCGAGACCGTGATCCGCACGGACCTCGACACCCTGTGGCGGCACACCCAGGACCCGGTCCTGCACCGCCGCTGGGACCTCCGCTTCGCCGAGATCGCTCCGATCGACGGTCTCGACGGCCACTTCCGCTACGTCTCGCGGTTCCTCGGCGTCACGGTCGCCGGCGTCGGGGTGAGCGCGGCGTCGCGGGACTGGCCGGACGGCTCCCGGACGTCCGTGCTGCGGTTCGCCTCCGCCGACCCGCTGTCGCTGATCAGCTCGGGCGCGGGTTTCTGGCGCTACACACCGGTCTCCGGTGGCGTCCGGTTCGTCACCGGCTTCGACTACGGCACCCGCTGGGGCCGCTTCGGGCGGCTGGCCGACCGGCTGTTCCGGCCGGTCTTCGGCTGGATGACGGCGTGGTCGTTCGACCGGCTGCGGCTCTGGCTGGAGACCGGCATCCCGCCGGAGGACCAGCCCCTGACCGCGCCCTCGGCCGCCCGCTGCGGCCGGACGCGGCCCCGCGACCAGGCGACTGCCGGAGCGTCGTCGTGACCGGCGTCTTCGAACGCACGCTCGGGGCGGATTTCGCGAACCTGCACCCCCGGATGCGGGAGCGGCTCGCCCTGTCAGACGGGCGCGGGATGATCGGCCACGGCGTGATGGACCGGATCTGGCGCGGCCCCGGCTTCACCCTGCCGTTCCTGTGGCTCGGGTCGGCGTGGCACATCCTGTTCCCCGAGCGCGGCCGGAACGTGCCGTTCACCATCGAGAACTACCCGTACGTGGACGGGCACGGCCGCGAAACGGTGTCCTTCGTGCGGACCTTCGAGTTCCCGGGGCGGCGCCGGCGCTTCGACGCCCAGATGGTGCACAGCACCGGCCGCGGGCTCGTCGACTACCTGGGGACCCACCAGCACCTGGCGGTGGACCTCGCGGTGACCGTCCGGCCGGACGGCGGGTTCCGGATCCGCTCCGGCGAGTTCCGGTTCCGGGACGGGACGGGCCTGCCACGGCCGCTCACCGTGACCGCGACGGTCGACGAGTGGTTCGACGACGACCTCGGGGAGTTCCGGATCGAGGTCGCGGTGGCCCATCCCCGCTTCGGGCCGGTGTTCGGCTACGAGGGCGGCTTCAGCGCCCGGTTCGTCGACGTCGGCCGCGGGGTGAGCGGCGCGGTCAAGCCGCTTCGTGAGAAGGTCATGGACTGATGGGCACCGGCCGGAACTCCAGTTCGCAGGACACGAAGCAGCGGCTCGTGGACGGCGTGCTGGAAGTCGTCCGGCAGCAGGGCATCACCGCCGTCTCCGCCCGGTCGGTCGCCAGTGCCGCGGGCGCCAACCAGGCGCTGGTCTTCTACCACTTCGGCAGCGTCGAGGAACTCGTCGCGCAGGCGTGCCTCTCCGCGACGGAGGCCCGGGTCGCCCTCTACCGGGACCGGTTCGCCGCCGTGGCCACCGTCGGCGAACTGCTGGCGCTCGGCCGGGAGATCCGGACCGCCGAACGCGCGGAAGGCAACCTGGCCCTCCTGGCCCAGACGTTGGCCGGGGCTCAGGGCAGCGAGCGGCTCGCCCAAGCGACCCGCGAGGGCCTGGACAAGTGGATCACCGAAGTCCGGGCGGCGCTCGAGCGCGTGCTCGAAGGGTCGCCGCTGGCCGAGCTCGCGGATCCCGACGGGCTGGCCCACGCCGTGTCCACGGGGTTCCTCGGGCTGACCCTGTTCGACACGGTCGACCCCGACGGCGCCGAGCAGGCCGTCGCCGCGCTGGAGCGGCTGGCCGTGCTCGTCGACGTCCTCGACGGGCTCGGCCCGGTGGCCACGCGGGCCGTCCGGGCCAAGCTCCGCAAAACCCTCAGTTGAGCCATTGGCGTGCCGCGGTGACACGCTCCTCGAGCCGGGCGCGCTGTTCGCCCACGCGCACCGGCGCCGTGCCGCCCCGGGCGTCGCGGGACTTCACTGAGCCTTCGACGGTCAGGACTTCACGGACCGCGGGCGTGAGCGCCGGGTTGATCTTCTCGAACTCTTCGTCGGTCAGCGCGTCCAGGCCGACGCCGCGGGACTCGGCGACGCGGACGCTCTCGCCCGCCGCTTCGTGCGCGACGCGGAACGGCACGCCCTGGCGCACCAGCCACTCGGCGATGTCGGTGGCCAGGGTGAAGCCGGCCGGGGCCAGCTCGGCGAGCCGGTCGGTGTGGAAGGTGAGCGTTTCGAGCATGCCGGCGATCGCCGGGAAGAGGAGCTCGAGCTGCTCGACCGAGTCGAAGACCGGCTCCTTGTCCTCCTGCAGGTCGCGGTTGTAGGCCAGCGGCTGCGCCTTGAGGGTGGCCAGCAGGCCGGTGAGGTTGCCGATCAGCCGGCCCGCCTTGCCGCGCGTCAGCTCCGCGACGTCCGGGTTCTTCTTCTGCGGCATGATCGAGCTGCCGGTGGCCCAGGCGTCGTCCAGCGTGACGTACCCGAATTCGGCGGTGTTCCAGATGATCACCTCTTCGGCGATCCGGGACAGGTTCACCGCGAGCATCGCGACGGCGAAGGCGAACTCGGCGACGAAGTCACGCGAAGCGGTGCCGTCGATGGAGTTTTCGACGCTGGTGGCGAAGCCCAGCTCCTCGGCGACGGCTTCGGGGTCGAGACCCAGCGACGAGCCGGCGAGGGCCCCCGAGCCGTACGGCGACTCGGCCGTGCGCGCGTCCCAGTCCTGCAGCCGCGAGACGTCGCGCAGCAGCGCCTGGCCGTGGGCCATCAGGTGGTGGGCGAGCAGCACCGGCTGGGCGTGCTGCAGGTGCGTGCGGCCGGGCAGGATCGCGTCCGGGTGCCGCTTCGCCTGCGACACCAGCGCGTCGATGACCTCCAGCGTGCCCGCGACGACCCGGCGTGCGGCGTCGCGCAGCCACATCCGGAACAGCGTGGCCACCTGGTCGTTGCGCGAGCGACCGGCGCGCAGCTTGCCGCCGAGCTCGGTGCCCGCGCGCTCGAGCAGGCCGCGCTCGAGGGCCGTGTGCACGTCCTCGTCGGCGATCGTCGGGGTGAACGTCCCCGACGCGACGTCCTGGGCGAGCGTGTCCAGCGCGGCCAGCATGCCGGTCAGCTCGTCGTCGGTGAGCAGGCCCGCCTTGCGCAGCACCCGAGCGTGCGCACGCGATCCGGCGATGTCGTAGGGCGCCAGGCGCCAGTCGAAGTGCGTCGACGCGCTCAGCGCGGCCATGGCCTCCGCCGGACCGCTGGCGAACCGGCCACCCCACAGCTGCACCGGCTGCTCGTTCCCGCTCACTGTTCTCGCTTCTCCTCGGTGTTCGTCGGATTCAGGTCTTCGGCCGTCACCCGGCCGTCGTACAGGACCAGGCGGACTTCGCCCGACACGGCGCTGGCCAGACTGGCGCATCCGCGCCCGGCCCGCCGTTCGAGGGCCGCGCACGCTTGACGGCGGCCGATCCTCTGCGCCTCCCCGCGCGCGCTCAGCATGCGGCGCGCTTCGGCGACGGAGACGGTCTCGCCGTCGATCGCCACCGGAACCCCGCGGTCGAAGGTGATCACGACCTCGTCCGGCGCGAGGAACTCGCCCTCGGCCGGGAAGATGTCGGCGAGCACGGTCATGTTGGCCCTTCGTCCCCGGGTTCGTGCGCGGACCGGTGCGCGAGGGCGGCGAAGCGCTCCGCCAGTTCCTTGCCGGTCAGGGGTTCCCGCGCGATGACGGCGACCGTGTCGTCGCCCGCGATCGAGCCGACGACCTCTTCGAGCGCCGCCCGGTCGATGGCGCTGGCCAGGAACTGCGCCGCGCCCGGCGGTGTCCGCAGCACCATCAGGTTGCCGGACGAGTCCGCCGAGACCATCAGCTCCGCGAGCAGCCGGGAGAGCCGTGACGTCCCGCCCTGCACCCCGCGCACGGGGCTGCCGTCCTCGGGGATGACGTAGACCGGCGCGCCCGAGTCCGGCCCGCGCAGCTTGACCGCGCCCAGCTCGTCGAGGTCGCGCGACAGCGTCGCCTGGGTGACCTCGATGCCCTCGGCGGCCAGCAGCTTGGCCAGCTCGGTCTGGCTGCGGATCGTCGTGGTGGACACCAGCTCCGTGATCCGCGCCTGCCGCCCCACCCGGCTGCTGGTCATCGCCGGCTCTCTTCGAACAGCCAGACCAGCAGGGCCTTCTGGGCGTGCAGCCGGTTCTCGGCTTCGTCCCAGACCGCGCTGGCCGGGCCGTCGATCACCTCGTCGGTGATCTCCCAGCCGCGGTGCGCGGGCAGGCAGTGCAGCACGATCGCGTCGTCCGCCGCCTTCTTCAGCAGCTCGGCGTTGACCTGCAGGGCGCGGAACGGGCCCACCCGGTCGAGGCCGTCGTTCTCCTGCCCCATCGACGTCCACGTGTCGGTGACGAGCACGTCCGCGCCGTCGACCGCCTCGTAGGGGTCGATGAAGGCGGTGGCCGTGCCGCCCGTCTCCTCGCCGCGCTTCTTGGCGTCGAGCATGACCTGCTGGTCGGGCTGGAACCCGAGCGGCGAGACGACCCGGACGTGCATCCCGGCGGTGATCCCGCCGAGCAGCAGCGAATGCGCCATGTTGTTGGCGCCGTCGCCGAGGTAGACGAGCTTGAGACCGGCGAGCTCACCCTTGCGCTCGCGGATCGTCATCAGGTCGGTGAGCACCTGGCACGGGTGGAACTCGTCGGTGAGCGCGTTGACCACCGGGATCGACGCGGCCGACGCCATCGTCTCGATGCGCTTCTGCGCGAAGGTGCGCCACACGATCCCGTCGACGTAACGCGAGAGGACCCGCGAAGTGTCCTCGATGGTCTCTTCGCGGCCGAGCTGCATCGAGCGGCCGTCGACGATCACCGGGTGGCCGCCCAGCTGGCTGATGCCGACCTCGAACGAGAACCGGGTCCGTGTCGAGTTCTTCTCGAAGATCGCCGTGATGGACTTGCCGGCGAGGATCTTGTTGCCCAGCGGGTCGGCTTTGAGCGCGTCGGCGAGGTCGAGGATGGCTTTCTGTTCGGCCGGACTGACGTCGTCGTCGCGGAGGAAGTGGCGCAGCATCAGTCGGAGTCCTTCGTGGTGGAGTCGAGCGCGTCCGGAAGGGCGGCGAGGAAGCCCGCGGCCTGGGCGCCGTCGAGGACGAGCGGGGGCGCGAGCCGGACGGCGTCCGGCGCGACCGGGTTGACGAGGTAGCCCGCGGCCTGGGCGGCCTGGGCGACCGCCGCCGAGACGGGCTTTTTCAGGGCGATGCCCAGCAGCAGCCCGGCGCCGCGCACGCCGGCGACGAGCGGGTGGCCCAGCGCCTCGACGCCCGCCGCGATGTCCTTGCCCAGCGAGGCGACGTGGTCGAGGAGACCCTCCTCGGCGATGGTCTTCAGCACGGCGAGGCCGGCCGCGCAGCAGACCGGGTTGCCGCCGAAGGTGGTGCCGTGCTGACCCGGCTTGAGCAGCTCGCCCGCCGCGCCGACGCCGATCACCGCGCCCAGCGGCAGCCCGCCGCCGAGGCCCTTCGCCAGGGTGATGACATCCGGGACGATGCCGGCCTGCTGGTAGCCGAACCAGGTGCCGAGCCGGCCGAGACCGGTCTGCACCTCGTCGAGCACCAGCAGCGTGCCGGTGGCCTTGGTGATTTCGCGGGCGGCCTGAAGGTAACCGTCCGGCGCCGGGATGACACCCGCCTCCCCGAGCACCGGCTCGAGGAACACCGCCGCGGTGTCGGTGTCGACGGCGGCCTGGAGCGCCCCGACGTCCCCGAACGGCACGTGCTCCACGCCGGGCACCAGCGGCTTGAAGGGGTCGCGCTTGGCGGGCTGGCCGGTGAGCGTGAGCGCGCCCATGGTCCGGCCGTGGAACGCGCCTTCGGCGGCGACCACCTTGGTGCGCCCGGTCAGCCGGCTGATCTTCAGCGCGGCTTCGTTGGCCTCGGCGCCGGAGTTGACGAACAGCACCTTGCCGTGGCCGGTGAGGCCGGCGACGTCGAGCAGCGCCTCGGCGAGCTCGACGGCGACGGGGTTGACGTAGAGGTTCGAGGTGTGGCCGAGCCGCTTGATCTGCTCGGTGACGGCCTCGACGATCGCCGGGTGGGCGTGGCCGAGCGCGTTGACGGCGATGCCGCCGACGAGGTCCACGTACTCCTGGCCGTCGGCGTCCCACACCTTCGCGCCTTCGCCGCGCACCAGCGTCAGCTTGGGCGTGCCGTAGTTGTCCATCAGGGCGGACTGCCAGTGCGCCTGGCCGTCCACATTGGACGTGAGGTCGGTCACGGGAGCTCCGTTTCGGGGAAGACCATGGTGCCGACGCCGCGGGAGGTGAAGACCTCCAGCAGCACCGAATGGGCGAGGCGGCCGTCGATCACGTGCGCCCGGCGCACGCCGCCGCGGATGGCGCGCACGCACGCCTCCATCTTCGGGATCATGCCGCTGGCCAGGCCGGGCAGCATGGTCTCGAGGCGGTCGACGCGGATGCGGTCGATCAGCGACGACCGGTCGGGCCAGTTCGCGTACAGGCCTTCGACGTCGGTGAGCACCACGAGCTTCTCGGCGCCCAGCGCGGCGGCCAGCGCACCCGCGGCCGTGTCGGCATTGACGTTGTGCACGACGCCCTCGACGTCCGGGGCGACCGTGGAGACCACCGGGATGCGCCCGGCGTTGACGATGTCGAGCACCGCGTCCGGGTTGACCTCGGCGACCTCGCCGACCAGCCCGATGTCGACCGGCTCACCGTCCACAGTGGCCTGTTTGCGTTCGGCGGTGAAGAGCCGGGCGTCCTCGCCGGAGATGCCGACCGCGTACGGCCCGTGGGCGTTGATCAGCCCGACGAGCTCGCGGCTGACCTGCCCGGTGAGCACCATCCGGACGATGTCCATCGTCTCCGGCGTGGTGACCCGCAGGCCGCCTTTGAACTCGCCTTCGACGCCGAGGCGCTTGAGCATCGCGGTGATCTGCGGGCCGCCGCCGTGCACGACGACCGGGCGCAGGCCGGCCAGCCGGAGGAACACCATGTCCTCGGCGAAGGCCGCCTTCAGCTGGTCGTCGATCATGGCGTTGCCGCCGTACTTCACCACCACGGTGGCACCGTGGAACCGCTGCAGCCAGGGCAGCGCTTCGATGAGCACACCGGCCTTCTCGGCCGCCGTCGCGAGTCGTTCGTCCGCGGAAATCAGAGCCTCCTGGGTCATGAGGAGTACGCGCTGTTCTCTTCGACGTAACCGTGCGAAAGATCCGTGGTGTAGATGGTCGCGGTGCTTTCGCCGACACCGAGGTCGACGACGATTTCGATGGCCCGGCCGGTGAGGTCCGCCTCGGACCGGTCGGCGGCGGGCACCCCCTGGGCGAACAGGGTGACGCCGTTGATCGCGATCGACACGGCCTCCGGGTCGATGCGGGCCGGCACTCGGCCGAGCGCCATCGCGATCCGGCCCCAGTTCGGGTCGGAGCCGAACAGGGCCGTCTTGACCAGGTTGTCCTCGGCGATCGTGCGGGCGACGGCGATCGCGTCGGCCTCGGTGGCCGCGCCCCGCACGGTGACGTCGACGTCCTTGGTCGCGCCCTCGGAGTCCGCGCGTAGCTGGAGGACCAAGTCGTGGCTGACCGCGGTGAGCAGCTCGGTCAGCTCCGCTTCGGTGGGCTCGACCCCGCTCGCACCGGAGGCCAGGACCAGGACGGTGTCGTTGGTGGACGTGCCGCCGTCGACGTCGAGCCGGTCGAAGGTGACGTGGGTGGCCGCGCGCAGGGCCCGGTCGAGGATTTCCTTGTCCACCACGGCGTCGGTGGTCAGGACCGAGAGCATGGTGGCGAGGTTCGGCGCGAGCATGCCCGCGCCCTTGGCGAAGCCGCCGACGCTCCAGCCGCTGTCATGCTCGGCGAACGCCTGCTTCGGTTTGGTGTCGGTGGTCATCACGCCCTTGGCGGCGTTGAGGCCCGCTTCGGCGCTCGCGTCGAGGGCCTTGACGGCGGTGTCCACTCCGGACAGGACCGCGTCCATCGGGAGCCGTTCGCCGATCAGGCCGGTGGAGCAGACGGCGACCTCGATCGCGCCGGCCCGCAGGACTTCGGCGACCTTCTCGGCGGTGGCGTGGGTGTCCTGGAAGCCGCCGGGGCCGGTGGCCGCGTTCGCGCCGCCGGAGTTGAGGACGACGGCCTTCAGCCGCTGCTGCTTGAGCACTTCCTGCGACCACAGCACCGGCGCGGCCTTGATGACGTTGCGGGTGAACACGCCCGCCGCGACGTCGAGCGGGCCGTCGTTGACGACCAGGGTGAGGTCGAGCGCGCCGGAGGCCTTGATCCCGGCGGCGACGCCGGCGGCGCGGAAGCCCTGGGGGCCGGTGACGGTCACGGTGCCACTCCTACGGTGGAAAGGCCGGTGGCCTCGGGGAGACCGAGGGCCAGGTTCATCGACTGGACGGCACCGCCGGCGGTGCCCTTGGTCAGGTTGTCGATCGCGGCGACGACGACCAGCCGCTTGGCGTCGGCGTCGACCGTGATCTGCAGCTGGGTGTTGTTCGAGCCGAGCGTCGACGCGGTCGTCGGCCAGGCACCCGCGGGCAGCAGCTGGACGAACGGCTCGGCGTCGTAGGCCTTCTCGTAAGCCGCTCGCGCGGCGGCCTCGTCGACACCGTCCTTGAGCGGAGCGCTCGCGGTGGTGAGGATGCCGCGGGGCATCGGCGCGAGGACCGGGGTGAAGGACACGGTGACCTTCTCGCCCGCGACGGCCGAGAGGTTCTGCGCGAACTCGGGGGTGTGGCGGTGGGCGCCGCCGACGCCGTACGCGCTGGCCGAGCCCATCACCTCGGAACCGAGCAGGTTCGGCTTGAGGCTCTTGCCCGCGCCGGAGGTGCCGGTGACCGCGACGATCGTGACGTCGGGCTCGATCAGGCCGGCGGCGAACGCGGGCGCCAGGGCCAGCGACCCGCCGGTCGGGAAGCAGCCCGGCACGGCGATGCGCTTGGTACCCGCGAGCCGCTCCCGGGCGCCGGGCAGCTCGGGCAGGCCGTACGGCCACTGGCCGGCGTGGTCGCCGCCGTACCAGCGCTGCCAGGCGCCGGCGTCGGCCAGGCGGTGGTCGGCACCGAGGTCGACCACCAGGACGTCCGGGCCGAGCTGCGCCGCGATCGCCGCGGAGTGCCCGTGGGGCAGCGCGAGGAAGACGACGTCGTGGCCGGCGAGGGTCTCCGGCGTCGTCTCGGCCAGGACGCGGTCGGCGAGGGGGACGAGATGGGGCTGGTGGACGCCGAGCTTCGTGCCCGCGCTGCTGGCGGCCGTGAGCGCGCCGATCTCGACCCTGGGATGGGTCAGGAGCAGGCGCAGCAGCTCACCACCCGCGTACCCGCTGGCTCCGGCCACCGCGATGTTCACCGTCATACGCATGATTATGCACGCCCTTGCAAGTCTAAACAAACCCGAAGTGGCCGCCGCCACCTTGGGATGCTGGGCGCATGACGGACACCCCGGCCCGGCTGCTCGGCCTGCTCTCGCTGCTCCAGACCCCCCGCGAGTGGCCGGGCAGCGAACTGGCCGGGCGCCTGGGCGTCAGCCCGCGAACCATCCGCCGCGACATCGAGCGGCTGCGCGACCTCGGGTACCCGGTCGAGGCCAGCCGCGGGATCACCGGCGGGTACCGGCTGGTCGCCGGCACCGCGATGCCCCCGCTCGTGCTCGACGACGAGGAAGCCGTCGCGATCGCGGTCGGGCTGCGGACCGCCGCGGGGCAATCCGTGTCCGGCATGGAGGAGGCGTCCGTGCGGGCGCTCGCCAAGCTGGAACAGGTCCTGCCGGCCCGGCTGCGCCGCCGGGTGGGCACGATCGGCACGGCGACGGTCGCCGTGCCGGCCACCGGGCCGGTCGTCGACCCGGCGCAGCTGACGGTGTTCGCCGGGGCGATCACCAACCACGAAACCGTCCGGTTCCGCTACCGCGCCCACGACGGCGCCGAGACCCGGCGCCGGGCCGAGCCGCTCCGGCTGGTCGCCGCGGGCCGCCGCTGGTACCTGGTCGCGTACGACCTCGACCGGGCGGACTGGCGCGTGTTCCGCGCCGACCGCGTCCGCGAAGCCCAGGCGACCGGCGGCCGGGCGGTGCCGCGCGAGCCGCCCGCGACGGACCTGGCGGCCTACGTCACCGACCGGTTCCACGACCTGGCACCGACGTACCGGGCGGTGGCGGTCCTGGCGGAACCGGCCGCACAGATGGCGCCCCGCCTCGGCCAGGCGGCGGCCGACCTGACCGACCTCGGCGACGGCCGGTCCCGGTGGCGGAGCCACCCGGACACGGTGGACTGGCTCGCGTTCCGGTTGCTCGGACTGGGGTGCGCGTTCACGGTCGAGGAACCGCCGGAGCTGGTCGAACACCTGAAGGTGCTGGCCGCCCGCGCCGCCGCGGCGGTGCCGGACTGACCGGGAATCCCGGCGCGGGAACGGCTGTGCGGGACGGTGACTCTTTCCTCGGCCGCACACCGCAACCCCATCGGGCGCCTGAACACGCCGACCGCCCGCACCGCCGCGGCCACGCTGGCCTGCCGGGTCAACCAAACCCCGGGCTCGTCGCCCGCAACGGCGGCTGCCCTCGCGGCCGCAGATCGCGACCCCACCGAGCGCCTGAACACGCCGGCCACCCGCACGGCCGCGGCCATGCCGGCCTGCCGGGTCACCCAAGCCCGCGACCCGCGACCCGCGCGGCCGCACACCGCGGCCCTTCGGGCGCCTGAACACGCCGGCCGCGGCCCCGGCGCGGGATTGCCTCGTGGTGCAGCACTGCTCCTCCTCCCTGGATGTGCTTCGGTGCCCGGCGATCAGAGGTTCATCCGCTGCCAGTCGAACTCCCGCCGCCAGCTGTCGTCAGCTGAAGCGAAGCCGGTGAATGCCCGGACGATGCGGGCCCGGTCCGCGACCTCGGTGCGGAAATGGCGGTCGGGTAGCCCTTCGCGGTGCTCCAGCGCGAACCAGCCGCCGCGGGCGGCAGCCTGCTCACCGAAGCCGGCTTGGATGTAATGGTCGCCTCGATCGAGGACCGCGAACCAGTTCTCCGCCGACAACCGCTCCAGCGCCGCTTCGATGTCGGCCGCGCCAGGGTTCTCGATCCGCGTTCCGTCGCAAGACGACAACACCAGCACCGGATCGCCGCGCGCCGCGGGTGGGGCGCTCATCGCGCCGTCTTGCGGGTCGTAGAGGACGAGACTGTGACGCTCGGCCAATTCATCGAAGCTCATCGGGCTCCTCCGTTCGGTGAAGTGGGGGACGACGGCCCGGTGGGCCGGTCCACAGCGCAGACCGGCCCACCGCCGCCGGTCAGCCCGGCTCACCTCCGTCCAGGTCCGTGCGCCTGCTCGGCGGCACGGGGAGGTAGCAGCCCGGGTTCTCCGGGTCGCAGCCCACGCGCGGCAGCCGGGCGCGGATGCCGCCGGGGGTGCGCTCGAAGTACTCCGCGATCTGCGCGACGCTCTCCCCCGCGATCCACCGGCTTTCCAGCTCCGCGTCCGACTCCGCGCTCCACGGGCGGCCCTGCTGGGCAGGACGGCCCGCGGATCTTCGCCGGGGCCCGCGGCCCGCGCCGGTCGCGGACAGCAACTCGTCCGCGACGAGCTCGGCCACCGTGGCCGCCACCGCGACGTCCACGTCGAGGCTGCCCTCGGCGACCGGTTCGCCGCCGGGGCCGCCGGCTTCCAGGGTGATCATCACCCGGGGGGTGGGTTCGGCGCGGTCGACGTCCGTCCTGGTCGCAACCACGATCTGGTAGGTGTTTTCCTCTGCCCGGATCTCGGTCCGGCGCTCTTCGATGATCGACATGCCACGAAGCTAGCGCGCACCCCCGACAATTTTCGGTCACGCGCAGCTCACGGCCCACTTCGCTCCGAAATTGTCGGACCCCTCCCCTAACGTCTCCGGCGACCACGAACCGTCACGAGGAGGCGACGATGGGACACCGGCGGACAAGACGCTGCCCCGGTCCGGAAGAACCGGACCGGGGCAGCGGGATCAAGCAGTTTCGCTCAGAAGTGCAGCAGCTGGGCCAGCGCGCTCTGCTTCTCCTGGGCGGCCTTCGCGGTGTTGTCCGACTTCTGCGCCGCGGCGCCGTCGGGCACCGGCGGCGGCACCGGGCTGCACTGGACGTCCGAGTGGTTGCCGGGCTGACGCTTCGGCAGGGCGCCGGTGGCCAGGTAGTCGGCGATCTTGTCGTCCACACAGGACACCCCGGACAGCGAACCGGCGTGCGTGGTACCGCCCGGCGCGCTGATCAGGCTCGAGTTCGGGAACCGCTTCCGCACCTCGAGGCTGCCGGTGTACGGCGTGGCAGCGTCGAGCTCCTCGCTGATGAGCAGCGCACCGGCCACCTTGCGGCCGTCGATGTCCACCGGCTTGCCCGCCTTCGCCGGCCAGAACACGCAGGGCGCGTTGAACCAGGCGTTGCCCCAGGTCTCGAACGGGGCCTTGAAGTAGGTCAGCCAGTTGTCGACCCGCCACCGGTTCCAGTCGGTCGGCCACTGCACGTCGGTGCACTGCACGCCCAGGTACACGGCGAAGCCGTTGTCGTTGCCGGGCGGGTTCGAGCTGTCGTAGAGCTCCTTGAGCGTCTGCCAGTCACCCTGGTGCACGTAGCCGTCGAAGGCCTTCGCCATGTCGACCCAGCCGAAGACGTAGTAGCCGGCCTGCAGGAAGATGTCGGTCCACTCGTCGCCGCCGATGACCCCGCCCGCCGGGTCCTTGGCGAGCTTGCGCTGCGTGGCGTACCACAGCTTCTCGACGGCGTCGCCGGTCTTGCCCAGGTGGTAGACGTCGTCGTACTTGGCCAGCCAGTCGAAGTAGATCTTGATGTTCTTGTCGAACGCGACGTCCTGGTCGAGGTTGGCCTGGTACCAGACCTTCCGCGGGTCGACGTTGCCGTCCAGCACCATCCGGCGGACGTTCTTCGGGTACAGCGTGCTGTACACCTGGCCGAGGTAGGTGCCGTAGGAGAAGCCGTAGTAGTTGATCTGCTTCTCGCCCAGCGCCTTGCGCAGGCTGTCCATGTCCTGCGCGACGTCGGTCGTCTTCAGGTGGTTCAGGATCTCGCCGTTCTTGCGGCACGCGTCGGCGTACCCCTTCGAACGGGCGAGCCAGGTCTTCTCCAGCTGCACGGTGGTCGGCACGTAGGCCGGCCGGTTGTAGCTGAAGTAGTTCCCGTCGCAGCTGATGGCGGGCTTGCTGGACCCGACGCCCCGCGGGTCGAAGCCGATCCAGTCGTAGTTGTCCCCGGCGTGGTTCGGCACGTACTTGCCGAGCACCGACAGCCCGAGGCCGGAGCCACCCGGGCCGCCCGGGTTCACCAGCATGATGCCCTGGGACTGCGCGGTCTTGTGCTTGATCCGCGAGACCGCGACGGAGACCTTCGCACCGCCCGGCTTCGCGTAGTCCATCGGCACTTCGAGGAAGCCGCATTCGGCGCCGTTGGCCTTGAGGCTCGCCGACGCGCAGGGGCCCCAGGCGATCGGCGCGGGAGTGAACTGCGCCCCGGGTTCCGCCGAGGCGGCGGGCGCGGCGGCCATCAGCCCGGCCGCGAGCCCCGCGGCGGCGATGGCGGCAACGATTCGTTTCACAGTCGTCCTTTTCGTCCGCATTCGACGGCGTTCGCCAGATTTTCGACGAAACTACCGGCAACCTCGGCCAATCTCGCTGACCGACGCGACTTTCGCCATCCGCCTTTAGTCGGAACCTGCGGCGCCCGCGCACCCCGGAACTGTCGGTGGCCGGCAGTACGCTCCGCATCGCCGAAGCCCGACGGGAGGACAGATGAGCGCGGACGAGAGGCTGGTCAAGGCGATCCGTACCGGATTGGCGGGCCTGGCGGACCCGGCGAAAGCGCCGGCGATGCAGACGTACATGAAGTCGGCCATGCCCTTCCGCGGGGTGGCGAAACCCGAGCGCGGCGCCCTCCTCAAACGGGTGCTGGCCGAGCACACATTGCCCGATCGGATGACATTCTCGGCGACCGTCCTGGAGCTGTGGCGGACCGCCGAATTCCGCGAGGAGCGCTACGCGGCCATCGATCTTTCCGGGTACCGGGCCTACCGGCGGTGGCAGGACCCCGACCTGGTCCCGGTGTACGAGGAAATGATCGTCGGCGGAGCGTGGTGGGACCACGTGGACGAGCTGGCCATCCGGAGGATCGGCCCGATCCTCCGGGAGTACCGGCCGCGGATGACACCGATCATGCTGGCTTGGGCCCGCGACGACGACCTCTGGCGCCGCCGGACGGCCATCATCTGCCAGGTGGGGGCCAAGGAGGACACGGACACGGAGCTGCTCACCCGCGCGATCGAGCCGGCGATCGGGGAGGCCGAGTTCTTCCTGCGCAAGGGAATCGGCTGGGCCCTGCGGGACTACGCGAAGACGGCGCCGGACTGGGTGCGGTGCTTCGTGGACGATCACCCGGGCTTGTCCGGGTTGTCCAGGCGGGAGGCGCTCAAGCACATCGGCTGAGGTGCGGGTGCGGTGCACCTGGCGGGTCGGTTCACGTGCCTGGACGGTCGGCTCGCGTGATTGAACGGACGACACGCGTACCTGGCGGGTCGGGGCGCGTGCCTGGACAGTCGGCTCATGTGTCTAGCGGGTCGACTCGCGTGACTGGACGGTCGACACGCGTGTCTGGAGGGACGACTCGCGTACTTGGAGGGTCGGGGCGCGTACTTGGGGGGTCGGAGCGTGGCTGGTGTGTGGGCCGGCCCCTCCTGCCGGAGGGCGGGAGGGGCCGGGGAGCGTCAGGCGCGGAGGGTGGCGTTGAAGCGCTCGCCTGCTGCTGCCACCGCTGCGTCGCGGGCCTTGGTGGCCTCGTCGACCGTCAGCGTGCGGTCCGGCGCGCGGAACCGCAGCTTGTACGCCAGCGATCGCTTGCCCTCGCCGACCTGCTCGCCCGCGTACACGTCGAACAGGGTGATGTCCTCCAGCAGCTCGCCCGCCCCCGTGCGCAGGACCTCCGCGAGGTCCGCCGACGGGACATCCGCCGCCGCCACCAGGGCGACGTCCAAGAGCACGGGCGGGTAGCCCGACACGCTCGGTGCCGGGCGGGCGTCCGGGAGCGGGATCGCGTCCAGGTCCAGCTCCATCGCCACCGTCCGGGGCGGCAGGCCGAGGGCCTCGACCACCTTCGGGTGCAGCTCACCCGCGTAGCCGACCGGCCAGTCGCCGACCCGGAGCTGGGCGCAGCGGCCCGGGTGCCACGGCGGGAGGTCGGCCGCCTGCACCTTCAGCTCGACCCCGGCCGCCTCCGCGATCGTGCGGGCCGCCTGGACCGCGTCGGCCCAGTTCGCCGGCTCGCCCGGACCCCACCAGCTCGCCCGGTGCCGGTTGCCGGCGAGGACCGCCGCCACGTGCAGCGGCTGCTCGGGCACCGCCGCCTCCAGCAGGGCCAGGTCCTCGTCCGAGGGGCGCCGGTCGACGCCGAGGTCGGGGACCTTCAGCGGGTTCGGGGCCGGGAGCACCACCTGGCCGATGTGGTACAGCGAAACGTCCTTCATCCCGCGGGACACGTTGCGCTGCAGGGTGTCCAGCAGGCCCGGCAGCAACGTCGTCGCCAGGCGGTTGCGGTCGGCCTCCAGCGGGTTGCGGACGACCAGCGCGTTGCGGCGGCTGTCGTCGGCCGGGAGCCCGAAGGCGTCCCACACCGCGTCGCTGACGAACGGGAACGGACGCACCTCGACGTACCCCGCCTCGGCCAGCGCCCGGGAGACACTCCGGACGCGCCGCTGGCCGTCGGTCAGGCCACGGCCGGCCGGGGCCGCCGGGAGGGTCGACGGGATGCTGTCGTACCCCTCGAGCCGCAGCACCTCTTCGACGAGGTCGGCCGGCTGGTGCAGATCGCCGCGCCAGCTCGGCGGGATCGCCGTGACCAGGCCCGTTCCGTCGTCGCCCGTGCCGACCGAGACCTTGCAGCCGATCTGGGTGAGCCGGCGGACCGTCACGCCGCGCTGGTAGTTCACGCCCGCGACCTTGTCGGGCAGGTTGATCGGCATGACGACCGGCGGGTTCGGCTCGACCGTGCCCTCGTCGGTGCGGCCGGGCTGGATGGCGGCGTCGCCGTACTGGCGCAGCAGCCGGGCGGCCAGCTCGACCGCCGCCGCGCACAGCTGCGGGTCGGTGAACCGCTCGAACCGCTTGGCGGCCTCGGAGAACAGCTTGTGGCGCCGCGCGGTGCGGCTGATCGCCGCCGGGTTCCAGTGCGCCGCCTCGAGCAGCACGTCGGTGCTCTCCGGCGTGATCTCGGTGCTCGCGCCACCCATCGTGCCGGCGAGCGAGATGACGCCGCTGTCGTCGGCGATGACCACGTCGTCCGGGTCGAGCGTGCGCTCGACATCGTCCAAAGTGGTCAGTTTCTCGCCCGGCTTCGCCCGCCGCACCACCAGGTCGCCCTGGATGGCCTTGGTGGCGAAAGCGTGCAACGGGTGCCCGAGCTCGAGCATCACGTAGTTCGTGACGTCGACGGCCAGCGAAATCGACCGGATGCCGGCCAGCATCAGCCGCCGGCGCATCCGCCACGGCGTCGGCGCGGTCGCGTCCAGGCCGGTGACCCGGCGCAGCACGAACCGCGGGCAGCCTTCCGGGTCCTCGACGCGGACCGGCCAGGCGTCGCCCTCGGCCGCCGGGACCTCCAGCAGGGCCGGGTCGCCGAAGGGGACGTCGAGCGCGTTCGACAGCTCGCGCGCGAGACCGCGGATCGACAGCGCGTAGCCGCGATCCGGGGTCGGGGCGAGCTCGATCACCGAGTCGTTCAGGCCGAGCAGCTCACTCGCGTCGTCACCCGGGCTCGCGGTGCCCGGGGGCAGCACGAGGATGCCGGCGTGGTCGTCGCCGAGGCCGAGCTCGCGCGCCGAGCAGATCATGCCGTCGCTGACCCGGCCGTAGGTCTTGCGAGCGGCGATGGAGAAGTCGCCGGGCAGGACGGCGCCCGGCAGCGCGACGACGACCAGGTCGCCCTCGACGAAGTTGCGCGCGCCGCAGACGATGCCGCGGGTCTTGATGCCGTGCGGGCCCTCGTCGAACTCGCCGGCTTCGTCGTCGTCCTCGTCCTCGTCGTCGAGTTCGTCGTCGTCGAGGTCCTCGGCTTCGTCGGCGGGCTCGCCGACGTCGACGCGGCAGAAGCGCACCGGCTTCTTGAACTCGGTGAGCTCCTCGATCTCGGCCACCCGGCCGACGACCAGCGGGCCGGTCACCGGACCGAGCTCGTGCAGGTCGTCGACCTCGATGCCGATCCGGACGAACGCGTCGGCCAGGTCCTGCGGCGTGATCTCCTCAGCGAGCTCGAGGTGTTCGGTCAGCCAGCTGACTGGGACTCGCACTACGCCTCCGTTCCGAAGGGAAGGGTGAAGCGGACGTCGCCCTCCACCATGTCGCGCATGTCCGGGATCCCGTTGCGGAACTGCAGGGTGCGCTCGATGCCCATGCCGAAGGCGAACCCCGAGTACACCTCGGGATCGACACCGCAGGCGCGCAGCACGTTCGGGTTGACCATGCCGCAGCCGCCCCACTCGACCCAGCCGGGGCCGCCCTTCTTCTCCTCGAACCAGACGTCCACCTCGGCGGACGGCTCGGTGAAGGGGAAGAAGTGCGGGCGCAGCCGCGTCTTGGAGCTTTCGCCGAACATCGCGCGGGCGAAGGCGTCCAGCGTGCCCTTGAGGTGGGCCATCGTGATGCCCTTGTCCACCGCGAGGCCTTCGACCTGGGTGAACACCGGCGTGTGCGTCGAGTCGAGCTCGTCGGTGCGGTACGTCCGGCCGGGGCAGACGACGTACACCGGCAGATCGCGGTGCAGCAGCGTGCGCGCCTGGACCGGCGAGGTGTGCGTGCGCAGCACCAGGCCCGAGTCCTCTTCGCCGACGTAGAACGTGTCCTGCAGCTGCCGGGCCGGGTGGTCCTTGCCGAAGTTCAGCGCGTCGAAGTTGAACCACTCGGCTTCGAGCTCCGGGCCCTCCGCGACCTCGTAGCCCATCGCGACGAAGGCGTCCGCGACGCGTTCGGAGATGGTGCTGATCGGGTGCCGGGCGCCGCGCGGGACGCGGTCCCAGGGCAGGGTGACGTCGACCGCCTCTTCGCGCAGCACGCGCTCGTCGCGCTCCACCTGGAGCTCGGCGCGGCGGGCGTCGAAGGCCGCCTGGACGGCCTGGCGGGCCTCGTTGACGCGCTTGCCCGCTTCGGCCTTCTCCTGCTTGGGCAGGGCGCCGATCTCACGGCGGGCGAGCATCAGCGGCGCGTGGTCGCCGAGGTGGGCCGGCTTGACCTCGGCCAGCCCTTCGAGCCCGGTCGCGGCGGCGAACGCCGCTTCGGCGGCCTTGACCGCCGCCTGCAGCGTCTCAGGGGCGAGTACCGCGCCCTGTACTTCCTTCTCCGTGGCTCCGGACATAACTCCTCGGCGTCCGCTGGGACTGGTCGTTCGCGCTCCGCCGCACACGGCGCGCGAGAGGTCAAAGGCGGGAAAAGTCTATGGGATCGGCTCCGCACGCCCCCGGTCGCCCCGGGGCGTGCGGACACCCGGTCACCGCGCGGAGAACGCCTCGGCGAAGCCGGCCGGCGCGAGCGCACCGGGCCCCGCTCCGCCGGCTCCGGCGCGGCAGGGCAGAAAGCCGTGCCACACCCCGAAAGGAGGGGGCCGGCCGCTGGTCAGCGGCGTGCCGCCAGCGCGCTCGTGTAGACGCAGACGGCCGCGGCGGTGGCGAGGTTGAGGCTCTCGGCGCGGCCGTACATCGGGATCCGGACCGCGAGGTCGGTCCGGTCGAGGACGTCGGCGGGCAGACCGTGGGCTTCGTTGCCGAACACCCACGCCGTCGGCACGGCGAGGTCCACCCGATCGAGTTCGGCGTCGGCGTAGCCGTGGGCGGCGAACGTCCGCAGTCCCGCGGCCGAGCAGGCGGCCAGCGCGGCCGGGACGTCGCGGACCCGCGCGATCGGCAGGTGGAACAAGCTGCCGGCGGCCGCGCGGACGCACTTGCCGTTGTGCGGGTCGACCGTGTCGCCCGCCAGGACGACCGCGTCGGCACCGGCCGCGTCGGCGACCCGGATCACCGTGCCGGCATTGCCGGGGTCGGCGACGTCCACCAGCACCACCACGAGCCGGGCAGCCGGGGTCACCGCCTCTTCGAGAGGCCGGTCCAGCAGCGCGCAGACGGCCACGATGCCCTGCGGCGTCACGGTTTCCGACAGCCCCTCGGCGGCGCGGTCGGTGATCGGCGAGACCCCGACGCCCGCCGCGCGGGCCGCGTCCACCAGGTTCGCGTGCTGTGCGGCCGCGCGCGAAGTGACGAACAACTCGTGCACCGTGCCGTCCGACAGCGCGGCCTCGACAGCGTTGGCGCCCTCGGCCAGGAACCGGCCGGTCTTGTCGCGTTCCGCGCGCCGGGTCAGCTTGCGCGCAGCAACGACCCGGGGGGTCCGTTCGGTGAACGGATCCGCCCCGGGTCGGGAAAAGCTGCCGGTCAGGCCGACTTCGCTTCGCCGGTGTTGACGTTGGCCTTGGCGAGCTCGGCCAGCGCGGTGAAGGCGGCGGCGTCGTTGACGGCCAGGTCCGCGAGGATCTTGCGGTCGACCTCGACACCCGCGGCCTTGATGCCCTGGATGAACCGGTTGTAGGTCACGCCGTTGGCCCGGGCGGCCGCGTTGATGCGGGTGATCCACAGCTGGCGGAAGTCACCCTTGCGGGCACGGCGGTCCCGGTAGGCGTAGTTCAGCGAGTGAAGCGTCTGCTCCTTGGCCTTGCGGTACAGCCGCGAACGCTGGCCGCGGTAGCCGCTGGCCAGTTCGAGAGTTGCGCGACGCTTCTTCTGGGCGTTTACCGCCCGCTTGACGCGTGCCACGGGTCCATCCTGTCGATCTCAGGGGGCGAGGGGGACGCCCCGGGTGGTTACAGCAAGTTCTGCGGGATCAGATGCCGAGCAGGCGCTTCACGCGGCTGACCTCGGTCTTGGCCACCTCGGTGGTGCCCTCGAGGCGGCGGGTCACGCGGCTGGACTTCTTCTCCATGCGGTGGCGCCGGCCGGTCATCTGGCGGCGCAGCTTGCCCGTCCCCGTCTTGCGGATGCGCTTGGAGGTCCCGCTGTGGGTCTTCATCTTCGGCATTTCTGTCCTCTTTCGTGCGGCGGCTCACCGGAGAATCCGGTGAGCCGCTGGCTCGTGCTGGTCGGCGCTTATGCCTCGGGGGTCGGCTCGGGGGCCGCCTCGGCCTTCGCCTTCGGCTTCACGTTCTTGTGCGGGGCCAGCACCATGATCATGTTGCGACCGTCCTGCTTCGCCGAAGACTCGACGAAACCCAGTTCGGTGACGTCCTCGGCGAGCTTCTGCAGCAGCCGGTAGCCGAGCTCCGGCCGGGACTGCTCGCGACCGCGGAACATGATCGTGACCTTGACCTTGTTGCCCGCCGCCAGGAAGCGCGACACGTGACCCTTCTTGGTCTCGTAGTCGTGCTGGTCGATCTTGGGGCGCAGCTTCTGTTCCTTGATGACGGTCAGCTGCTGGTTCCGACGCGACTCGCGGGCCTTCTGCGCGCTCTCGTACTTGAACTTGCCGAAGTCCATGAGCTTGCACACCGGCGGGCGGGCCTGCGGCGCGACCTCGACGAGGTCGAGGTCGTTCTCCTGCGCCAGGCGCAGCGCATCCTCGATCCGGACGATGCCGACCTGTTCGCCGGCGGGTCCGACGAGACGGACCTCCGGCACCCGGATTCGGTCGTTGATGCGTGTCTCGGAGCTGATGGGGCCTCCTTGGTCCGAGGAATGTTTCGTGTTCTCGTTCGACCTGGTGCCCACATAGCGAAGGCCCCGACACCATTCGGTGCGCGGGGCCCACTCTGTTTCCGATCGCACCCGGCCGCGAAGCCGGGCACTTCACCCTGGACTTGACGTCCGGGTGAGACCGGACCCGGCCACCTGTACGGTGACGCGGGTGGGAGCGGGGCTCCACTTGCCGCCCCCGATCGCTCGGGGGCTGGTCGCTCGTGGAAGGGTACCAGACGTGTCGGAACAACCTTCCCAACAGCCCCCGTATTCCCCGGACGCGCGCCACCTGGAGGACATCCCCAGCGTGGAGGTGATCAGCCGCGCCGCCGTCATGCTGCTGTCGGCCGGCGCCGAACGGCTCGGCCTGGCCGATGCCGATCCCGCCGCCTCCCCGCACCGGGACCTCGATGAAGCTCGCCGCCTGATCACCGCGCTCGCCGGGCTCGTGACGGCCTCCGCCGAGTACCTGGGGCTGCACGCCGGGCCGCTGCGCGATGGCCTGCAGTCGCTCCAGAAGGCGTTCCGGGAGGCTTCGGCCGTGCCCGACGAGCCCGGCCAGGGGCCCGGCGAGAAGTACACCGGTCCCGTCTACTGACATTTCAGTCGCTCGATCGCGACTCGGCGAGTCTGCTCGTCACTGACATTTCACTCGTCCGGTCCCAGCCCGGCGAGCCTGCGAGTAGCTGACATTTCAGTCGCTCAAGTCCTGACTCGGCGAGCTCGCTCCGACTGACATTTCAGTCGCTAGGACTCTGGCTCGACGAGCCCTGGTGGCACTGACATTTCAGTCGCCGGACCTCTGGCCGACGAGCCTGGTGGCACTGACATTTCACTTGCCGGGGCCCTGGCCGACGAGCCTGGTGGCACTGACATTTCACTTGCTCGGGTCCTAGCCGGGCGAGCCCGCTCGCAACTGGACATTCACTCGCTCGGGTTCTTACCCGGCGAGTCTGCTCACATCTAACATGTTAGATGTGAGCCTCTCAAAGGTCAGCCGCCCGCTCCTGCGCGACGAGGCGTACGACCGCATCCGGCAGGCCATCGTCGACGGCACGTTGCCGCCGGGCACTCCCCTGCGCGACGGCGACCTCGCCGACCAGCTGGGCCTCTCGAAAGCCCCCGTCCGGGAAGCCCTCCGGCGGCTGGCCGACGACGGCCTCGTCGACTCCAAACCCCAGAGCTACACGCGGGTCTCCGACGTCATGTCGCGGGACGTCCTGGACGCCCGGGAGATCGTCCGCGCGCTGCACGAGTTCACGGTGAAACAAGCCGCCCCGAGGTGCCGGCCGGCCGACGTCGCCGCGATGCGCGCGGCCAACGACCGGTTCGCCGCGGCGATCGAAGCCCGGGACATCGCCGCCGCCGTGAAAGCGGACGACGAACTGCACGACATCCCCGTCCGGCTGGCGGGCAACGCCGCGGTGGCGGCGACCCTCGACCGCTACACCCCGCTGCTCCGCCGGCTGGAGCGCGCGCACTTCAGCTCGACGCTCGCCTGGAACTCCGTCGAGCGCCACACGAAGCTCATCGACGCCCTCGAGAAGCACGACACCGAAACCGCCGTCTCCGTGATTTCGACCATCTGGACCGAGCTGCTGGAGGACCGATGACCCTCGCCGACTTCCCCCGCTACCCCCTGCTGTTCGGCCCGTCGCCGGTGCACCCGCTCGAGCGGCTCACCGCGCACCTCGGCGGGGCGAAGGTCTGGGCGAAGCGCGAGGACGTCAACTCCGGCCTCGCCTACGGCGGCAACAAGACCCGCAAGCTCGAATACCTGGTCGCCGACGCGCTGGCGCAGGGCGCCGATACGCTCGTCTCCATCGGCGGCGTCCAGTCCAACCACACCCGCCAGGTCGCGGCCGCCGCCGCGCGGGCCGGGCTGAAGGCCGTGCTGGTGCAGGAAAGCTGGGTCGACTGGCACGACCCGCTCTACGACAAGGTCGGCAACATCCAGCTCTCGCGCATCCTCGGCGCGGACGTCCGGCTCGTCCAGGCCGGCTTCGGCATCGGGTTCAAGGAAACCTGGGAGGACGCGGTCGCCGAGATCGAAGCGAACGGCGGGAAGCCGTACGCCATCCCGGCCGGCGCGTCGGACCACCGGCTCGGCGGCCTCGGCTTCGCGAACTGGGTCGTGGAGCTGGAACAGCAGGAGGCCGAACTGGGCGTCTTCTTCGACACCGTGATCGTCTGCTCGGTCACCGGCAGCACGCAGGGCGGCATGGTCGCGGGGGCCGCGCTCGGAAAGAACCGACGCATCCTCGGCATCGACGCCTCCGCGAAGCCCGAGGAGACGCGCGAGCAGGTCACGCGCATCGCGCGCAACACCGCCGAGCTGATCGGCGCCGGCGAGCTCGCGGAAGTCGAGCTGGACGACCGGTACCACGCCGGGATCTACGGCATCCCGGACAAGTCCACTGTGGACGCGATCGAGACCTGCGCGCGGCTGGAGGGCATGATCACCGACCCGGTGTACGAGGGCAAGTCGATGGCGGGCCTCATCGACCTGGTCGGCCGCGGGGAAATCGGCAAGGACTCGAACGTCCTCTACGCCCACCTCGGCGGGCAGCCCGCCCTCAACGGCTACACGAGCGTCCTCGGCTGAGGCGGAGGCGGTGGGGGGGGGGCGGCCCGCCCCCCCCCAACCCCCCCCCCCCCCCCCCCGCCGAGGCTATCGACGCGGACGGCAGCCCCGGGTACCACCGACACCCACCGGCGGGGGGGGGCCGGGGCGGCGC
>NZ_JBFAZA010000065.1:0-29617 GCF_040681595.1 Amycolatopsis sp. NPDC051716 | reverse complement strand
GCGATCGCCGATCGCGACGCGGCCGCGGGAGAGGCCGTCGCCGCCGAGGCCGGCGGCCTTTTCGTCCCCATGGATGTCGGCGAACCGGCGGACAACACCCGCGCGGTGACCGCCACCGTCGAAGCCTTCGGCCGGCTCGACAACGTCGTGCTCAACGCCGCCGTCCCCGGCCGCTGCGGCCTGCACGACTTCACCGTCGAGCGCTACCGCGACACCTTGCGCACCAACCTCGACGGCGTGGTCTACGGCCTGCACGCCTGCCTGCCCCGGATGCGGCGGCAAGGCCACGGATCCATCGCCGTCATCGCCAGCATCGCCGGGCTGAGCGGATCACCGGACGTGTTCTACGCGACCAGCAAGCACGCGCTGGTCGGCCTGACCCGGTCGGCCGCCCCGGCGCTGGCCGCCGCCGGGATCCGGATCAACGCCCTGTGCCCGGGGCTGGTCGACACCCCCGCCCTCGCCCCGCACCGGCAGGCCTTGCGAGACCACGGCCTGCGCCTGGCCGACCCCGAAGCCGTTGCCGCCGCGATCGAAACCGTGCTCGCCGGCCCCGCCACCGGACAGGTGTGGACGGTCCAAGCCGGCCAGCCCGCGGCCGTCGTCGCGGCCCCCGAAGTGCCGCTCGCGGCGGAGTGAGCCGTTAGGACTCCAGTTCCTTGCCCAGCTTCGCCAGCCACTCACCCGTGCCCTGCTCCCGCCACTCCGGCTTCTCGGCGCCGTCGAGGAAGGTGTCCTGCTCGGTGAGCACCAGCCGGGTCCCGTCCCCCTCGGGGAACAGTTCGATGGTCGTGGTCGACACCGTCGAGAGCTTGCCCTCGCCGGTGAGCGTGCCGGAGAAGACGATCCGCTTCTCGGGCACGATGTCGTGGTAGGTCGCGGCGAAGTTCAGCGCGCCGCCACTGGGCGTGCGGCTGTCGATGGTTTCCCGGCCACCGACGCGGAAGTCCAGCTCGTGCTTGCCTTCGGAGACGAACCAGCGGTCCTTCGCCGCCGGATCCGACCAGGCGGCGAACACCCGCTCCGGCGACACCGGGTAGGTGCGTTCGAGGTTGAACGTGTGGTGCAAAACGGTCATGACGTGCTCCCTTCCACGGTCTCCGGCTCGGCGAGGAAGTCGCCGAGCCGGTCGAGCCTGCTCTCCCACGTGGTGCGCTGGCGGCCCAGCCACTGCTCGCCCGCCCGCAGCGCCCCCGGTTCGATCCGGCAGGTGCGGACGCGGCCGACCTTCTCCGACCGCACGATCCCGGCCGCCTCGAGCACCTGCAGGTGCTGCACGACGGCGGCGAGCGACATGGTCAGCGGCGCGGCCAGCTCACTGACCGACGCCGGCCCACGCACGAGCCGCTCCACCAAGGCGCGCCGCGTCCGGTCACCCAGAGCGCGGAACACCAGGTCGAGCGCCTGCTCATGGTCAAGCATGTACTTAAGTTAACTCGGCCGACCCGGGTCGGTCAAGTAACTGCTTAAGTATTTCGGGCAGCTCGGGTGCCTGACGCAAGGTCTTGAGCACATCGCCCAGCTCCCGCTCGGCGGTCTCCGCCCGGCTCAGCGTGGCCCGCAGCTCGGCGCCGAGGTTCGTCGTGGTTTCGTGCATCGACCGGACCGTCTGTTCGTGCGCCGCCTGCAGTTCGGCCAGCCGCTGGTCGAAGCCGGCCCGCAGGCGCTCGGCCTCGGTGCGGGCCCGGTCGAGCGCGGCTTCCTGAGCCGCGACGGCCCGGGCGTGTTCTTCGCGGGCGGCGTCGAACCGTTCCTGGACGGCATCGGCACGGGTTTCGGCCGCCTCCGCCCGCGCCGCGGCGACCTGACCGCGGCCGCGTTCCTCCTCCAGCGCGGTCCGGGCGGCGGCCAGTTCGGCGGTCAGCGTGGCGATCACCGCGGCCCGTTCGCCGGCCAGCGCCGCGGAGGCATCGGCCCGATCGGCGACGCGGGCGAGTTCGTCCCGCACCGCGGCCAGCTGTCCTTCGGCCCGCTGCTGTTCCTGGACCGCGGCTCGCCGGGCGGCGAGCTCCTCGTCCCGCTCCCGCAGCGCGACCGCCCTGTCTTTCTCCGCCGCGGTAGCCGCGGCGACGGCTGTCTCGGCCGTTTCCCGGGCCTGGGCGGCTTCGGCCTCCGCGCGGCCCCGGTGCAGACGGTGCTCATTGGCCTCGGCCACGGCCGCGTCCCGTTCGGCCAGCGCGGTCGCCGTCGTCGCCTCGAGCTGGTGGCGCAGCGTCGTGAGCGTCTCGACCAGTCCGCGAGCCGGGTCGAGCACCCGGTCTACCTGGCCGGCCAGCGCCGTGACGGCCGTGTCGTCCAGCTCGGTGTCGCTCTCCCGCAGCGACTCGGCGTCCGACAGCACCGCCTCGGCGTCACGGCAG
Organism: Amycolatopsis sp. NPDC051716; assembly: GCF_040681595.1. NCBI lineage: Bacteria > Bacillati > Actinomycetota > Actinomycetes > Pseudonocardiales > Pseudonocardiaceae > Amycolatopsis > Amycolatopsis sp. NPDC051716. The sequence continues at coordinate 27,257 of NZ_JBFAZA010000065.1, read as the reverse complement.
CTGAGGTTGCGCCGCCCCCAGGTTTTGCCGTCCTGGCAGAACCGCGCGCGGCTGCCCCGGCCCACTGCGGGCGGCAGCGCGGCTCCGCACCTCCGGTACTCGCACACGCGCACCTGACCTGCGTCTTCCGTCATGATCGGCACCTTACTACAGGTTCTGATTAGAACTAGAAGCTACTGTTCAAAATTAGAAAGTTGCTCCGAGATCGCTTGAGTTTGGATAAGGTCACATATCGAAACTCAGAACACCCGCAGAGCCCCGGGAGTAACGACGAGGGACGGATGGGCGAGTCTGGAACTGTGCACCCCTCTCAGCACCCCCCGGTGATGACCCAGCTGCGGACCGTCGACGGCGTCACCTACAGCGTCGCGCTGACCCACCGGCCCTGGGAGCTGCCGGTGGACGCCCTGGCCGTCTCGGTCGGCGCGACGCTGGGGCAAGTCGCCGAAGCCGTGGTGCAGGAGTTCCCCGACGCGGACTGGGCTTCGATCCCCCTCGGCAAGGTCGAGCCCGACGCGCCGGGCGTGCTCCACCTGGACGGGCAGAGCGGTGAACTCCAGCTGCGCTGGGTCCTGCTGGCGACGCCGCACGCCTCCGACCAGCGCAGTGCGCCCACCGGGACGGCGGTCGCCATGGCCGCGATGACCGCGATCCTCGCCGCCGCCAGGGCCGGGGCCCGGTCCATCGCCCTGCCGCTGTTCGCCACCGGACAGCTGGGGATGGACCCGCAGGTCGCGGCCGACGCCTTGATCGAGGGGGCGCTCGCCGCGCACACGGCGGTGTCGCGGGTGATCTTCTTCTCCCACCGGGAGGACCAGGCGAACGTCATCGCCGAGCAGTGGCAGACCGCCCCCATCCCCCGGCGCGCCACCGTCGGCGGCTTCTCCCCCGACCAGCTCGCCGGCGGCCTGACGAAGGACCTCGTCGACCCCAACGAATGCATCCCGCTGACGCGCGACCACCTCGGCGTCAAGCCCTACGTCTCCATGCTGGCCACGGTGATCGCCGCGAAGGACACGCCGTTGCCGCTGTCGATCGGGGTGTTCGGCGAGTGGGGCGCCGGGAAGAGCTTCTTCATGGGCCTGCTGCGCGGCCAGGTCAAGGACCTGGAGGGCGCACCCGGCCAGTGCCGGAAGATCGCGCAGGTCGGGTTCAACGCCTGGCACTACGCCGACGCCAACCTCTGGGCCAGCCTCGGCGACGAGATCTTCCGCCAGCTCGCCGAACCCGTCCGGCAGCCGGGCGAGCCCGACGCCGAGCACCAGGCCCGGCTGCGCGAAGGCGCCCGGCTGCGTGACCGGCTCGCCGGCGAACTCGAGCAGCGCAAACAGCTGACCGCGGTGACCGAACGCGCCCAGGCCGAGGCCGCCGCCCTCAAGCGCAAGATCGGCGAAGCCCGCAACAGCCGCCGGACGCGGGCCCTCGACCTGGTCCGGGCGCTGGGGAAGTCACCGGCGTTCCGGGAGCAGTGCGCCGAGGTGTGGCGGAAGCTCGGCGTCGGCGACGTGGCCGAGCAAGGCCGGCTGCTGGCCGGTGAACTGCGGGAAACCCGGGAGGAAACCGAAGAGCTGAGCCGGATCTCGCGCTACCGCCAGGGCCGGACCGCCCTCGTCGTCGCGGGGATCGTGCTGCTGGCCGGGGCGGGTCTCACGGCGTTCGTCCCGGACATCCGCAGCTGGCTGATCGGCGTCGGTGCGGTGGCCGGCGCCCTCACCACCGCCGGGCTCACGCTGGTGCGGGCCGCGCGCGGCGGGCTGCGGCGGCTGCGGACCCTCGCGGAAGACCTGCAGACCGGTCTCGACGACGTCGCACGCCGGGAGGTCGCCGCCCTGCGGCAGGCCGACGCCGAGCAGCAGATCGCCGAACGGCAGCTGGAAGAGGTCGTCGCCCGGATCGGCGAGCTGGGCCGGCAGCTCACCGAGCTGACGCCGGGACGGCGGCTCTACGCCTTCCTCGCCGAACGCTCCCGCACCGACGACTACCAGGGCAACCTGGGCCTCATCTCCACCATCCGCAAGGACTTCGAGAAGCTCGTCGCGCTGATGACCACCGACGGCGACGACGGGAACCGGCCGCTGGACCGGATCGTGCTCTACATCGACGACCTCGACCGCTGCAGCCCCCGCCAGGTCGTCGACGTGCTGCAGGCGGTGCACCTGCTGCTGGCGTTCGACCTGTTCGTGGTGGTCGTCGGCGTGGATCCGCGCTGGCTGCTGCGGTCGCTGAGCTCGCACTACGACCGGCTGATCGAAGCGGACCCCGTCCTGCGGGGCGACGGGTGGCACGTGACACCCGAGGACTACCTGGAGAAGATCCTCAACATCCCGCTGGTCCTGCCGCGGATGCCCGCCGGCAGTCTCCGGCGGCTGCTGGACGGGATGGTGGAACCCCCGGCCCCCACGCCGGCCCCGGTGGCGGAACCGGAGCCGGCACCGGCACCGGCGGCCACCTGGGACCGCCCGGTCACCGACCTGCCCGTGGAGCCCGGCTCGCAGGTGGCCGCGCAGCTGGATCCGGCCGAGCCGCCCGCGAAACCGCGTCCCCTGACCGAGCCGGAGATCGCTCTGCTCGCGCGCCTGGACCAGCTGGTCGACACGCCCCGGGACGCGAAGCGCCTGATCAACCTCTACCGGATGCTGCGCGCTACGCGGGACCTTTCGGAGGCGTCCGCCTTCCTCGACGGCGAGTTCGAAGCCGTGGTCGTGCTGCTCGGGACGTGCACCGCGCACGGGCGCCTGTTCGGCCGGTTCGCCGACGCGCTGCTCCGCCGGGCGCCGCAGACGCCGTGGACCGACTTCGTGGCGGACCTGCAGCCGGTGGAGAGCGACGAGCCGTGGCGCAGCCAGGCCGTCGGCCCGCTCCCCGCCGGCGAGGTCGCACACTGGGCACACCTGCACCGCAGCCTGACCGAACTCGCGCCGTCGATCACGCTGCCCGACCTCCGCGTCTTCCAGACCTGGGTCCCGCGCGTCCGCCGGTTCTCCTACGCCGTCTCACCCGGCGCGCTCTGACCGCACGCGGCCCGCTTGCCGCGCAGCAGATCACGCTCCGCGCGATTACCGGTGAGCTCGATCGCCGTCGTGTACGCCGCGGCCGCCTCGCCGCGCCGGTCCAGGCGCGCCAGCAGGTCCGCGCGGATCGCGTGGAACAGCGGGAACCGGTCGAGGCCGAGGTCTTCGACGAGGGCCAGCGCCGCGGCCGGGCCGTCGACCTCGGCGACGGCGACCGCCCGGTTCAGCGCCACCACCGGCGTCGGCATCGCGGCCAGCAGCTGGTCGTAGAGCGCCTTGACCTGCGGCCAGTCCGTGGGCGCGTCACTGTGGACGGCCTGGATCGCCGCCTGGATCTGGTACGGGCCCGGCTGGTTGCGGCGCAGGCAGCGGCGGACGATGTCCTGCCCTTCGGCGATCAGGTCCGCGTCCCAGAGGGCCCGGTCCTGCTCGGCCAGCAGCACCGGCGCACCGTCGGACGTGGTGCGCGCGGCGCGTCGCGACTGGATGAGCAGCATCAGCGCCAGCAAGCCCTGTACCTCGGGCTCGTCGGGCATCAGCCCGGCCAGGGCACGGGTGAGCCGGATCGCCTCGCGGCACAGGTCGTCGCGGACCAGGTCCTCCCCCGCGCCGGCCGCGTAGCCCTCGTTGAAGATCAGGTACAGCACGCCGAGCACCGCGGCCAGCCGCGCGGGCAGGTCGGCGTCGCGCGGGACCCGGTACGGGATGCCGGCGTCGCGGATCTTGTTCTTCGCACGGACGATCCGCTGGGCCATGGTCGGTTCGGCGACCAGGAAGGCGGCCGCGATCTCCGTGGTGGTCAGGCCGCCGAGCAGCCGCAGCGTCAGCGCGACCTGCGCCGGAAGGGCCAGCGCGGGGTGGCAGCAGGTGAAGATCAGCCGGAGCCGTTCGTCGGGCACGGCGCCCTCCTCCACGGGCTCGGCTGTGACATTCGAAAGATTGGCTTGCAGGAGCGCCGCTTGGGCGTGTTTGTCCGCCCGCGCGGCCTCGCGGCGCAGCCGGTCGATGGCCCGGTTGCGGGCGGTGGTGATGATCCAGCCCGCGGGGCTCGGCGGCAGCCCGGCCGAGGGCCACCGCCGGACCGCCTCGGCGAACGCGTCCTGCACGGCTTCCTCGGCGATGTCGATGTCGCCGAAGACCCGCACGAGGACCGACACCGCCCGGCCGTACTCGGCGGCGAAGACCGCCTCGACGCTCATCCGCGGAACGGCCGCACCTCGACCGGCAGCGGGGCGACGGCGCCGGCGAGCCGGCCACCCCAGGCGAGGGCGGCGTCGAGGTCGGGCGCGGTGATGATCGTGAACCCGCCGAGGTGCTCCTTGCCCTCGGCGTAGGGGCCGTCGGTGACGAGGGCGCCGCCGTCGCCGGCCCGCAGCACGGTCGCGGTCGACGGCGGGTGCAGCCCACCGGCGAACACCCAGGCCCCGGCGGCTTTGAGGTCGGCGTTGAGGGTGTCGAGCTTTTCGGCGATGCCGTCGAGCACCTCCGGCGGCGGGGCCGGGCCGTCGGGCTGGTAGATGCTGAGCAGGTACTGCTTCACGTCGTCCTCCTCGGGGTCGTGCCGTCACCGCTCAGACGAACGCGCCGGGGGCGGATCGACAGTGTTCCGGCCGGATTTTCCCTGGACGCCGCCAGGGTGTCAGACGCTGGAACGTCCCGACGCGGTAGCCGACGCCCTGGGCCGGTTCCTGCCCGCGGAGATCGACATCCCGTAACCTCGGCGCGTGCCCGACCTGGAACCGGTGATCGACGCCGCGCTCAGCCCGCACGAGCGGCTGGCGCTGCTGGACGCCGCGGCCGCCCGGCACGTCGACGAGCAGCGGCCGCCGAACACGCTCAAGGCCTACGCCCAGGACTGGCAGGTGTGGCAGGACTACACCGCCGAAGCCGGGATCCCGCCGCTGTCGGCGTCGATCGGGGCGCTGACCGGGTTCGTCGTGTGGCTGGAACGGGGACGCACGCTGCGGCCCGGCGAACGAGCCGTGCCCGAGGTGCCCGAGCGGGCCGCCCCGGCTGCGCCGTCGACGATCGAACGGCGGCTCACCGGGGCGCTGGCCGGGCTGCGCCACCACCAGGTCGTCGTCGATCCGGAGGCGAGCCGCGCGGCGTGGCGGGCGTTGAAGGGGTACCGGCAGCGCCTCGCCCGGGAAGGCGTCCAGCGCGGCCGCGGCAAGGCCACCATGGTCACCCTCGCCGACCTGCGGGCGATGTCACGAGCGTGCCCGGACACCCTGGCCGGCGCCCGCGACCGGGCGATGCTGCTGATCGGCTTCCCGATCGCCGCGCGCTGCTCCGATCTGGCGAACCTGCTGGTCACCGACGTGCAGCCGGTCGACGACCGGGGCCTGGCGGTGACGGTCCGGCACGGCAAGAGCACCGGCGACATGGTCGTCCCGCGGCGCGAGAGCCCCGACACGGACCCGGTACGGGCGTGGCACGCGTGGCGGTCGGGCGCGGCGATCACCGAAGGGCCGGCGTTCCGCCGCGTCGACCGGCACGGCAACGTCGGCGAGCCCGCGCTGACCACGGCCGGCGTCAACCAGATCCTCACCCGGGCCGGAGTTCGCGCGGGCCTGCCGTACCCGGTGACCGGGCACTCCCTGCGGTCCGGGTTCGCCACCGAGGCGCGCCGGGCCGGAGCCGACGACCTGGCGATCGCCGACCAGGGCCGCTGGGTGCGCGGCAGCCGGGCGCTGTACGAGTACATCCGCCGTGTCGACCAGTGGAACGACAACGCGGCGGGCGCGCTCGACCTCTGAGTCATGGCTGTGTCACGGCGCGGATCGGGTGGCGCCGACGACTTCGCCGTCCCAGCGGGCGAGCCAGCTGCCGCAGACGCAGCGCACGTAGTCGAGGCGACGGGTGACGGGCTGGGACGCGGCCGCCGGGAGTTCGGCGAGCGGCCAGCCACAGCGGGGGCAACGGTTCCGGTCCATGCCCCGATCGTGCTGTAATGACTCAGTGCACTTCAACCCTTACGGCGGCCCGGCGGCGCTGGTGGCCGCCGACCTGGTCAACGCCGGCTCCGCGAGCGAGCTCCTCGCCGGCATGGTCCGCAACGGCATGGCCATCCAAGCCCTGACCGACGGCGAAGCGGCCCTGATCGGCGCGTGGGCCGCCCGGCTGCGGCCGGTGTTCGCCGCGCCCGCCGGCGCGCGCCCGGAACTGGTCAACGAGCTGCTGGCCGAAGCGGCCTGCCGCCCGCACATCACCACCCACGACGGCAAGCCACCCCACTTGCACTACTCGGCCGAGGACGCGGGTCCGGTCGGCCGGGTCCGCGCGTACACCTCGGGCGGGCTGGCCCACCTGGTGTGCGAGGCCCCCGACCGGCTGGGCATCTGCGGCCGCGAAGGCTGCGAAACGGCGTACGTCGATACTTCGCGCAACGGCCGTCGCCGGTTCTGCTCGACGCGGTGTGCGACTCGGGTCCACGTCGCCGAGCACCGGGCGCGGCAGATCAGCGCCTAGGCCAGCTCACGGACCGCCGCCGCGCGCGGGTCCTCCGACAACCCCAGGAGCAGGGTCCGGCCCGGGAGTGCGGCCGCACCCAGGACGTCGCCCCAGAAATCGAACCGGAACGGCAGTTCGGAGCCGTTCCGGAGATCCCACCCCATCGTGTTCCCCAGCTCCCAGTCACAGGCCACCGCCACCGGGGTGCGGTCGGGCAGGGCCGTGCACACCAGGGCTTCCTTCGCGTCGACGAGGCCGGAGACGGTGTGGAGCAGGGTCCGGCGGCGCAGGTCCCAGACGCGGATCGTCTTGTCCTGGCCGGCGGACACGACGATCGGGGTGCCGTCGGCGAGGACCGTGGTGTCGATCGCGTTGACCGGCTGGGTGTGGCCGCTGAGCCGGAACCGCGGCTTCCCGTTCGCCAGGTTCACCACCTCGAGGTGGTGGCTTCCCCAATCGGAGACGACGGCGACCGGCGTGCCGTCGGGGAGGACCACCGGGACCGCGTGGTCGAAGGTGGTGTGGTCGCGGAGGTTGTGCCGCCTCTTGTGGTCGCGCAGGTCCCACGTCTGGATCGCGGTGCAGCCGTTGTGGACGACCGCGACCGGGGTGCCGTCGGCCAGTGACAGGCACCGCACCGCCGCCGCGTCCGGGGCCAGTCCCGGCAGGGTGCCGCGCGGTGAGCCGTCCCGGAGGTCCCACACCCGGGCGGTCCGGTCCGGGCTGACCGTCACCGCGACCGGGACGCCGTCCGGCAGGACCATGGCCGCGACACCCGCCACGTCGTGGGTGTGGCCGTCGAGGGTGTGCCGCCACGAGTCGTCGGACAGGTCCCACACCCGGGCCTTGTTGTCCCGGCCGCCGGTGATCGCGACCGGGGTGCCATCGGGCAGCACCAGGGTGGTGATGGACTTGAGGTCGCCCTTGTGCCGGCCCAGCGTGCGCGGCGGCTTCTCCGCCGGCGTCCACTCGGCCGGGTCCACGCCGACCCAGGTTGCCGGCCCGGGGAACGGTTCGGCTCCCGCGGGGAACCGGTATCCGTCCTGGGGAGCGCTTTCCGCGGCGATGGCCGCGGTCGTGGTGCGCTTGGCCCACAGCAGTACTCCGACGAACACGATCGCCGACACCGACCCGCCCACGATGGCGAGAGCGGTCAACCCCGCCATCGCCAAGACGATCACGATGCCGATCAGGGGGAACAGGCTGAACCCCGCGACCTTGGCCGCGGTCATGCCGGCCTCGAACGATGGCGGCTTCGGCGGAGGCGGGACGACCGGCGGCGCCGGCGGCAAGGCGGTCGGCGCCGCCGGTTCCGGAGTCGGTCCGGGCAAGTCCGCCACCAGCCTCGACAGCTCGTCGCGCAGCCGCGCCGCGTACACCGCGCGCACCCGCTCGTCGAACTCCGGCAGGTCGAGCACCCCCGCTTCGACGGCCTCGTGCAGCCGCGCGACCACGGCTTCCCGGTCGGCGTGCGAGGCCCGCGGCGACCGGGCCGGGCCCGCACCGGCGGGCAAGTCGGCCACCAGCGCGGCCAGCTGGGCGTCAGTGGTCGCCCGCCGGACCGCGGCCACGCGGTCGTGCTGCTCGGCCGGATCCAGCAGCCCGCCGGCGACCGCGGCCTCGATGCGCGCGATGGCCTGATCGCGCTCGAGGTGACTGGCCTTGGCGTCCAGGTTGCCGACGACGGCGTCGATGTCGGCATAGGTGACAGCCCGGTTCAGCCGTGCCTCGGCGTCGGCGTAGGCGCGTGCTTCGAGGCGTCCGTCGGTCAGGGCGCCGGCCAGCCGGACCAGTGCCCGTTCGCGGTCGGCGGCGGAGATCCGCAGGTTCGGGCCGGTGCGGCCGGACGTGTCGGGCAGATCGGTGATCGCCGGCGTCAGGTCCTTCCGCACCCGGGCGGCCTGGACCACCACCAGGCGCCGTTCGTACTCGGCCAGGTCGAGCCGGCCTTCGCGCAACGCTGTGTCCAGTGTGCGGGTGGCCGCCGCGCGGGCCTGGTCACCGATTCGGACTTCCCCCGTCATCGCGGGAGGATAGCGACCCAGCCCGGGCGATCATCGGTTGGTTCGTTCGGCGTAAGGCTTTCTCGCGCGCCAGGCGAAGACCGTCGGCGTGGGGGCGCCGCCTTCGGCGAACCGTTCGAACACCAGGCCCGCGTCGAGAACGGCGTCCAGCAGCGCGGGCAGCGGCAGGTGGGTGGCGCCGACCTTGTCCCGCAGGCCCTGGTCGGTCCACGACTCCATGGTCCAGCCGGGTTCCCGGTAGCCGGGCCGGATGACGACGGCGCGGCCGTCGGTGCGGTCGGCGAACCCGCCGCAGAAGCACGGGTGCACGCCGACGTGCACGAACACCCCGCCCGGCGCCAGCACGCGGGCCGCTTCGCGCAGCACCGCGGGGTAGGCCGGCATGTCGGTGTGGACCATGATCGCGACGACGGCGGGCAGTGCCCCGGTGGCGACCGGCAGCGCCGTGGCGTCACCCCGCGCGACCGGCAACCGCGCGGCCGCGTGCCGCAGCATCCCGGCGGAGACGTCCACGCCGAACGGGGTGCGGCCGAGCTCCCGGATTCGCCCGGCGTGGGCGCCGGTGCCGCAGCCCAGCTCGAGGCACGGTCCCGTGCCCGGCCCGAGCAGCTCCCGCAGCGTCGGCCCGAACTCCAACGGGTCCGCCCGCCAGCTGGGGACGAGCGTGGTTTCGTACCAGTCGGCGATCGCGTCGTAGTCGGTCACCCTTCCCGTGTACCGGGGCCGGGCGCCACGGTCCACGGATTCCGCGCCGGGCGGAACGCCGGTCAACCGTGCCGGGCCGGCCGGTAGGTCAGCACCTGCGTGTGGCCGTCGAAGGTCCGGGCCGAGAGCAGCTCGAGGTCGAAGTCGGCCACGCCGTCGAAGACCCGGTCCACGCCGGTCTTGCCGGAGAGCACCGGGAACACCGTCACTTCGATCGTGTCGACCAGGCCGGCGTTCAGCAGCGCCCGGTTGAGGGTCAGGCTCCCGTGGGAGCGCAGGGGCACGTCGGACCCGGCCTTGAGGCGCCTGACCGCCTCGACCGGGTCGCCGGGCTCGATCGTCGTGCCCGGCCAGTCGAGCGGCGCGGTCAGCCGGCCGGAGAGCACCGTCACCGGGGCGGCGAACATGCGCGTGATCCACTCGTCGAACCGGGCACGGTCGAAGCCCGGGGCCAGGAAGGGGGCGTTCGACGCGTAGGTCTTGGCGCCCAGCACCATGTGCAGGGGGTCGCGGTAGGTGGCGGCGCGGTGGGCGAGGAACTCGGGGCCCTGCTTGCCCCAGTAGCCACTCCAGTCGCCGCTGTGGTTGGCGAAGCCGTCGAGCGTGGAGAAGACGTCGAAGGTGTAGGTGGCGGTCATTGAGACTCCTCGAGGAAGCGGGTGGCCTGTTACCCCTGCTACGAACACCATCGGCTGGATCCGACAGGCCTCCGGAGTTTGCTTCCGCGGCTTGCCTACACTGGACACATGAGCAAGCGCTTAGTGACTTTGGGGGACTCGTTCACCGAAGGCGTCGGTGACGACGACCCCGCCGCCCCGAACGGGGTGCGCGGCTGGGCCGACCGCGTCGCCGAGCAGCTCGCCGCGCGCGAGTCCGAGTTCCGCTACGCCAACCTCGCCATCCGCGGCAAGCTGCTGCCGCAGATCCTGGGCGAGCAGCTCGAGCCCGCGCTGGCCATGGACCCCGACCTCGTCACCCTCTACGCCGGCGGCAACGACCTGATGCGGCCCAAGGTCGACATCGACGGGCTGATGACCGAGTACGAAGCGGCCGTCGCGAGGATCCGGGCGACCGGCGCCCGCCTGGTGCTGTTCACCGGCGTCGACGGCGTCGAGGACGCGCTGTTCCGCAAGATGCGCGGCCGGGTCGCCATCTACAACGAGTTCGTCCGCGCCATCGCCGCCCGCCACGACGCGCTGCTGGTGGACATGTGGGCCATGCGGCAGCTGCGCGACCGGCGGCTGTGGGCGCCGGACCGCCTGCACCTCAACGCCTACGGCCACACCGAGGTCGCCATCGCCGTGCTGGCCGCCCTCGGCGTCGAACACCCGCTGGCCGCGACCGAACTGGGCCCGCGCGAGGTCTTGAGCCCGGCCGCGCGCCGCAGCCAGAACCTCAAGTGGGCTCAGGAGCACGCGCTGCCGTGGGTGCGCCGCCGGCTGCGGGGCGAGTCCTCCGGCGACACGCTCACCGCGAAGCGCCCGGTGCTCGCGCCGGTGGAGTCAGCGCCGATCCCCCGCTGACGGGCGGAGCCCGTCGAAGAGGATTTCCCTGGCCCGGTCGCGCAGGGCCGCGTCCTGGCCGGCGTACTCGGCGGCCCGCGCGACGCCGATGATCACCGGGATCAGCTCGCCGACGACGAGGTCCTCCCGGACCGCGCCCGCCTGCTGCGCCCGCGAAAGCAGCACGCCCAGGGACGTCAGCAGCCGCGCGCCGATGTCGGACTTCGCCACCGGGACCGTGACCCCGGCCGCGGTGAGGGCCTGGAAGTAGGCGTTCTTCGCGCTCGACATCTCGACCCAGCTGGTGAGGAACGTGAAGAACGCGCTGCCCGGATCGGCGGACTCCGCGGCCACCGCCGTCTCGGCCTCCTCGACGAACCGGCTCAGCCGCGCGAAGAGCACCGCTTCGAGCAGCGCCTCCTTCGTCGGGAAGTGCCGGAACACCGTGCCGATGCCGACGCCGGCGACGCGGGCGACCTCCTCGGTCGGCGCTCCGGTGCCCTTGGCCGCGAACACGCTCTCGGCCGCCTCCAGCACGCGGGCCCGGTTGCGCCGGGCGTCGGCACGCAGCGGTTTCGGCTCGGCGGGGTCAGCGGCGGGGTTCACCAGCAGATCGTAACGGGGCCGGATCGGGCAGCGAGTCCAGCAACCGCGCCAGCGCCCGCGGGACGTGCGAGCGCCAGCCGCCGCCCATGATCCGGCGGGAGACGCGCTGGAACTCGTCGTCCGGGTCGAACCCTTCGTGGCTGAGGAACAGCCGGGTGCCGGTGCCCTCCGGTTCGAGCCGCCAGGTGACCGTCCACTGCGGACCCCAGCGGATACTGAGCTTGCGCTCGGGCTCGACTTCCAGGACCTCGCACGCCACCGGGCCGCCGGCGAACCCGGCCGCGGGCACCGGCTCGGCCAGCAGCTCGAAGCGGTGCCCCACCACGGGCTTGATGTCGTTGGGCATGTTCAGCCAGCGCTCGAGGAGCTCCGGCTCGGTCAGCGCGCGCCACACCTTGCGGGCCGGGTGGGCGAGGAACTGGTCGACGTGGATCGCCCTCGGGTCGTCGTCGGTCACCGGTCTTCCTCCTCGTCCAGCAGATCGCGCAGGTTGGCGAGCTTGGTGCGCCAGAACCGCTCGTACGGTGTCAGCCAGTCCGCGACCTCTTCCAGCGGGGCCGCGTCGAGCCGGTAGACGCGGTTGCGGCCCTGGCGCTGTTCGGTGACCAGGCCCGCCTCGCGAAGCACCCGCAGGTGTTCCGAGAGGCTGGGCCGGGCCATCTCGAACCGCTCCGCGATCGAGCCGGCGGCCATCGGGCCGTCGAGCAGCAGCCGCAGCACTTCGCGCCGCGCCGGGCTGGCCAGCGCCGCGAAGACGTCGTCGTTGACCGGCATCAGCGCGGCACGGCGCCGAAGTCCGACGGTTCGAGCAGGCCGATCGTGTGGCCGTCGAGGTCGGTGAACGACGTCGCCCGGCCCCACGGCTGCGCCTGCGGCTCGGCCACCTCGACCCCGGCCGCCCGCAGCGCGGCGACGTCGGAGTCGACGTCGGTGGTCTGCAGCTGGAAGTGCCGCGGACCCGGTTCGATTCCGGTGACCTGCTGATCGGTCAGGACCACACCGGTCTTCGCCCCCTTCGGCGCGACCATCACGAACCGGCCGCCCTCGGGCGTGTGGCGGTCGACGAGCGCTTCGAAGCCGAGCTTGCCCACGTAGAAGTCCCGCGCTCGGGCGTGGTCGGCAACCGGCAGGGTCAGGAACTGCACGTGGGTGATCGTCATGCCGCCGACAATACGTAGGAGATCTCCTACACGTCAAGGGGCTGGCCGAACCACCGTTCGAGGGCGGTGCGCAGGGACTTCCGTTCCGTGTCGTCCGGCTCCGTCGCACTGGTCGCCCAGGCGACGTAGCCGTCGGGCCGGATGAGCAGCGCGGTCGCGTCGCCCGGGGCGTGCCCGGGAACGAGGTCGACGCGGTCGGTCCAGCCGCGCAGCTCGTCGCCGAGCGAGCCGGTGAAGTCCAGCAGCAGCGGCCGGGCCGTCCGGGTCAGCTCGGCGAGCCGGGTCCCGTCGGCCAGGACGAGGTCGGGGGCCCAGCGGCCGTCGAGCGGGTGGTCGGTGGCCGGGGTGTACCGGATGTCCGCGCCGGTCATCAGGTCCGCGATGTGCTGCACCGTGGCCGGGAGCCGCAGCAGCTCGCCGAACAGCTCGCGCAGCGCGGTGACGTCGCCGCCCGGCGTGATCAGCGCGGACTGCGCCTGGGTGTGCATGACCACGCGCTCGGCGACCGGGCGGCGTTCGCTCTCGTAGGTGTCCAGCAGGCCTTCGGGCGCCCAGCCGTGCAGGGTGGCGGCGAGCTTCCAGCCGAGCCCGACAGCGTCCTGCAGGCCGAGGTTGAGCCCGGGACCGCCGATGGCGGAGTGGACGTGGGCGGCGTCGCCGACCAGCAGGACCCGCCCTTCGCGGAACTTCTCGGCCAGCCGGGTGTTGCGCCCGCGCAGCCGCCGCAGCAGGTGGGGCCCGTCGCCTTCCGGCGGCCCGACGGGCAGGGCGAAGCCGAGTACCCGCTCGATGCTCGCGCGCTGCTCGTCGAGGGTCATCGGGGGCTCGTCGCCGGTTTCCTCCTCGTCGGTCCACTCGATCGTGGTGACGAGCGTGCCGGTCGGGAACGGCGCGTAGACGAACAGGCCGGTTTCGGTGCGGTAGTGGAAGAACGGCGGGATGACGCCGTGACCCGGCCCGCGCAAGCCGCCGGATGCCGCGTCGACGAACTCCGCCGGCACGCTGGCGTTGGCGGTGCGGGACACGGTGCGGTCTTCGGTGACGCCGGGGAAGCCGATGCCGGTGAGCTTGCGCGTGGCGCTGCGGCCGCCGTCCGCGCCGACGAGGTATCGCGTCGTGAGACGGTAGCCGCCTTCGGGGCCGGTGACGTCGGCGGTGACCGCGCCGGCGTCCTGGGTCATGCCGGTGAGCTCGTGCCCGCGCCGGACCTCGACGCCGAGTTCGGCGGCGCGCTCGTTGAGCACCGCTTCGACGCGGCGCTGCGGCACGCCGAGGATGTTCAGCGGGTTGCGCTCGGCGAGGGTGAGGTCCAGGCGCAGCGCGCCGAAGACGAACGCCGGCGAGGGCGGCCCGATCGGACCGGCCAGCCGCTCGTGCAGCCCGCGGCGGTCGAGGAGCCGCACGACCTGCCCGACGAGGCCGTTGGCGCGGTTTTCGGTGGTCGGTTCGGGCAGCCGTTCCAGCACCAGCGGCCGGATGCCGGCGAGGGCGAGTTCGCAGGCGAGCATGAGGCCGTTGGGGCCGGCTCCGGCGATGACGACGTCTTCCACGGTGGACTCCTTGTTTTCGGGCATGGCAAAGCCGTTTTCGGGCATGGCGAAGCAGCCCGCGGCGCGGGCGCTCTTCGGATGGGTGCGGCTCTAGCGGGGTTCGGGCAGGCCGGCGGCGAGCCGGCCGAAGACGTCCCGCAGGACCTCTTCGAGCGACGTCTGCGGTTCGGCGACGAGCCACTGCTGGGTGACGACGTTGAGCGCGGCGCCGATGACGCCCGCGAAGAGCCGCGGGTAGACGTCCCGGGTCGCGTCGGTGCCGGTGCGTTCGGCGACGGCGAGCGCGAACTCGGCTTCGCCCGCGGCGCCGGCTTTCTGGAATTCGCCTTGCAGGGTGGGCTCGGCGACCATCAGCCGCAGCCCTTCGATCCACTCCGGGGTCGCGCCTCGCCCATCGGGCACCGGTTCGCCGAGCGCGAACCCGTCGAGCGCGGCCTGGGTGATGGCGTCCCAGATCGGCATCCCGGCCGGCTGTTCGCGCAGCGCGGCGGCGATGGCCCGGGCCCGCTCGTGGTGGCGGGCGACGATGGCTTCGCCCTTGCTGCCGAAGTAGTTGCTGAAGGTCCGGGTGGACACCCCGGCTTCGGCGGCGATGTCTTCAATCCGGACGTTGTCGTAGCCGCGTTCGACGGTCAGCCGGATCGCCGCCCAGCTCAGCGCGATGCGCGTTTGCTGCTTCTTGCGATCGCGCAGGCCGGCTCGGTCGGTGTCCATGACCCCAAGGTACCGAACTTTGCCGAATCTGCAAAGTTACCTAGTCGGCAAGTTTGGCGGCGGGCGCGCCGGCGAGGAAGGCGTCGTAGCGGGCGGCGGCGTCGCTCTCGACGAGAGGGCGGGCGTTGCTGTAGCGGCCGTCGGTCCGGTCCCGCTTCGGCCCCGACAGCCAGAACTCCTCGCCGGTCTCGACGTCGACGAAGTTGGCGTCGAACAGGCCGGGCCAGCGGCGCAGCTCGCGGCCGTGCACGTACGCGGTCCGCCAGGTCTTGGAGAACCGCACCCAGGCGATCCACGACGGGCCCCGGTCGGTGTTGTAGCCCGTCTTGAGCTGGAGGTACATGATCCGGCGTGGCATGGCTCGAGCGTAAAGACGGCGATCGCCGCGCGCCCCCGATTTTTCCGGCGGTCCGTCACCGACCGGACGAGAAACGCGTCATCGATCGCCGAAACCGTCCTCGGGCGTCACACTGTTGTGTGACATCGGTCACCGGAGGTGTTGCGAGATGGTTCTGGGCGACAACAGCGTCACTCACAAGGTGGCACCGGGCAGCAAGGTGCAGGTACGGCGGGCGGCGCTGGCGAGCGCTGTCGGCACGACCATCGAGTGGTACGACTTCTTCCTCTACAACACCGCGGCGGCCTTGGTCTTCCCGCACCTGTTCTTCCCCGCTTCGAGTGCCTACGCGGGCGCCATGCAGTCGTTCGCGACCTACGCGGTCGGGTTCGCCGCTCGGCCGGTCGGGGCGGCCATCTTCGGGCACTGGGGTGACCGGATCGGGCGGAAGGCGACGCTGATCGTCACGCTGCTGCTGATGGGCATTTCCTCCGGCGTCGTCGGGATGCTGCCCGGGACGTCGGCGATCGGGGTCGCCGCCCCGCTGATCCTGGTGCTGCTGCGGCTGGTGCAGGGCATCGCCATCGGCGGCGAGTGGAGCGGCTCGGTGCTGCTCGCCATGGAATGGGGCGACCAGCGCAAACGCGGGCTGCTCGGCAGTTTCGCGCAGATCGGTGTCCCGGTCGGGCTGGTGCTGGGCACCGGCGGCATGACGCTGCTGTCGGCGACGCTCTCCCCCGACGCGTTCGACTCCTGGGGCTGGCGGATCCCGTTCCTGCTCAGCCTGGTGCTCGTCGGGGTCGGCCTGGTGATCCGGCTGAAGATCCTCGAGACGCCGATGTTCGCGAAGCTCGTCGAGAACCGGCAGACCGCGCGGACACCCGTGCTCGACGCGATCCGGCACCACTGGCGGGAAATCCTGCTCTCGGCCGGGGTCCGGTTCAGCGAGCAGATGCCCTTCTACCTGTTCACCAGCTACGTGCTGATCTACGTCGTGTCGCGGCACGAGTTCAGCAAGACCTTCGTGCTCAACGCGGTCCTCGTCGGGGCCGCGTGCGAGCTGGCGCTGATTCCGCTGTTCTCGTCCCTTTCGGACACCTTCGGCCGCAAACGGGTCTACCTGTGCGGGGCGGTGCTGACCGGGGTGATCGCGTTCCCGTACTTCACCATCCTGGCGCACGGCAGCCACGCGCTGGTGTTCGTCGCGGTCGTCGTGTCCTTCGTCCCGCACGCGCTCCAATACGGACCGCAGGCGGCGTTGATCGGCGAAAGCTTCCCGACGCACCTGCGCTACGGCGGCGCGGGGCTCGGCTACCAGCTGGCCTCGGTGTTCGCGGGCGGCCCGGCGCCGCTGCTGGCGACGTGGCTGCTGCACCAGACCGGGACGCCGTACGCGATCTCCGGCTACATCATCCTGTCCGCGGTGGTCTCCGTGCTGTGCGTGATCTTCCTGAAGGACCGCTCGAAGTCCGACATCGACGACGCGAGCATCTACCAGCGCACCTGACCGTACGACACGCGTGTCCAGGCGGACGACACGCGTGTCCAGGCGGACGACACGCGTGTCTGGAGGGACGACACACGTGACGAGGGGCCTCCCACCGCATTGGTGGGAGGCCCCTCGTCGGGGGAACGTCAGCGGCGCGGGCCCTGGGGGCCGCCGAACGGGGGCTGCTGCGGGAACGGGCCGGTGCCCGGGTTCTGCTGCTGCTGTCCGCCGAACTGGCCCGGGGGCGGGGCCTGCGGCGGCGGGCCCTGGTACTGGCCGCCAGGCGGCGGACCGGCCGGGGCCTGCGGCTGGGGCAGCGCGGGCTGGCCACCCTGGGGTGTCGGCGGCTGCTGCGGCGCGGGCGTGACCTCGGTGCCGCGGTCCTCGTCGGCCGCCGGCTCGGGCTGCTGCTGCTGGGCCGGGCGCGGGATCGACGGCCGCGCGGGCGGCGAGGAGGGCGACCCGATGGCCGGGACCTCCTTGCGCGCCACCGCTTCCGCGGCCGCGACGGCTTCGGCGACCTTCGGGTCGCTCTTGGTTTCGAACCAGCTGGAGACTTCTTCATCCTCGAGGTCGGGCTTGGCCGGGACGTCGTCGTCCTTCGGCGGCTCGTAGCGGAAGACGCCGTCGTCGCCGGGGGCGCCGAGCGCGCGGGCGAAGCCTTCGAGGGCCTTGCCGTAGTCGCTGGGGATCATCCAGACCTTGTTCGCGTCGCCCTGCGCCATCTGCGGCAGCGTCTGCAGGTACTGGTAGGCCAGCACCTCGGGGGTCGGACGGCCGGCCTTGATGGCGGCGAACACCTTCTCGATCGCCTTCGCCTGGCCCTGCGCCTGCAGGTAGCGCGCGGCCCGTTCACCCTGGGCACGCAGGATGCGGGACTGCCGCTCGGCCTCGGCGGCGAGGATGGTCGCCTGGCGGGCACCTTCGGCGGAGAGGATCTGGCTCTGCTTCTGGCCTTCCGCGGTCTTGATCGCGGACTCCCGCTGACCTTCCGCGGTGAGGATCATGGCGCGCTTTTCGCGGTCGGCGCGCATCTGCTTCTCCATCGAGTCCTGGATGGAGGGCGGCGGGTCGATCGCCTTGAGCTCGACGCGGCCCACGCGGATGCCCCACCGGCCGGTCGCCTCGTCCAGCACCCCGCGCAGCTGGGTGTTGATGGAGTCGCGGGAGGTCAGGGTCTGCTCGAGGCTCATGCCACCGACCACGTTGCGGAGCGTGGTGGTGGCCAGCTGCTCGACACCGACGATGTAGTTGGAGATCTCGTACACCGCGGCGCGCGAGTCGGTGACCTGGAAGTACACGACCGTGTCGATCGACACCGTCAGGTTGTCCTCGGTGATCACCGGCTGGGGCGGGAACGAGACGACCTGCTCGCGCAGGTCGATCCGGGCGCGCACCTTGTCCAGGAACGGCACGAGGATGTTGAGGCCGGGCGAGGCGACCGTGCGGAACCGGCCGAGCCGCTCGATCACGGCCGACTGCGCCTGCGGCACCACCATGACCGCCTTGGCGATCGTGATGATCACGAGCAAGGCCAAGGCGATGACCAGGCCGATCACAAATCCGGTCAAGAGAATTTCCCCTTACCTAGTACCATTCTTGCGCGGTTGACGGCGTTGTGGGTGCAGCGGGCGGGCTCACCGCGAGCTGCAGTTCCTTGGTGGTGATGCCCCAGCGGCCGGTGGTGTCGTGCAGGACTGTCCACACTGTACGGTGCAGGTCCCCGGGCGCGGTGACGGCGCGCTCGGCCGTGGTCAGGCCGGCTTCCTGCCGCAGCGCGGTGCGGGCCAGCTGCTCGATCGCGAGCGCCGGGGCGGAGATTTCGTAGGTGGCCAGGCGCGGGTCGGTGATCGCGAAGACGACCTCGAAACCGATGAGGATCTCGTGCCCGTCGCCGGCTTCGACCGGGCGGGGCGGGGCCGAGAGGATCTGGTCACGGAGGTCGAGGCGGGCGCGGACCCGGTCGGCGAACGGGAGCACGAAGTGGCGGCCGGGGCCGAGCACGCCGCGGAACTGCCCGCCGCGTTCGAGCACCGCGGCGTGGCCCTCGCCGACGATGACGAGCCCGAGGCTCACGGTTCGTCCGACACGACGGCGGTGGCGCCGGAGATCTCGACGACCGTGACCGAGGTGCCGGGCGCGATGGGCGGGAGGTGCGCCGACATGCTGCGCGCCGACCAGACGTCGCCGGCCAGTTTCACCTGACCCGTTTCGGAGTCCACTGTGGACACGACCACCGCGCGGGCGCCGATCAGCGCGTCGATGCCGGTGTGGTGGGCCGGCCCGGAGAGCAGGCGCCGCTTGAGCGCGGGGCGGACCAGCAGGAGCATGCCGACGGAGGCGACGGCGAACACGGCGACGTCGATGACCAGGTTCCCGGTGAGGACCTCGGCACCGGCGCCGAACAGCGCGGCGACGCCCAGCATGACCAGCACGAAGTCGCCGGAGACGACTTCGGCGATCACCAGGGCGATCCCGACGATCAACCAGACCAGAGCCCAAGACATGGCTTCATGCTCTCAGATCGCGCCGGTTCGCACCGGCGCGGTGACGGGACGTAACCTTCGCGTGACCTTGGACAATTCAGACATTCAGCCCTCTTCCGCCGGTTCGGTGACGAAGTCGATGAGCCGTTCGACCGCCCCGATGAGCGGGGTCTCGAGGTCGCGGAAACTGCTCACCCCGCTCAGGACACGCTGCCAGCCTTCGAAAGGTTGCCCCCAGCCGAGCGCGTCGCAGATCCCCTGCTTCCACTCGATCCCGCGCGGGATCTTGGGCCACGCCTCGATGCCGACGGCCGCCGGGCGGACGGCTTCCCAGACGTCGATGTAGGGGTGGCCGGTGACCAGCACGTTCTCGTCGTGAACGGCCTCGACCAGCCGCGACTCCTTGCTGCCGGGCACGAGGTGGTCGACCAGGACACCGAGGCGGCGGCCGGGGCCGGTGCCGAACTCGGCGATGCGGTCGGCGAGCACGTCGACGCCGTCGAGCGGTTCGACGACGACGCCTTCGACGCGCAGGTCGTGCCCCCAGACGCGTTCGACGAGCTCGGCGTCGTGCTTGCCTTCGACCCAGATGCGCGAGTCGCGGGCGACGCGGGCCTGCAGGCCCTGCACCTTCACCGACCCGGACGCCGACACCTGCTTGACCGGCGCTTTCACCGTCTTGACCGGCACCAGCGTGACCGGCTTGCCTTCGAGGAGGAACCCGGCGGGGACGAGCGGGAAGACGCGATGGCGGCCCTTGGCGTCCTCGAGCACGACGTTGCCGTACTCGATCTTCACCACCGCGCCGCAGTAGCCGCTGGCCGGGTCTTCGACCACGAGACCGCGCTCGGCGGGAACCTCCGGCACCTTCTTGCGGCGGCGGCCGGCGAGTACGTCGTCATAGGAGTGGGAGCGCACGACCTGGGAACCTAGTGGCGGCAGCGGCCCGGGCGGGGCATGCCACGCCGTCAGCGGGCCAGTTCCAGCACCGCGTCGGTGAACGGCGTCCGCTCGCCGCGGCGCAACGGCGCGAGCGCGACCAGCGGGGCCATCGCGACGCACCAGGCGCGAACGCGTTCGGCGTCGAAGCCGGTCACGTGCGGGGCGAGGGCGGCGATGCCGTCGTCGATGGTGCCACCGGCGGCCATCGGGACGAAGACGAAGTCGACGGCGTCGAGGGACGGGTCGCCGAGCCCCGGCCGCGGGTCGATGGCCACGATGCCGCGGCCCGGCCCGGCGTCGAGGACGTTGGCCGGGTGCAGGTCGCCGTGGATGAGCGTGACCGGCCCGCTGGTGGCCAGCGCCAGCGCCCGCTCGCGCCCCTTGGCCAGCAGGTCGGCGCCCATGTGCGCGGCGGCCGCGGATTCGCGGCGTCGGCGTTCGGAGAGCTCGAAGATGAACTCGATGCCCTCGGCCAGCCGCCGGAACTCGCCACGGGACTCGGCCCCGCTTGGCTCCACCCCGCTTGGATCCACAGAGTGCAGCTGGTCGAGCAGCTCGCCGAGCTCGGCCCACGGGATCTCGCGCCCCGTCAGCTCGGTGCCGGGGACCAGGCCTTCGAGCAGGATCGCGTGGGCGTCGAGGTCGGCGTCGAGGACCTGGACGACGCGGGAGTGGCCGGCCCAGGCGCGTAGCCCGGTGAACTCCAGCCGCGCGACTTCCGGGTCCGGAGTCAGCTTCAGGACCCGTAGGTCGCCGCCGGGGCCGGTGCACAGCAGGGTGCGGCCGGTGTTGCCGGGCCGGGCCTCGCGGACGGTGAGCCCCCACCTAGCGGTCAGGCGGGCGACGAGGTCCGGGAGGGCGTCGCACCACGGCCTGGCCAGTTCCGCGCCGAAGCGGTCGACGAGCCGGGCCCGGGCGGCGTCGTCGATCAGAAGAGGGGCCACGGGATGGCGCGCCAGTCGTCGCCCGGTTCGGGGAAGATGCCCTCGGCGAGCAGGACGTCGGTGCGGTCGGCCAGGGCCCGGATCTCGAACTTGGTGATGTGCTCGGCGAGGGTCTGGCCGAGGCCGCCATCGAGCTCCGAACGCAGCTTGCGCAGCTTCTCGACGGTGTCCGGTGGCAGCGGCTCGCCGATCCAGCCCCACAGGACGGTCCGCAGCTTGGGGTCGGTGTGCAGGCAGATGCCGTGGTCGACGCCGTAGACGTGGCCGTCGACGCCGGGCAGGAGGTGCCCGCCCTTGCGGTCGGTGTTGTTCACCACGATGTCGAGCACGGCGAGGTCGCGCAGCCCGGGGTGGTTCGCGTGGGCGAGGACCGCGGGTTCGCCGAGCCGGTCGTGGGCGTGCAGCACCGGGCGCCAGCCGTCGGGGACGTCGTCGGGCGGCAGGACTTCCACCAGGTCGTCTTCGGTGGTTTCGACCCACAGCTGGACCATGCCGGGGCCGAACGGGCCGTCGCGCAGCACGGTCGGCGGGATCGCGCCGAGGCCGGCGGCGTCGGCGATGATCGCGGTGGCGACCTCACGCCCGGCCAGGGTGCCGTCGGGGAAGTCCCACAGCGGCCGCTCCCCCGACACCGGCTTGTAGACGACCCGGCCGGTGACGCCGTCGAGCTCGATGGCGCAGAAGAGCGTGACGTTGGAGGCGTCGACCAGCCGGCCTTCGACGTCGATGCGGCCGTGGGTGACGAGTTCGCGGGACGCGGGGTCGGCGGGGTCGGTCGCCATGGTCAGTCTTCTTCGCCCGCGTCGGTGTCGCGCCGGTAGCCGTTCTGCCGGGGGCAGATGTGCCCGGTGGGGTCGAGCGGCTCGGCGCAGAGCGGGCACGGCTTGCGGCCGGCGTTGACGACGCGATCGGCCCGCTCGGCGAAGGCGCGGGCGGCGGCCGGGGTGAGGAAGACGCGGACGGCGTCCGGGCCCTCTTCGGTGTCGTCGAGCACGACCGTTTCGTCGACCTCGCCCTCGGTGATGGCGAGCAGCTCGATGACGACCGCGCTGCTGTCGGCGTCCCAGCCCAGGCCCATGGTGCCGACGCGGAACTCCTCCTCGACCGGCACCGTGAGCGGGTCGAGGTCGACGAGGTCGTCGGGGGCGTCGTCGGGGACGTCGGCGCCGAACCGGCTGGCCACCTCCTCCAGCAGCGAGCTCAGCCGTTCCGCGAGGACGACGACCTGCTGTTTTTCGATGGTGACGCTGATGGTGCGCACGTCCTCCGACGCCTGGAGGTAGAACGTGCGATCGCCGGGCTCGCCGACGGTGCCGGCGACGAACCGATCCGGCTGGCGGAAGACGTGGATTACGCGAGACATAGCACTGACGACCCTAGGCCACCGGCGCATGATCGGCATCCGCCGCCCCACCGTTCGCGGGCCGCTAGCCTCGGGGGGTGTCTCGGATCTCCCCGTACGGAACGTGGTCTTCGCCCATCACCGCCGCCGAAGTGGCCGCCGCCGGTGGCGGCCCGCAGTGGCTCGACGTCGTCGGGAACGAGGTGTGGTGGGCCGAGGCGCGACCGGCTGAGCAGGGCCGGGTCGCGCTGGTCCGGGCGGTTCCGGGCGGTACCGAGGACGTGCTGCCGGCCCCGTGGAACGTCCGCAACCGGCTGCACGAGTACGGCGGGCGGCCGTGGGCGGTCGCCGGGGGTTCCGTGGTGTTCACGCACTGGGCCGATCAGCGCGTGTACGCGCAGAGCGAAATCGGCGTGGTGGCGCTCACGCCGTCCCCCGCGGAGCCGCAGGGCGTCCGCTACGGCGATCTGCGGGCCGGGCCGCCGGGCGAGGTGTGGGCGGTCCGCGAGCGCGGCACCGGGCCGCGTCCCACCGACGTCGAGCGGGACCTCGTCGCGATCGCCGTGGACGGCGGCGGCGAACGGGTACTGGGCGCGAGCCACCGGTTCCTGACCGTGGCGAAGCTGTCGCCGGACGGGCGGCACGCGGCCTGGTTCGGCTGGGACCACCCGCTGATGCCGTGGGACGGCACCGAGCTGTGCGTGGCCGAGGTGGCCGCCGACGGCTCGTTCGGGCCGCACCGGGTGCTGGCCGGTGGCGTGGACGTCTCGGTGTGCCAGGTCGAGTGGGAGACGCCGGCGACGCTGCTGGCGCTCATGGACCCCGGCGGCTGGTGGAACCTGCACCGCGTCGGCCTGAACGGGTCGGTGGTGAACCTGGCGCCGGTCGAGCAGGAGCTGGGCGGCCCGCTGTGGAAGGCGGGGTCGCGGTGGTTCGCGCCGCTGGGCGGCGGGCGGCACGCGGTGCTGTCCTCGGGCCGGCTGGCGGTGCTCGACGAGGCGGACGGCACCGTGGCGCCGGTGACGGAAGAGCTGACGGCCTGGTCTTCGACGGGGCTCGCGGTGGCCGGCGACACGGTCGTGGGCGTCGCGGGCGGGCCGGCCCGGGAGTCCGCCGTGGTGCGCGTTTCCCTCGACGGCGCGGTGACGGACCTGACGCCGCAGCCGGAGCTGCCCTCGGCGCTCCTGCCGGTGCCGCAGGAGCGGGTGTTCAGCACGGCCGACGGCGAGACGGTGCCGGTGGTGCTGTACCCGCCGCGGAACCCGGACTTCGCCGCGCCCGGCGGGGAGCTGCCGCCGCTGCTGGTGGACGTCCACGGCGGGCCGACCGGGCAGCGCTTCCCCATGCTCGACCTGGAGATCGCGTACTTCACCAGCCGCGGCATCGGCGTGGCGGCGGTGAACTACGGCGGGTCCACGGGGTCCGGGCGCGCCTACCGGGAGCGGCTGCGGGAGCAGTGGGGCGTGGTGGACGTCGCCGACTGCGTCGCGGTGGCCGAGGCGCTGGTGGCGGCCGGCCTGGCCGACGGTGAACGGCTGGGGATCCGTGGCGGCAGCGCGGGCGGGTTCACCGCGGCGGCGTCGCTGACGACGACGGAGACCTACCGGGCGGGCACGGTGATGTACCCGGTGCTGGACCTGGCCGGGTGGACCGGGACCGAGGGCGACACGCACGACTTCGAGTCGCGGTACCTGGACGGTCTGGTCGGGCCGTTGCCGCAGGCGCGGCAGCGGTACGTGGAGCGTTCGCCGCTGGCGAACGTCGAGCGGCTGGCCGGGCCGGTGCTGTTCCAGCAGGGGCTGGAGGACCGGATCTGCCCGCCGGAGCAGGCGGACCGGTTCGTGGCCGAACTGGCCGGGCGCGGGATCCCGTACGCCTACCAGCGGTTCGCCGGGGAGCAGCACGGGTTCCGGCAGGCGGCGACGATCGTGGCGGCGCTGGAGGCGGAATTGTCCTTTTACGGTCAGGTGTTCGGCTTCGAGACGCCGGGTGTGGCGCGGCTGGAGCTGTCGCGGTGAGGCCTCCTCGGTTGCGGGCCGGCGACACGCTGGCGCTGGTGGCGCCGGCCGGGCCGGTGCCGGCGGATCTGCTGGAGAAGGCGCTGCCGGTGCTGCGCGGCTGGGGCGTGGAGGTGCGGGTCGGGCCGTGCGTGCGGGCGGAGCCGGGCTCGCCGCCGTACCTCTCCGGTACCGACGCCGCGCGGGCGGCGGAGTTCACCGAGGCGTGGCTGGACCCCGGGGTGCGGTGCGTGCTGGCGGCGCGGGGCGGTTACGGCGTCCAGCGGATGCTGGACCTGGTGGACTGGGCGGCGCTGCGGGCGGCGGGCCCGAAGGTGCTGGCCGGGTCGTCGGACATCACGGCGTTGCACCGGGCGGTGAACGTCCACTTGGGACTGTCCAGTTTGTTCTCCCCGATGCCGGCGAGCGTGCTGTTCGACGACTTCGCGGTCGAGCACCTGCGGCGTTCGCTGTTCGAGCCGGAGCGGACGCTGGTGGTGCGCGGCGGGTCGGCGTTGGTGCCGGGCCGGGCGTCGGGGGTGTTGACGGGCGGGAACCTGTCGCTGCTGGCGGCGGGGATCGGGACGCCGGAGCACGGGTCGGCGCGGGACGCGATCGTGCTGCTGGAGGACGTGACGGAGAGTGTGTACCGGCTGGACCGGATGCTGACGCAGCTGCTGCGCAGCGGCTGGTTCGCCGGGGTGCGCGGGATCGTCCTGGGTTCGTGGGCGGCGTGCGGGGCCCCGGCGGACGTGCGGGCGCTGGTACTGGACCGGCTGGGGCCACTGGGGGTGCCGCTGGTGGAGGAGTTCGGGTTCGGGCACGTGGCGTCGTCGCCGACGTTGCCGCTGGGGGTGCCGGTGACGCTGGACGCGGACCTGGGGACGCTGACATTCGACTCCCCCGCGCTGACGTGAAACTCTCTTGGGCGGAGGCCCGGGACCGGTTCGCCGCGGCCCGGGTGGCCCGGCTGGCGACGGTGTCGGCCGACGGGGTGCCGCACCTGGTGCCGGTGACGTTCGCGGTGCGGGATGACGTCGTGGTGTTCGCGGTGGACCACAAGCCGAAGTCTTCGGTGGCGTTGCGGCGGCTGCGCAACATCGAGTCGAATCCCGCGGTGTGCTTCCTGGCCGACGGCTATTCGGAGGACTGGTCGCGGCTGTGGTGGGCCCGGGCGGACGGGGTGGCGCGGGTGGAGCCGCCGGGCGCCGAGCCGGTGTCGTGGCTGGTGGCGAAGTACGAGCAGTACGCCGAGCGGCCGCCGGAGCACGCGGTGGTGGTGACGGACGTACACACGTGGAGCGGCTGGGCCGGGGCCTAGTCGCGGAGGAACTTCTCCGGGCGGCGCCAGGCGTCGATGATGCCCAGCGGGTCCGGGCGCAGCAGTGAAGCCGCCGCGTACAGGCTCGCCAGGATGACTCCGGCGATGAACCACCAGTCGTACAGCGCCTGCTCGCCCGTCGGGTAGTAGACCAGCGTCACGAACACCGACACCGCCACCACGAGCGCCAGGTGGCGCGGCTGCCACTTGAACGCCGACAGCAGGACGAAACCCCAGGTCAGGTACCACGGCAGGGTCGGCGGCATGAGGATCGCGACCGCCAGGAGCGAGATCCCGGCCCGGTAGACCGCCTCCGTGCCGCCGCCGCGGGCGAGCCACCACTGGCGGGCGCCGATGCCGATCAGGAGGAGCATGCCCGCCGCGCGGGCGACCGTCACGAACGGCGAGACCTGGACGTCCACGATCAGGTGGACCAGGTTGTAGAACACCTCGCCGATACCGGTCGGGATGTTGAGCCAGTTCGCGATGAGCTGCGGGGCCTTGAGCCCGGACCACCAGCCGAGGTTGAGCGAACCCAGCGAGATCCAGGTGCCCGCGACGAACACCGGCAGGAACAGGCCCACCGAGGCCGCGCCGGCGCGCAGGAAGTTGCGGACCTTCGACTCGCCCGTGAGGTGGTTGGCCCACATCCAGACGATGAACGGCAGCGCGATCGCCGCGGTCGGCTTGATCAGCATGCCGATCGTGACCAGGACGACCGCGAGCACGTGCTTGCGCTCGAGGGCGGCGAGGACGCCGATGGTGAGGAACGCGAGCATCATCAGGTCGTTGTGCGGGCCGCCGAAGAGGTGGATGACCATCATCGGGCTGGCCACCGCGAGCCACAGCGCGACCGGGAGCTTGCCGCCGAGGTGCTTGACCAGCCGCGGCAGTGCCCACAGCGTCCCGGCCAGGCCGGCCAGCAGCACGACGCGCATCAGGATGACGCCGAGGATCATGTTGTCGCCGGTGGTGGCGACCACGCCCTTCGAGATCAGCAGGAACAGCGGCCCGTACGGGGCCGGGGTGGTCTGCCAGAGCGGGTGGACGTTCTGCACGACGTTCGGCAGCACGTCGAGCTCGGCGGGGCCGTTGGCGTACGGGTCGAGCCCGTAGAGCAGCTGGGCGCCCTGGCCGAGGTAGGAGAAGACGTCGCGGGTGAACAGCGGCGGTGACACCAGCAGCGGGGCCATCCAGCAGCCGGCGGCGACCAGGATCGGGCGGCTGCCGATGCGGCCGGCCAGGACGTAGCGGCCGAGCCGGACCCACGCCCAGACGACCATGCCGAAGCCGGTGTAGAGGACGGCGTTGGCGAGCATGCGGCCGTGGCCGTAGCGGACCCACGAGAGCGGGCCGTGGCCGAGCACGGGGTCGGAGATCAGGATGCCGCCGGCGCCGAGGGCGGCGACCATCAGCAGGGTGCTGCCGACGGTGCCCATCGCGATCGTGCGGTAGGGGAATCGCGAGGGCACGCGGAGCCGCTCGGCCAGGCCGGTCGAGGGCGTCTGTGCGGGGTCGGTGGTGGTCGCCATTTCCGTTCGGAGATTACACACTGCGCTCGTGCGGAGTTCCCGCAGTGCCGGTTTTCGGGGACCACGGCCGAGACCCAGCGCCGAGCAGAAGGTCGCGAATGACTCATTCGGGACGTGGGAGGTCCCGAATGAGTCATTCGCG
>NZ_JBFAZA010000064.1:0-31363 GCF_040681595.1 Amycolatopsis sp. NPDC051716 | reverse complement strand
CGGTCCCCGAGCGCCCCAATGTGGCCTTGGTTGCGTTGAACGCACCCAAGGCGGCCTTCGGTGCGTTCAACGCACCGAAGGCCACATTGGGGCGCCCTTCCCGGACGTCAAACAACTTGCGACGCGCGACACTAGGTCCCGAGCCGGGGCGGTTTCGCGCCGCCCCGGCTCAGTTCCAGAGCAGGCGCTGCTCGCGGTCCGGGTCGGACACCGTCGTCGAGACGTCGTCGAAGAGGCGCGTGACGCGGTCCGCCGTCGTGTAGCGCGGCCAGCCCGGGTCGCCGGTGGCCACGAACCGGACCCACGC
This sequence comes from Amycolatopsis sp. NPDC051716, assembly GCF_040681595.1. Taxonomy (NCBI): domain Bacteria; kingdom Bacillati; phylum Actinomycetota; class Actinomycetes; order Pseudonocardiales; family Pseudonocardiaceae; genus Amycolatopsis; species Amycolatopsis sp. NPDC051716. The sequence goes on along the minus strand of NZ_JBFAZA010000064.1, from coordinate 31,056 downwards.
GTCGAACATCTCCGTCGCCACCGCCTGCATCCGCTCCGCCGGGAACGGGCGGCCGGCGAACAGGAAGCGCCAGTTGCGGTTGCGGATGTCGTCGAACATCAGCGGCAGGTCGAGCCCGTGCACCGCGCCCAAGCCGCGGCCGCGCGGGGCGATGCGCCAGTCCAGGCGGTACATCCAGGCGTCCGGCTGCGCTTCGGCGAACCGGATCGCCGGGATCCACCAGTCCCCCGCCGTCAGCACGCGGTTGCGGAGCTGGTCCTCGGGCCAGTCGAATAGGTCGTTATACACCGCCACGGCCTTCTCGACCGCGGGCGCGTCCAGCATCGTCGAACCGACGCCCAGCAGCTTCGCGCCCCCGGATTGCAGCCAGCTGAACAGGTCCTCCTCGTCGGCCGTCGTCCCGATCAGCAGCGGGACCTCGCGCACGCCTTCGATCGGCGATTGGGGGAGCAGCTCGTCGCCGACGACCACGCGGTAGGTCACCTTGGTGCCCGAGACCGCCGAAACCCGTTGCTGCGCCTCGAGGATCCGCGTCACCGGCAACGTCGACAAGTCGTCCGGCGACGCGTCCAGCTCCGCGAGGACCGCCGAAGCGACCGCCGCGCCTTCGTCCGGCGTGTGCACGACCGAGCCGACGCCGGTGCCGCTCTGCACGATCGCCTGGTGGACCAGGCCGCGGGTGGCGGGCACGGCCAGCAGCGTCCCGACCGTGCGGCCGCCGTTGGACTGCCCGGCCAGCGTCACCCGGCCCGGATCGCCCCCGAACGCGGCGGCGTTGTCCCGCACCCATTCGAGCGCGGCGACCTGGTCGCGCAGGGACAGGTTGGAGTCGGCGACGCCGGGCAGGTGCAGCATCCCGAGGACGCCGAGCCGGTAGGCGACGGTCACGACGACGACACCTCGCCGCGCGTACGCCGAGGCGTCGAACTGGTGCGGCGCGCCCAGCACGCCGCCTCCGCCGTGGATCCACACCAGCACCGGGTACGAGCCGGGCGACGCCGGCGCGTAGACGTTCAGGTACAGACAGTCCTCGTCACCGGTGAAGCCGCGCCCGGTCAGCGCGGGCTGCGGCGCGCGCGGCGCCCACCGGGTGGCGTCCCGGACACCCGGCCACGGCGGCACCGGGCGCGGCGCGCGGAACCGCAGCTCCCCCACCGGCGGCTCGGCGTAGGGCACGCCGAGGAACGTCCGCACGTCGTCCCGTCCGGACCCGCGCAGGGCGCCGGCCGCGATCTCCACCGTCGTCACGCGTCCAGCCTAAGGACTTGCCCTGGAGTGCGCTCCAGCGTGTTGACTGGGGCGCACACACCGGGAGGGAACCATGAGCGCGGCCGAAAACAAGCAGCTCCTGAAGACGGCGTTCGACGCCTGGGCGACCGGCGACATCCGGCCGCTCATCGCCGCGATGGCCGACGACGTCACCTGGACGGTCAGCGGGCACAACAGCTGGTCCGGCCGCTTCAGCGGCAAGGACTCGGTCCGCCGCGACCTGCTCGGCCCGCTGGGCGCGCAGTTCGACGGCACCTACACCAGCACGGCGAGCCGGTTCGTCGCCGAAGACGACGTCGTCGTGGTCGAAACGCAGGGCAGCGTCGCGACCAAAGCCGGCGGGCGCTACGACAACAAGTACTGCTTCGTCTTCCGCGTCGAGGACGGCCGGATCCGCGAGATCACCGAGTACATGGACACCCAGCTCATCGCGGAGGTGCTCCCGGAGCTGGCCCGGTGACGCCCGCCACGAGGCCCGGGTGATGATTACCCCGTGCACATAGCGGCAGAGATAGTGGCGCTGGTCGTGACCGTCCTCGTCGTCAGCGCGGTGGCGCGGCGGCTGGACTGGTCCGCCCCGCTGTGCCTGATCGCCGTCGGCGTCGGTGCCTCGTACGTCCCCGGCGTCCCCGAAGTCCACCTCGACCCCGAGGTCGTGTTGCTGGGCCTGCTGCCCCCGCTGCTGTACTCGGCGGCCATCCAGACGTCCCTGGTCGACTTCCGGAAGAACCGCGGCGCGATCGGGCTGATGTCGGTCGGGCTCGTCGTGTTCACCGCGCTCGGCGTCGGCCTGGTCGCCTGGGCGGTGATCCCCGGGCTCCCGCTGGCCGGCGGCATCGCGCTCGGCGCGATCGTGGCGCCGCCGGACGCGGTCGCCGCCAGCGTCGTCGCCCGCCGGGTCGGCATGCCCCGCAAGCTGATCCGGCTCCTGGAGGGCGAGAGCCTCTTCAACGACGCCGCCGCGCTGGTCGCCCTCCGCACGGCCATCGCCGCGCTGGCCGGCTCGGTCAGCCTCTGGCAGGTCGGCGCGGACTTCTTCCGCGCGGCCATCGGCGGGGCCGTGGTCGGGCTCGTCGTCGGCTTCGCGGCCGCGTTCGTCCGCGCCCGGATGGACGAACCCGTGCTCGACACCGCGCTGTCGTTCGCCGTGCCGTTCATCGCCTACATCCCGGCCGAAGCGATCCACGGCTCCGGCGTGCTCGCGGTGGTGATCGCCGGGCTCATCCTCGGGCACAAGGCGCCGCAGATCCTGTCGGGTTCGACGCGGCTGGCGTCCCGGCTGAACTGGCAGACCATCCAGTTCCTGCTGGAGAACCTGGTCTTCCTGCTGATCGGCCTGCAGCTGCGGCGGATCCTCGCCGAGGTCGGCGAGAGCGGGCTGTCGCTGCTCACGCTCACCTGGATCTGCGTCGCCGTGCTCGGCGCGACCATCCTCACCCGCGTGCTGTACTTGATCGGCATCGGCACGGTGAAACGCGTCAAACGACGCCTGCTGCCGGGGAAGGTCAAGGCGAAGATCTGGCCGTGGCGCTATTCGGCCGTCATCGCCTGGGCGGGCATGCGCGGGGTGGTCACGCTCGCGGCGGCGTTCGTCCTGCCCGCGGACACCCCGCAGCGGGCCGTGCTGGTGCTCGCGGCGTTCGTCGTCGTGGCCGGCACCCTGGCCGTGCAGGGCATGACCCTGCCGCCCCTGATCCGGCGGCTGCGCCTGCCGCGGCCGGACCCCGCGGAGGACGCGCTGCAGGAGGCGGCCGTCCTGCACGACATGACCCGCGCGGCGCTGGCCAAGCTGGAGGAGATCCGGCAGCCCGACGACCCGCCGGAGATCATCCAGCGCCTGCGTGACCGCCTCCAGCACCGCGCCGACTCGGCGTGGGAGCAGCTCGGCCGGCAGAGCGCGCTGGCCGAGACCCCGAGCGACGCCTACCGCCGCCTGCGGCTGGAACTGCTCGAAGTCGAACGCAACCAGTTCCTCAAGGCCCGCGCCAGCGGCAGCGCCGACAACGACGTCCTGCGGAAGGTCCTGGAACGGCTCGACATCGAGGAGTCCATGCTCGACCGCGACGAGGACGAGCCCGACGTGGAGGGCCGCGAACTGCGCACCCCGGCCGCGACGGCGGGGTCGTGCAAGCACCTGAGCCACGAGTGGGCCGACAAGGAGCCCAGCTCGGCCGACAGCTGCGCCGCCTGCCTCGCCGAGGGCACGACGTGGGTGCACCTGCGGATGTGCCTGAAGTGCGGCAACGTCGCCTGCTGCGACTCCTCGCCGCGCCGCCACGCGACCCGGCACTTCCACGAATCCCGCCATCCGGTCATGCGCAGCTTCGAACCGGGCGAGACGTGGCGATGGTGTTTCGTGGACAAGCAACTCGGCTAGGGTCGAGGCCATGAGCACGCCCGAGCAGGAGATCGAGTACCGCCAGCACCGCTTCAGCCCGCCCCCGGGCGCGACGGAGATCTTCCTGGTCCGGCACGGCGAATCGGCCCCTGCCCGCGGCGACAACCCGTTCGAGCTGGTCGACGGCCAGGCCGACCCGGACCTCGCCCCGGAGGGCCGCGACCACGCCCAGCGCGTCGGCGAGCGGCTGGCCGGGGAGCGGATCGACGCGATCTACGTGACGACGCTGCGCCGCACGGTGCAGACCGCCGCACCGCTGGCGGAAAAGCTGGGCCTGACCCCGGTCGTCGAGCCGGACCTGCGCGAGATCCACCTGGGCGACTGGGAAAACGGCCTGTTCCGGAAGTACACGGCCGACGGCCACCCGATCGTCGACCGGCTGTGGGCCGAGCAGCGCTGGGACGTGATCCCGGGCGCGGAGTCCGACGAGGCGTTCGGCGCCCGGCTGCGCGGCGCGCTCACCCGCATCGCGGCCGCCCACCCGGACCAGCGCGTCGCGGTGTTCACCCACGGCGGCGTGATCGGCGAGGTGTTCGCCCAGGCCGGCCGCTCGGTCGAGCGGTTCGCGTTCCTCGGCGCCGACAACGGGTCGATTTCGCACCTGGTGCTGCACGGCGACCACTGGATCGTGCGGCGCTTCAACGACACCGCCCACCTGGCTACGCCGCTCGGCTGAGCTTCCCCGCCGCGACGAGCTGGACGGTCACCAGGATCGAGACGGCCTCCGCGGCCAGCAGCCCGATCAGCACGAGCACCTGCGTCAGCCCGGCCTGGATCGGGCCCGCGCCGCCGAGCAGGACGCCGACGTAGGCGCCGGGGAGCGTCACCAGGCCGACCGTGCGGGTCTGGTCGAGCGCCGGGATGAGCGCGTGCCCGGCCGACGGGCGGCAGATCTCCAGCGCGGCCGGGCGCGGCAGGAACCCCAGCGCCAGCGCGGCTTCGTATTCGCCGTGCCGGGCCTTGAGCTCGTCGAGGGCGCGGCGGGCGGCCTGCGACGTCGCGGTCATGGCGCCGCCGATCACGATGCCGGCGATCGGCACGACGGCGATCGGCTCCGGCGGGACGACGCCGGCGCCGAGGACCAGCGCGAGCACGGGCGCGACGCCGGCGGCGATGGCCAGGGCCGCCCACGGGAGGTTCTTCCAGGTGCCGGCGCGGCGCGCCGACGTCACCGCGGCGATCCCGAACATCAGCAGCACGAAGAGGCCGGTGAGCGGCACCGAGCGCAGGACGGCGGTGATCACGAGCGAAACGGCGGCGAGCTGGACGACCGCGCGGGCGGCGGCGATCAGCACCGCGCGCCCGTCGCCGAGGCCACCGGCCCGGACGACGGCCGCGCCGGCGACGGCGAGCAGGACGAGGACCGCCACCAGGGCGGGGCCGAAGGTGATCGCGGCGTTCACGCCGCCGATCCTGCCGCTCAGACGGCGCAGCTGAAGAGGCGGTCCGGTTCGGTCTCGGTTTTCTCGGCGACGACGACGCCGTCGACGACGATCCGGCACCGCAGCGCGCCGGGCCCGGGATTGCGGGCGGCGATGCTGTAGAACTCGGTGCGGCCGGCGGGGCCGACCCGGGTGAACCGCGTGGACCACGGCGTCGCGACCTCGGCGTGCTGGGTCAGCACCGAGCCCGCGGCGGCGTAGGTGACGTTGCGGGCGCCGTGCGCGCCGAGCAGTTCGTAGACGACGCTGTGGTCGACGGTCCGGACCGCGGCCGGGGCGACGGCGGGCGCGCCGGCGGGCTCTTGCTGGCCGGGTCCGCGCGCGGACCGGGGCACGACGTAGGCGGTCACCGCGAAGGCCGCGGCGAGCACCCCGAGGACGACGACGAAGCTGCCGGCCGACCGAGCCCGCCCGGCGCAGTCGCGCTGGGGCCGGGTCGCGGTGGGAACGCCCATGGAGAGGTCTTCTCTCGTCGCGCGCACTTCCGTCGAGTGCGTCGACCTATATCTCGCCGTGACCTAACGGCGTGTTAGCAGCTCTTCGCGGGAAGTTCGATGTTCACCCGGACGGGGGTCTCCCGGGGCGCCGGATTTTGTCGGACCCGAGGGGGATGCTCGAGGGGTGTACGAAGAGGCGGCAGCGCCGGCGGTGCTGCGTGACGTGGCGAAGTGCGTGTGGCGATCGGCTTCGGAGGGCCCGAAGCGGATCGTCCCGGACGGCTGCGTGGACCTGGTCATCGGCGACGGCGAAGCGTTCGTGGCCGGGCCGGACACCACGGCGTGGTCCTCGGTGACCCGGCCGGACGCGGTGCTGAGCGGAGTCCGCTTCCGCCCGGGCCGCGCGGCGGCGGTCCTGGGCGTGGCGGCGGACGAGTTGCGCGATCGCCGGGTGCCGGTGGGTGAGTTGTGGGGACGGTCGTGGGCGGAGCGGCTGGTGGAGGGGGCGGTGTCGCCGGTCGAGGCGGTGGCCGGCCGGCTTGGGGAGTTGCCGCCGGAGGATTCGGCGGTGGCGGAGCTGATCGCGCGGCTGGAGGCGGGGGCGGCCCGGGTCGGTGACGCGGCGGTGGGGTTGGTTCGGCCAGGGGTCGTCGGGCGGGGCGGAGCGGGCCGCGGTGAAGTGGGGCGCGAACGGCCCGGTGGGGCGGGGCGCATGAGCATCGCCGGGGACCCGCTTGGGCACGGCGGCGGAGAGGCAACACGAGCCGGGGGCGGGGTAGCGCGACCCGGCGCCATGCTCGACCACGCCGCAGCGAGCGCCACCCCACCCGCAAGCGGCGGCCGCGAAGCGGCACCAGCCCTCCCGACCCCGTCTGAAGCCACACCGAGCGCCACCGGGTTCGCCGAAACCGGCGTGGGCCGGGCGGCGGTCGTCGAAGATCCCGTCTCGTCCGCCGCGGTGAGCGAGCGGCGGCTGCGGCGGCGGTTCGTGCAAGCCGTCGGGTACGGGCCGGCCACCTACCTCCGGGTCAGCCGGTTCCAGCGAGCCGTCGCGCTGGCTCCGCACGTCCGGGGGCTGGCCGCGCTGGCGGCCGCCGCGGGGTATGCCGATCAAGCGCACCTCAGCCGGGACTGCCGGGCGCTGACCGGCCTCACGCCGCGCCGCTACTTCGGTGGATCCTCCACTGTGGACGTTGCGGTGCGTGATCGACTCCGTTCGGCGTAACCCCTGCGGACAACCGGAAGTGGCCGTTCACCCAAAAAGGTAAGCGGACGGTAAACGACTACCAAGAGCGCTATCCTCCCCCTCGACGAGTGATCAGGGAGGGCGTGTGGCCACCATCAGCGACGTCGCGGCGAGAGCCGGCGTCTCCACGGCGACCGTGTCGCGCGCCCTCAACGGAAAGTCCACTGTGGACCCCACCCTCGCCGCCCGGGTCCAGGAAGCGGCCGCTGAGCTCGGATATCACCCGAACGGGTTGGCTCGGAACCTCCGCCGTCAGGAGACCGCGGTGCTCGCGCTGATCATCTCCGACGTCGAAAACCCGTTCTTCACCGCCATCGCCCGGGGCGTCGAGGACCTCGCGCAGCGGTCCGGGTATTCGGTGGTGCTGTGTAATTCCGATGAAAACGAGGACAAGGAGCGGCGCTACATCGAGGTCGCGCTGCAGGAGCGGGTCGCCGGGGTGGTGCTGTCGCCTACCGGCCGATCGACGAACGTCGAAGGCCTCCGCCGGCAGGGCACGCCACTGGTGGCGGTGGACCGGCCGTTGCAGGCCGCGGAAGGCGACCAGGTGCTGGTCGACACCCGCCACGCGGCCGCCGAAGCCACCCGGCACCTGCTCGCCGGCGGCTACCGGCGCGTCGGCTGCCTGACCGGCCCGCCGGGCGTCCGCACGGCCGAAGATCGACTGGCGGGGTACACCGAGGTCGTGGGTGAAGAGAACGTCCTGTTCCGCCGGGGCGAGTACCGCGCGGAGGGCGCCCGGCTGGCGACGCTGGACCTCCTCGACGAGCCATCGCCGCCGGACGCGCTGCTGGTCGCGAACAGCACGATGGCGATCGGCGTGCTGGAGGCCCTCTCGGCTCGCGGGCTGCGCCCGGGCAGCGACGTGGGCATCGTGTCGTTCGACGACGCACCATGGACAACACTGGTCGACCCGCCCCTGACGGTGGTAGCCCAGCCGGCGTACGAAGTCGGCCGCGTGGCGGCCCAGCTCCTGCTGGCCCGCATCACGGACAGCAGCCGCGACGCAACGACGACGACCCTCGAAGCCCGGCTGATCGTCCGGAAAAGTTCCCGCCGCTGACGCCGAAGTACGCGGACGCAGCGCAAGTTCGCGCAGCCCCGGCGCCGATTCACGCGGCCGCCGGGCCGATGCGCGCACCCGCCGCGCCGATTCGCGCAGCCCCCGCGCCCATTCACGCAGCCCCCGCGCCCATTCGCGCGGCCGCCGCGCCGGCTCGCGAGCCCGGAGGGTCGGCCGGTGCACCCGGAGGGTCGGCCGCGTACCCAGAAGGTCGGCCCACGTCCCCAGAGACTCGGCCCACGTACCTGGAGAGTCGGCTCGCGCATCGGAAGGGTCGGCTGGCGCACCCAGAACGTCGGCCGCGTACTCACAAGGTTGGCCCGCGTACCCGGAAGGTCGGCCGATGCACCCGGAGGGTCGGCCGCGCACTCAGGAGGTCGGCCCACGCACCCGGAGGGTCGGCCGCGCACTCAGGAGGTCGGCCCGCGTACCCAGGAGGTCGGCCCACGTGCCCAGAGGGTCGGGCGGAGCGGCCCGAAGCGTGGGGCGAGCGACGTGCCCGGGGGGCCGGCTCGTGCCGGGCCCCCCAGGCACGCCCCACCCCCTGTGTCCCCCATCACCGGCGCCGGAACGCCGGGTCCTGTGAGCACGGAGCGGAAATCGTTTACTGATCGGGAACCTAGGTCCGGCGACACCCGGTGTCAAGCCGGGACAGGACTGGACAACCGCCGCCGTTCCGGGGAAACTGACCGGAAGTTGCCTACTCAACGTGTTGGACAATGTGCCCTGAGTGTCGATCTCTGGTGAATTCACCCACAGACAGGGCAAGAAACCGCACGAACCCGCACACCCGCGCTGTTTCGGGTTAACCTGAGCCACATGTCTGTAGCGCTGGAGAACATCCTCGCCAAGGCGGGCCTGAAGGTCGACGCGAATGAGTTCCTCACTCTCGTCGAAGACGCGGCGCGCAGACTGTCCCCGCCGAATCCGGATCCGTCGCACTACTTCTCGGCCGATCAACGCGCCGCGCTCACCGACGTCGGGCTGGACCTCTCACCAAGGCGGGAAGACGAACCCGACTTCAGGGCGCGCACCGTCGCCGCCCATGCCGTGCTCGCCGAAGGCGCCCTCAGCGTCAACGATGCGGCCAAGGCCCTCGGCGTCGACGACAGCCGGATCCGGCACCGCCTCAAGGAAGGGCGGCTGACCGGCTGGAAGGACGGCGGCTGGCGGCTCCCCGCGTGGCAGTTCGCCGGCTCGGGCGTGCTGCCCGGCCTCGAAGTCGTCCTCAAAGCCCTGCCCGACGACCAGCCCGCGCTCGTCGTCGCCGCCTTCATGAGCACTCCGCAGGCCGATCTGGTGATCAACGACCAGCCCGCGACCCCGCGCCAATGGCTCCTCTCCGGTGGTGACCCGGACCACGTCGCCCGCCTCATCGCCACGCTCGGCACGCCGCTCTAGGCTGGACCCTCCTGAGCAAGATCACCGACAAGGACGGACCACCCCCGACCCATGGCCCGGCTCCCGCTGCCGCCCGCCCGATCCGTCCTGGTCCGGCAGCTGAACCGCGCCGACGACGTCGTGTCGGTCCAGCCCGCGACCAGGCTCGTACGGATCTTCACCGCGCACGGCAACCACCCCCAGCAGTGGAACTCGTTCCGCTACACCGGCCCGCTCCCGCACGGCCGCTTCGACCAGCAGTCGCCCGGCCGCGGCGGCGCACCGGTCACCGACAACGCCAACGGCGTCCTCTACTTCGGCCTCACCGTGCGCACGTCGGTCGCCGAGGTCTTCCAGACCAGCTCGACGGTCGACCGCCGCACCCGCGGTCCCCGGCTGGTCGTCGTCCGCCCGACGCGCACCCTGCGCCTGCTCGACCTCACCGGCCTCTGGCCGACGCGGGTCGGCGCGTCGCAGGAGATTTCCAGCGGGCCGAAGAAGCTGACGCAGGCGTGGGCCCGTGCGATCCGCGGCGCGTTCAGCGATCTCGACGGTCTCTGGTACCGCTCGTCGATGGACTCCGGCGACCCCGCGATCTGCCTGTGGGACCCGCCGGCGGGCGCTGCACTCCCGATCGCGCCGGACGTGCTGCTGCCGCTGGACCACCCGGGCCTCGACGTCCCGCTGGGCCGGGTCTGCGAAGAGCTGAACTACACGCTGCTCAACTGAGCCGCCAGCACCGGGATGATCGCCCGCAGGTCCGGGCCGTCGACGACGTGGGTCGCGACGGCGCGGGCCGCCGGGGTCGCGTTGAAGCCGATGCTCGGTCCCGACGGGCGGCGACCGGTGTAGCACCCGCCCTCGGCCTCCGGCACCGGCCCGCGAGGTAGGCCGCCTCGGCCGCGACGAGTTCGGCCTCGTGGCCCAGCGCGGCTGGCCACCCGAGCGCACGAGCTCGTGCCTGGGACGAGGGTCCCGGCCAAGTCGAAGCAGACCAGGCCGTCAGCCACGGGTGCCTCGCGGGCAACGAACCCCACGATTTCGCCGCTTGTTGCCGCCGGTCCGACGACAGGTGCCGGGCCCGCGGGCTCCCGGGCCGCCTCCTCGACGATCCCCAAAACCCGCCTTCCGGAACAGCACCATCACAGGTGCCGCGACCACCACTCGAGGATCGCTTCGAAGCGCTGCACGCGGTGCCGCGGCCGGCCGGAGCGGCTCAGCTCGTGGCCTTCGCCGGGGAACACGAGCATCTCGGCGGGCGCGCCGGCCCGGCGCAGGGCGACGAACATCCGCTCGGCCTGCTCCAGCGGGCAGCGCCAGTCCTGCTCCGAATGCACCACCGCGAACGGGATTTCGATCTGCGCCGCATACGAAAGCGGGGACCGGTCACGCTGCACTTCCGGCGAGGAGCCGATGTAGGCGTCGACGAACATGTAGCCGATGTCGGAGCTGCCCAGCATCGAGTCCCACGCGTTGACCGCGCGCTCGCTCCACGCCGCCTTGAAGCGGTCGCCGTGGTGGGCGGCCAGCCAGCTCGTCATGAACCCGCCGTACGAGCCGCCCATGATGCCGACGCGGGACGAGTCCAGATCGGGCCTCTCCAACGCCTTGTCGAGCAGCGCCAGGACGTCGTCGACGTCGACCGTGCCGAAACCGTGCGTGATCGCGTGGCCGTGCGCCTGCCCGTACCCCGCCGACCCGCGCGGGTTGCCGACCACCACCGCGTAGCCCGCCGACGCGTACACCTGTGCCTCGTCGAACACCGCCCACTCCTGCTGGGTGAACGGGCCGCCGTGCACCACGCGCAGCACCGGGTGCGGGCCCTCGCCGTCGGGCAGCACCAGCCAGCCGTGCACCGGGTAGCCGTCCGGGGCGGTGGTCTCCAGCTCGATCATCGGCCGGATGCCCTTGTCCCGCAACGGCTTCGAGTAGTCCGTCAGCACCCGTGGGTCGCCGCCGCCGAGCAGGACGACCTCACCGGCGGTCGACGGCGTGGCGATCACCGCCGCCAGCACGGAGCCGTCCAGCGTGAACGACCGGACCGCGGCCTGGTCCGCGTAGACCACCGCGAGGTCGGCCAGCGGGGCCTCGGCCGCGTCGACGCCGACCGCCCGCAGTTCCACCGCGCCGCGGTGGCGGACGGCCACCAGCACGTCGTCCCCGCGCGGGACCGGCGGGCCCGCCGTGGTTTCGCAGTCGACCGTCTCGGCGTCGGTGAGCCGCCGGGCCTTCACCGGGCCCGCGCCGAATTCGGGCGTCGCCGCGTAGAGCCCGGTGGGCGCGGCTTCGTGGTGCTCTTCGAAGGACTGTCCGAAGTAGAACAACGTGCCGTCGGCGCCGAACGCCGGCCGCTCCGAGTAGCCCGCGCAGCGCACGACGACCTCGGGTTCGCCGCCCTCGGCGGAGATCGCGCAGATGTCCCGCGAGTCGCTCTCGGCCGCACCCCAGTCCGGCGGCGCCGTGAAGACCACGCGCGTGCCGTCCGGCGTCCAGACCGGGTGTGCCGCGTCGAACTCGTCGCCGGTCAGCGGCTCGAGGTCGCCGGGTTCGCGGTCCGCCACGGCGTCGACGACGAACAGCCGCTGCATGCGGTCGCGCAAGAACCCGACGTCGTCGATCCGGTAGTCCATCCGCGTGATCCGGCGCGGGGCCTCGGCGGCCGGCTCGGGCGTCTCGCCGTCGGCGTCGGGCGTGCCGTAGCGGCCGGCCTCGGGGACGCGGGCGGTGAACGCGATCCGCCGCGAATCCGGTGCCCACACCGGCTCCCCGGCCCCGAGGGGCAGCGACGTCAGCCGGCGGGCTTCCCCGCCGTCCGACGGCATCACGTGCAGCTGCGGAGCGCCGTCGGCGCCCTGGCCTTCCCCCGCGCGGAGGAACGCCACCCAGCGCCCGTCCGGGGAGATCGCCGGGGCGGAGTCGCGCGGACCGTGGGTCCACGCGGCCTCACCGCCGTCGAGCGACACGCGCCGCACCGCACTGTGCGTGGCGTTCGCTGGGAGATCCGGTCTCTTCACCGCCGTGAGCAGCAGGTTTCCGCGCAGGGCGGGACGGCCGGGGACGACGAGGGCTTCGATGTCGGCAGGGCGCACTTCCCGACCGTACCCGAATTCCTTAGCGGTGCGAACGAGTTCCGCCAGGTCTCACGCGGCGACCTGCTTCCGCTCGTCGCGCCGGGCCTTGGCCAGGCTGGCCACCGTGGTCACCGACAGCACGACGATGATCACGCCGAGGGAGACCCAGTTGTTGATGTCCAGCCAGTCCGGGACGACGTGGTACTCGTGCAGCGCGTGCAGGAACAGCTTCGCCCCGATGAAGGCGAGGATGACCGCGAGGCCGTAGCTGAGGTAGACGAGCTTGGTGACCAGGCCGCCGAGCAGGAAGTACAGCTGGCGCAGGCCCATCAGCGCGAACGCGTTGGCGGTGAAGACGAGGAACGCCTCCTGCGTGATGCCGAAGATGGCCGGGATCGAGTCGACCGCGAACAGCAGGTCGGCCGAGCCGATGGCCACGATCACCAGCAGCATCGGGGTGATCATCCGCTTGCCGTCGATCTTCACCGTGTACTTGTGGCCGTGGTAGTCGTCGGTCACCGGGGCGAACCGGCGGACCTGCCGGGTGACGGCGTTCTCGTGGTACTCCTCGTCCTCGCCCTTGCCGCGCAGCATGCTGATGGCCGTCCAGATCAGGATCGCGCCGAACAGGAAGAACACCCAGACGAACTGGGCGATCAGCGCGGCACCGATGGCGATGAACACGCTCCGCATGGCGAGCGCGAGCAGGATGCCGACCAGCAGCACGCGGTGCTGGTGGATGGCGGGCACCTTGAACGAGCCCATGATGATCATGAAGATGAACAGGTTGTCGACGCTCAGCGAGTACTCGGTGATGTACCCGGTGAAGAACTCGACGCCCGGGTCGTGCCCGGCGAAGACCCACACGCCGATGCCGAAGACGATCGCGCACGAGACGTAGAAGATGACCCAGCGAGCCGCTTCCCCCGTGGTCACTTCGTGCGGCTTGCGATCGACGATGACCAGGTCCAGCGCGATCAGCGCGAGCAGGCCACCGATCGTGGCGATCCAAAGCCACAGGGGGACAGTCATGGAACTCGAACCTCCGGATAGTGCGCATGAGCAGCTAACCGGAGGTCTCTCCCGCCGGTGGAACCACCGGCCGACGGTGCCGGGGGCGCAGGGCCACCGTGCTGACGACACCGCCGCGAAGGAATACTCCCCTCACAGCGCGTCCAGTTTGCCGGTTCCCCCCGGTCGAGCGCCAGCCGAGATCGCGCACGTCACCGGGTTGGTCGTGTAATTCCGGTCACTTCGGTCCACCAGGTGGTCCGGGACCGTGTGATCGACGTGAGCCGGAGAGGGCACTCTCAGGAAACTTCACATACGGTCACGTCGTGCCCCGACTCCCGCTCCCGCGCACCCGCCGAGCCCGTCTCACGGCGATCGGCGCCGTCGTGGTGGTGCTCGCCGCCGCGACCGTCCTCTGGGCGACGCGCGACACGGCACCACCCGCCGTGCCCACCCAGGACGCGCTGCTCGACCTGCCCGCCGCGCCCGGCTCGGCCGAGCAGGTCAAGATCGACACGACCACCTACCTCCCGGCGACCGTGCCCGCCCCGGCGGTGCTGCTCGCGCACGGCTTCGGCGGGGACAAGAACAGCGTCGCCGACGACGCCCGTGAGCTCGCGCGGAGGGGCTTCGTCGTGATGACGTGGTCCGCGCGCGGGTTCGGCAAGAGCACCGGCAAGATCGGGCTCAACGACCCGGACGGCGAGGTCGCCGACGCGAGCCGCCTGATCGACCGGCTCGTCGCGCAGCACCAGGTGACGCTCGACGCCCAGGGGGACCCGAAGATCGCCGTCACCGGGGCCTCCTACGGCGGCGCGCTGTCGCTGCTGCTGGCCGGCACGGACAAGCGCGTCGACGCGATCGCGCCGGTGATCACCTACAACGACCTCGCCCAGGGCCTGGTCCCGAACGCGGCGACCTCCGCGGCCGCGGCCCCGGGCACCCCGTCCGCCGGGGCCTTCGCCACCGACGGCGTCTTCAAGAAGAGCTGGGCCGGCATCTTCTTCTCGGCCGGCTCGGGCGCCGCGTCGAGCGGCTCGCCGTCCGCCGAAGCGCCGGAAGCCGGGCAGGCGACCGACGCCGGGTCGACCGGCGCCGCCGGGACCGCCGCCGCGGGGGCCGCGCTGCCCGCCGGGCCGCCGGGCGCGGGCGGGCCGCGGAGTGCGCCGGCCGACCCGTGTGGCCGGTTCACCGCGGCGGTTTGCCGCGCCTACACCGAACTCGGCACCACCGGGCAGGCGAGCCAGGCGAGCGTGGACCTGCTGCGCCGCGTCTCCCCCGCGTCCGTGACGGGCAAGGTCACCGTGCCGACGCTGCTGGTGCAGGGCGAGAGCGACACGCTGTTCGGGCTCGACCAGTCCGACGCGACCGCCCGGCAGATCACCGCGGCGGGCGGCAAGGTCAAGACCATCTGGTACACCGGCGGCCACGACGGCGGCAAGCCCGGCCCGCAGCTGCGGGCCAAGATCGGCGACTTCCTGAAGACGGCACTGGACGGCGGCGACCCGGGCACCGGGTTCAGCTACGACGTCCAGGGCACGTTGCGCGCCAACGGGACGCCGTCGGTCCGCACGGTCAACGCGGCCGCCTACCCCGGGCTGACCGGGCCGGCGACCGAACGGCGGCTGCTGGCGCTGGCCGGGCCCGCGCAGCCGGTGGTGCGCCCGGCCGGGGCGAACCCGTCGGCGGTCAGCGGGATCCCCGGGCTCAACGGCATCGCGAGCAGCACGTCCCGGCTCGGCGCGCTGTTCAGCAACGACCCGCCCGGCCAGGCCGCGCAGTTCGCCACCGCCGCGTTCGACGGCCAGGTCGTCATCAGCGGCTCCTCCACCGTGCGGCTGCAGGTCGCCGCGGACCCGGCGCACCCCCAGCCGGACGCGGTGCTCTTCGCGAAGCTCTACGACGTCGGGCCGGACGGCTCGCGCGTGCTGCCGGCCAACGCGATCGCCCCGTTCCGGGTGAGCGGGCTGCCCGCCGACGGCACCCCGGTCGACGTCACGGTGACGCTGCCCGGCATCGTCCGGCCGATCGAGGGCGGCCACTCGCTGCGGCTGGTCGTCGGCACTACCGACCAGGCGTTCGCCGCCCCGGCCGCGCCCGCCGTGTTCCGCGTCGGGCTCGCCGGCGGCACCGCGCTGGCCGTGCCGATCGTGCCCGGGACGTCGGTCGGTTCGCCGGCTCCGGTCGGGCAGCTGGTGGGCATCGGCGTGACGCTGGCGATCGGCCTCGCCGTGGCGCTCTTCGCGGCCCTGCGCCGCCGCCGGGCGACAGACGTCGACCCCGGGCTGGCCGCCACCCCGCTGGTCATCGAGGGGCTGCGCAAGGAGTACCCGGGCGGGTTCGTCGCCGTGAAGGACCTCTCCTTCCGCGTCGAGCCGGGCCAGGTGCTCGGCCTGCTCGGCCCGAACGGCGCCGGCAAGACGACCACGCTGCGGATGCTGATGGGCCTGATCACGCCGACCGCGGGCACCATCCGCGTGTTCGGCCACAAGATCACCCCGGGCGCGCCGGTGCTCTCGCGCATCGGCTCGTTCGTCGAAGGGTCCGGCTTCCTGCCGCACCTGTCCGGGCGGGCGAACCTCGAGCTGTACTGGGCTTCGACCGGACGGCCCGCGGAAAAGGCGCACTTCGCGGAGGCGCTGGAGATCGCCGGCCTCGGCTCGGCCGTCGAACGGCGGGTGCGGACCTACAGCCAGGGCATGCGGCAGCGGCTGGCGATCGCGCAGGCGATGCTCGGCCTGCCGGAGCTGATGGTGCTCGACGAGCCGACCAACGGGCTCGACCCGCCCCAGATCCACCAGATGCGCGAGGTGCTGCAGCGGTACGCCGCGACCGGCCGCACCGTGGTGGTGTCCAGCCACCTGCTGGCCGAGGTCGAGCAGACCTGCACGCACGTCGTGGTCATGCACCGCGGCTCGCTCGTCGCTTCGGGCGAGGTCGGCGAACTGGCCGCGGCCGGCGGCGAGGCGACGTTCCGGGTCGACGACCCGGCGGCCGCCGCGGCGGCGCTCAAGGCGCTCAGCGGGGTCACCGACGTCGACGTCGAGGGCGAGCTCGTGCACGCGAACCTCGGCGAACTGCCGCGGGCCGAAGGCGTGGCCGCGCTGGTGCGCGCCGGCGTCGCGGTGGAGCAGGCCGGGCCCCGGCGCCGGCTGGAAGACGCGTTCTTGCAACTGGTCGGAGATGAGTCATGAGCGAGGGTGTGCACACCGATCCGCACGCGCTGGACGAGCTGAGCGACCTCGCGTCGCAGGAGCACGCGGGAGTCGGGCCGGACGGCGCGGTCGAGGGTTACTCGGCGCGGCGGACGCTGCGGCTCGGCGTCGAGCTGCGGCGCCAGCTCAAGCGGCGGCGCACGCAGTTCCTGCTCGGGTTCGTCGCCCTCCTGCCCTTCATCCTGGTGATCGCGTTCCAGCTCGGGCAGTCGAGCCCGAACCGGCGCAGCGGCGGGTTCGTCGACCTGGCCACGGCGTCCGCGCCGAACTTCGTCGTGCTGGCGCTGTTCGTGTCGGGGACGTTCCTGCTGCCGATGATCGTCGCGCTGTTCTTCGGCGACACCATCGCGAGCGAGGCGTCGTGGTCGAGCCTGAAGTACCTGCTGGCGGTGCCGGTGCCGCGGCAGCGGGTGCTGCGGCAGAAGGCGATCGTGTCCGGGCTGCTGTCGGCGTTCGCGCTCGTGCTGCTGCCGTTGGTGTCACTCGGCGTGGGCGTGCTCTGGTACGGGGCGGGTGACGCGATCAGCCCGACGGGTGACGCGGTGTCCTTCGGCGACAGCCTGCTCGCCATCGGGCTGTCCACTGTGTACATCATCCTGCAGCTGGCCTGGGTGGCCGGGCTCGCGCTGGCGCTGAGCGTGTCGACCGACGCCCCGCTCGGCGCGGTCGGCGGCGCGGTGCTGGTGGCGATCCTGTCGCAGATCCTCGACCAGATCACCGCGCTGGAGGGCCTCCGCAACTACCTGCCGACGCACTACGCGTTCTCCTGGATGGACCTGATCTCGACCGACGTCGACTGGACCAACCTGGCGAGCGGCATGCTGTCGGCGGCGATCTACGGCACGGTGTTCTTCCTGTTCGCCGGGCGGCGGTTCGCTCGAAAGGACATCACCAGCTGACACCGCACCCGGCGTACGCTGCGGAAATGACCGCGGTCGAATGGCACCAGCCGCCCGCGCCGCTGGTGAAGACGCTCAACGTGGTGTTGCGCGCGGTGCTGCCCAGCCCGCTCGGCCGCGGCGTCGGCGAGTTCATGCTGCTCGCCTTCGCCGGCCGCCGGACCGGGCGGCGCTACCGCGTGCCGGTCACCGCGCACCGCGACGCCGAAGGCCCGTGTGCGCTGACGCCCGCGGGCTGGCGGCTCAACTTCCGCGGCGGCGCTGACGTCGACGTGACGTTCGCCGGCCGGACGACGCCGATGCGCGGCGTGCTCGTCGAGGACGAAGCCGAGGTGGCGCGGACCTACCTGGACCGCATCACCGAGCTGGGCATGCGCCGCGCCGCCCGCATGATCGGGCTGAAGTTCCCCCTGGGGCGGCTGCCGGCCCTCGATGAAGTCACCGAGCTGGTGCGCCGGGAGCACTTCGGCGTCGTCCGGTTGAGCGTCAGGACCTGACCGGCCCGCCGGGCCGCGGTACGGTCGGGCCGTGCCGATCAGCCTGGACAGCCACCGCGACGTCGCCGTGCTCCGGCTCGACCACGGCGGCGGCAACACCCTCGACACGGACTCGTGCCGGGCGCTGGTGCGGCGGCTCGAGGAGGCCGAAGAGGCCCGTGCCGTGGTGCTCACCGGGACCGGCCGCGTCTTCTGCGCGGGCGTCGACCTCAAGCGGCTCGACGAAGGCGGCGCGCCGTACGTGGCGGAGTTCCTGCCGCTGCTGTCCGACGCGCTGCTCGCGGTGTTCGGCAGCCCGCGTCCGGTGGTCGCCGCGCTCAACGGGCACGCCATCGCCGGGGGCGCGGTGCTCGCCGCGGCCTGCGACCACCGGGTGCTGGGCGCCGGCAAGATCGGCGTGACCGAGCTGCTCGTCGGGCTGCCGTTCCCGTTGGCCGCGCTGGAGATCCTGCGCTGCGCTTACGGGACCACCCGGCTGCCGGCGCTCACCTACACGGGTGAAACCTGGAGCGGCGAGGATGCCCTGGCCCGCGGGCTGGCCGACGAGCCGGCACCGCCGGACGAGGTGCTCGAGCGGGCGGTCGCCGTCGCGGCCCGGCTCGGCGACCTGCCCGCCGGATCGTTCGCGCACACGAAAGCCCAGATCCGGCAGCCGTTCCACGAGCGGATCGCCGAATACCGCCACTCGGACGACCCGCGGGTGCAGCGGCTGTGGCAGTCCGCCGAGGCGCTCGCCGCCGTCAAGTCCTATGTGGACCGCGTGCTCCGCTAGCCGGCGCGCACGCCGGTCTCGGCGAGCGCCTTGATGCCCTCAACGGTCTTTTGCATGTTGTCCCGCAGCTCGCCGAGCCGCATCGCGACGATCTCGTCTTCGTGCTCGGGCATCGAGCCGATGATCCTCGTGAGATTGGACGGGCCGGGGCCGATCTGCGCCCACTGGCGCAAGACGGTGCCGTCGCCGTCCGGGACGAGCTCGAAGCGCCACGACGCGGCCGGGTTCGTCACGTCCATCACGGCCCACGCGAACAGCCGCGCGGGCTCGTAGCCGGTGACGGTCGAGACCGTCTCCCACTCGCCGGCGACCGGGTGGGAGTTGCGGCCGCGGAACCGCGCGCCGAGGCCGGGCTCGGCGCCCTCGACCCAGCCCCCGCCCTGGAACTCGGTGGAGAACCGGGCCGGCAGGTCGACGTCCAGCAACCAGGACCAGACCTCGGCCGGCGGCGCGGCGATGCGGACCTCGACCTCGGTGGTCGGGCAGTCGGAAACCTTCATGGCGGACCCCTCGCTCGATGACGGTGCCTACGGATCCGGACCGTAACGCGGCCCGGATCGCGCGGACAACTCGCACGTTGCCCATGGCGGCGCACGCCCGCGGAGGCGGCGCCACCCCTCGAAAGTCGGATCCTGGCCGATTATGCGCCCGGACAGCCGATTGCCGACCGGCGCCGGTTCTGTGAGGGTCCCACCGAGGGTTCCGGCCGGGGTTCGGCCGGGGTCCGGTGAGCCGGGAGGGTGCTCGATGCGCAGACTTTTCACGGCGGGTGCGGTCCTGCTCGCGCTGGCCGGCCTCGCGCCGGCGGCCGCGGCGGCGCCCGACATCAAGACGGAGCTGCAGCGGATCCCGGGGCTGACGATCGTCTCCGAGGACGCGGCGCCGGCCGGGTTCCGGTTCTTCAAGCTGACCTACACCCAGCCCGCCGACCACCGGCACCCCGCCGCGGGCACGTTCGAGCAGCGGTTCACCCTGCTGCACCGCGACTTCGCCGCCCCGACGGTCGCCTTCACGAGCGGCTACAACGTCAGCGGCTCCCCGAACCGCTCGGAGCCGACGCAGATCGTCGACGGCAACCAGCTGTCGATGGAGTACCGCTACTTCACGCCGTCGCGGCCGGAGCCGGAGAACTGGGCGAAGCAGCTGACGATCTGGCAGGCGGCGGCGGACGAGCACCGCGCGGTGCAGGCGTTCAAGACGATCTACCCGGGCAAGTGGCTGGCCACCGGCGGCAGCAAGGGCGGCATGACCGCGACGTACTTCCGGCGCTTCTTCCCCGACGACGTCGACGCGACGATCCCGTACGTCGCGCCCAACGACGTCATCGACCCGATCGACGTCTACAACCGGTTCCTTTCCCGCGTGGGCGACGATCCGGCGTGCCGCGACGCCCTGAAAGCGATCCAGCGCGACGCGCTGAAGCGGCGTGACGAGCTGGGGGCGATCGCCGCGGCGGACGCGGCGCAGCGCGGGCTGACGTTCTCGATCGTCGGATCGGCCGACAAGTCCCTCGAGATCTCGGTGATCGACTCGTACTTCGCGTTCTGGCAGTACCAGAAGCAGGCGGACTGCGCGACGGTGCCGCGGCCGGGCGCGCCCGCGGCGGACGTCTACGCCTGGTACGAGAAGGTGGAGAGCCTCAACACCTACTCCGACCAGGACCTGGCGCCGTACATCCCGTACTACTACCAGGCGGCGGTGCAGCTGGGCTCGCCCGAGGCGTACGACGGCTACCTCCGCGACCTGCTGCGCTACCCCGGCGCCGACCAGCCGAAGACGTTCGTGCCGGCGTCGATCCGGCTGCCGCGCTTCGACTACCTGGCGATGCCCGACATCGACTTCTGGGTGAAGTCCCGCGGCACCCGCCTGCTGTTCGTGTACGGCTCGAACGACCCGTGGGGCGCGGAGCCGTTCGAGCTGGGCTTCGGCAGCCGCGATTCGTACCGGTACTACGTGCAGGGCGGCAACCACGGGTCGAAGATCGCCCAGCTGGCCCCGGCCGAGGCGGCAGCGGCCACGGCGACGGTCCGCCGCTGGGCCGGCCTCCCGCCGGTTTCGTCGTCGGCCGCGCGCTCCGCTCCGGCCGGGTTCCCGGACTTCGACGTGGACCTGACGCCACGGGCGCGGCTGTAACTTTCCTCAGGCCGGGCGTACTCTCACCACACCTGACAGCCCGGCCTGAGGAGGCGCGCATGCCTCGTCCCGTCCACTTCGAGATCCACGCGGGCGACCCCGAACGCGCGGTGGCGTTCTACACGGCGGTGTTCGGCTGGAAGTTCGAGCGCTGGGGCGACGTCCCCTATTGGATGATCACGACCGGCGAAGGCAACGGAATCGACGGCGGGCTCCTCCCCCGCCAGGGCCCGGCACCGGAGGCCTCGGCCCCGATCCACGGATTCGTCAACACGATCGACGTGGCGAACCTGGACGAGGCACTGGGCGACGTCAACCGGGCGGGCGGAACGCTGGCCCTGCCCAAGAACCCGGTGCCGGGCGTGGGCTGGCTGGCGTACTGCAAGGACACCGAGGGCAACGTCTTCGGCATGCTCCAAGCGGACGAGAACGCGCCCGCCCCGGAGTGAATCAGGGCCGCTTGGCCTTGGGCAACCGCGCGACGACCCGCTCGTAGGAAGCATCGACGAGTTCTTCGAGCTCGGCGTCCGGCACCCCGGCGCCGAGCTGCACGCGGTTCCAGCCGTAGCGGCCGAGGTAGTCCATGACGCTGACGACCCCGGGATACCGCGCCCGCACCTCGGCGGCCTCGTCCCGGGTGACCCCGCACTTGACGGCAACGCTCCCGGGCGGCTCTTGGCCGATGAAGGCGAAGCCCTTGCCGCCGACCTTGGCGACGAGCACGTGATCGCCGAAGGGGTAGGTCTCCTCGGCGCCGGGCTTGGCGAGACAGTAGGCGACGACGGCTTCGAGATTCACGGTGCACCTCTGCTGGTTCGGGATCGATTGCTCCGGCAAGCGAGGACGGTGGCCGGGGAAGGAAAGCAGCGACGGCGGCGAAGGCGGCGGACTGGGCCTGGTCGCCGGGACGCCAGGCCGGGCGGGGCGGGGCCGGGATCCGGGCCAGGCGGCCGGGCCGGGCCGGGGGCGAGGTCGGCCGGGTGGGCGAGGTCGGCCGGGTGGGCAAGGTCGGCCGGGTGGGGGCCGGGCCGGCGATCCAAGCCAGGCCAGGCCGAGCGGGCCGGGTCGGGGATCCAGGCCAGGCGGGCGAGACCAGGCGGGTGTGGCCGGGCCGGGTGGGCGACGCCAGGCGGGCGAGGTCGGCCGGGCGGGCGGGCGAGGCCAGGCGGGCGGAGCGGACCGGGAATCCAGGCCAGCCGGGCGGGCCGAAGGATCCGGGCCAGACCGAGCCGGGCCAAGCGCGGCGCGGCGGGGGCATCCAATCCGGGCCGGGGATCGAGGCCAGGCTGGTGTGGTCGGGCCGCGCGGGGCGGGGTCGTGCATCCAATCCAGGTCGAGCCGGGTCGGATCGGGCCGAGCCCGATCGGGCCGGGTCGGATCGGGCCGGGTCGGATCGGGCCGGGTCGGATCGGGCCGGGCCGGGTCGGGCCGGATCGGGTCGAGCCGGATCGGGGTCGGGGTCGGGTCGGGTCGGGTCGCGGATCCGATCGAAGTGAGCGGAGCGGGGCCGGATTCACCCGGCCACCTCTCAAGCTCCGGCCTCGGCAAGCTCTCCTGCCCCCAGTCCATCCTGCCCTCGGCTCCTCCTGCCCGGCCCAGTGGCCACCCGGCTCCTCCTCCCCGCGATCGCTCCCAGCCTCGGCCCTCCTGTCCCGGCCCAGGCGCGGCCCCGCCCGGGCAGCCTCCGCCCGCTACTTGATGCCGGCCGCGTCCATGCCCCTCAGCTCCTTCTTCAAGTCCGAGATCTCGTCCCGCAAGCGAGCCGCCAGCTCGAACTGGAGGTCTCGCGCCGCCTGCATCATCTGGTCGGTCATCTGCTGGATCAGGTCCGCCAGCTGGGCGCGCGGCATCGCCGAAACGTTCTTGTCGACCAGCATTCCCGAGCTCCGCACCCGGTCGCCCTGCTCGGGCTTCTTGCCGCGGGAGGAGTTGCGGCCCGAGCCGCCCACCGAGACCTGCTCGGTGTCCTCGGCCTCGCTGTACACCCGGTCGAGGATGTCCGCGATCTTCTTCCGCAGCGGCTGCGGGTCGACGCCGCGCTCCTCGTTGTAGGCGACCTGCTTCTCGCGGCGGCGGTCCGTCTCGTCGATCGCGTGCCGCATCGAGTCGGTGATCTTGTCCGCGTACATGTGGACCTCGCCCGACACGTTGCGCGCCGCGCGGCCGATCGTCTGGATCAGCGAAGTCCCGCTGCGGAGGAAGCCCTCCTTGTCCGCGTCGAGGATCGCCACCAGCGACACCTCCGGCAGGTCGAGACCCTCACGCAGCAGGTTGATGCCGACCAGCACGTCGAAGTCGCCCGCCCGCAGCTGCCGCAGCAGCTCGACCCGCCGCAGCGTGTCGACCTCCGAGTGCAGGTAACGCACCCGGATGCCCAGCTCCAGCAGGTAGTCGGTGAGGTCTTCGGACATCTTCTTCGTCAGCGTGGTGACCAGGACGCGCTCGTCCTTCTCCGCCCGCTCCCGGATCTCGTGCACGAGGTCGTCGATCTGGCCCTCGGTCGGCTTCACGACGACCTTCGGGTCGACCAGGCCGGTCGGCCGGATCACCTGCTCGACGAACTCGCCACCCGCCTGGCCCATCTCGTACGGGCCCGGCGTCGCCGACAGGTACACCGTCTGGCCGATCCGGTCGGAGAACTCTTCCCAGGTCAGCGGCCGGTTGTCGACCGCGCTCGGCAGCCGGAAGCCGTACTCGACCAGGTTGCGCTTCCGGGACATGTCGCCTTCGTACATGCCGCCGATCTGCGGGACCGTCTGGTGCGACTCGTCGATCACCAGCAGGAAGTCATCCGGAAAATAGTCGATCAGCGTCGCCGGCGCCGTGCCCGCGCCGCGGCCGTCGATGTGGCGCGAGTAGTTCTCGATGCCGGAGCAGAACCCGACCTGGCGCATCATCTCGATGTCGTAGGCCGTGCGCATCCGCAGCCGCTGCGCCTCCAGGAGCTTGCCCTGCCGCTCCAGCTCGGCGAGCCGCTCCTCAAGCTCCTTCTCGATCCCCTGGATCGCCCTTTCCATCCGCTCCGGGCCGGCGACGTAGTGCGTCGCCGGGAAGATCCGGACCTCGTCGACCTCCTTGACGATGTCGCCGGTCAGCGGGTGCAGGTAGTACAGCTTCTCGACCTCGTCGCCGAAGAACTCGACGCGGATCGCGAGCTCCTCGTACGCCGGGATGATCTCGACCGTGTCACCCCGCGCGCGGAACGTGCCGCGCGCGAAGGCGATGTCGTTGCGCGTGTACTGGATGTCGACCAGCGCCCGCAGGAAGACGTCCCGGTCGAGCTGCATGCCGACGGCGAGCTTCGAGGACCGGTCCAGGTACGACTGCGGCGTGCCCAGGCCGTAGATGCAGGAGACACTGGCGACCACGATGACGTCCCGCCGCGACAGCAGGTTCATCGTCGCCGAGTGGCGCAGCCGCTCGACGTCGTCGTTGATCGACGAGTCCTTCTCGATGTAGGTGTCCGTCTGCGCGATGTACGCCTCGGGCTGGTAGTAGTCGTAGTAGCTGACGAAGTACTCGACCGCGTTGTTTGGGAAGAGCTCGCGCAGCTCGTTCGCCAGCTGCGCGGCCAGGGTCTTGTTGGGCGCCATCACCAGCGTCGGCCGCTGGACGCGCTCGATCAGCCACGCCGTCGTCGCCGACTTGCCGGTGCCGGTGGCGCCGAGGAGCACGACGTCCTTCTCACCGGCGTTGATCCGGCGTTCGAGCTCGTCGATGGCCGCCGGCTGGTCACCGGCGGGCTGGTAGTCACTGACCACCTCGAACCGGCCGCCGGTCCGCGGGATCTCCGAGACGGGCCGGAAGTCGGACTGGGCGAGCACGGGGTGTTCGGTTGCGAAAGCCACGTGGACCAGAGTAGGCCGACCCACCGACAATTTCCGTCGGGCCTGGTCAGCGGGCCCGGAACACCGTGACCGACGTGACATCGCCGCCGTCGACGGCGCAGTGCAGGACCGCGCCGGGGACCGGGTCGTCGCCGAAGCACGAGACCAGCACCCGATCGGGGCCGGTGGCCTGCACCTCGGTGCGCGGGAACTCCGCCAGCACGCCGGCGACCTCGTCCGACGGCGCGGCCAGGTGCGCGAGGACGACCTCGCGCGGCGACGGCGGGGGCGGGATCGGCAGGCCGTGGCCTTCGAAGAGGCGGTTCAGCTGGTCGGCGGCGGAAACGGCGCGCGGGAAACCCGCGAACGCCGCCGTCTGGACGACCACTTCGCACACCTCGGCCGGCGACAGCCCGGCGGCGAGGCCGGTGCGGAGGTGGACGCTCAGCGGCGGCCCCACCATCCCGGCGGCGACGATCGCGGCGAGCGTGGCGGCTTCGCGCGTGCGGGCGTCGAGGGCCGGGCGTTCGTGCAGGTGGCCGTAGACGGTGCCGACGGCCAGCTCGCCCAGCGCGGGGACGGTGGCGAAGAGCGCGTCGAGGCGGGCCTTCCCGCCCTCGACGAGCCCGGCGAAGTTCTCGCGGCCGCGGTCGTGGAGGTCGGCCATCGGGTCGGTCATGGTTGTCTCCTCAGCAGCTGCAGTCGCAACAGCTGCAACAATCGCAACAGTCGCAACCGCCGTCACAGCCGCAGTCGCATCCGTCGCACGTGCTCACCGGTTTTCCGCTCCACGGGCCAGGATAGGGATCGCGGCAGCAGAACTGGCAGGTGCAGCACATGTACGGGGTGAGGGCGCAGCCGAGGAAGAAGTTGCGCTTCTTGGGTGGGACAGCGAACTTCGGGTACCAGAGGCCGCCGCCCTTGCCGTCGTACGGACCGGATTTGCCGGGGCCTTTGGGGTCCTTGGGATCGTTGGGGTCCTTGGGGCCACCGGGACCGCCTCCGCCGGGCCCACCCGGACCGCCGGGGCCGTTCGGGCCGCCTGGGCCACGTCCGCCGGGAGCGCCCGGCGGTGGGACCGGCCCGGGCGGCGGAAACCCGTGGGGCTGCGGCGAGCCCGAGCCAGGGGGAACCTGGTGCGGGTGCTGCTGGGGCACCGGCCCGCGCCCGATCCAGCCCGGCGGCTGCTGGTGGGGATGCTGCTGCGGAGTGGGACCCGGCCCGATCCACCCCGGCGGCGGCTGTTGCCCGGCCAGGCCGCCCGGCCGGGAGCCGTGGCCGTGCCCGAAAGAGGAGCCCTCCCCCGCGACCAAGCCGCGGCCGTGGTCATGGCCGTCGTGGTCGTGGGAGAAGCCGTGGCCGAAGGCTCGCCGCACCGCTTGGCGGAGCTCGTGCACCAGCAACGCGTGCACCAGCGCCGGCTCGGTGAACTCCGCCTCGCGCAACGCCAGCTCCACCCCCAGTACCGCGTCATCGCACAGCCGGCGGGCCTCCTGCGGGCCCGTTCCCGTGGCCAGCAACGGGTTCCACGCCCCCGCCGCCGCGTCGGCCGCGTAGTCCTCCACCGC
Source organism: Amycolatopsis sp. NPDC051716 (assembly GCF_040681595.1). Lineage (NCBI taxonomy): Bacteria > Bacillati > Actinomycetota > Actinomycetes > Pseudonocardiales > Pseudonocardiaceae > Amycolatopsis > Amycolatopsis sp. NPDC051716. The sequence continues at coordinate 4,828 of NZ_JBFAZA010000064.1, read as the reverse complement.
GTCCAGCAGGTGCGCCACCCGGCCGAACAGCCGGCCCGCCTCGGCCAGCGCGGCCGCGTTGCCCGGCTTGCCCGCCAGCTCCGCCGTCCGCGCGAACGCCGCCGCCGTTGCGCGCTCGGCCGGTTCCGTGGCCAGCAGCGGCGAGTCGCCCGGCCGGACCGATGACTCCAGCGCGCCCTGGCCCTCGACCGCCTCCGTCAGCACCGTCGTGTCGAACCCCACGTGACCGCCCGTCCGGCGACCCTGCGCGGTCCAGCGGGCCGCGACCCGGCGCGCGGCCGCCGCCACCGGGCGCCTGCCGAACGCTCCGTCGCCGTCTTCGACGTGGTCGCCGACCTTGGCCGCCGCCAGGACCAGGGACACCGCTGCCGCGAGCTGGGCGCCCTCCCCGCGGGCCACCGAGGCCGTCCGCATGCCCCGCAGCGGGCACGGGCCCGCTTCGCGCCGGCCGTCCGCGCGGGGTGTCTGCGCCTCGACCAGCACCGAGATGATCAGCCCGTCGTAGTTGGTGACCACGCGGGCAAGCTGGCCGTGTTCGTCGCGCAGCGTGAGGCACAGACCGCACAGGTGGGCCAGCCAATCCGCGTGCAGGTCTTCGGCCAGCCGGTGCCGGCACGGCCGGATGATCCCGAACATCCCCAGTCCCCCTCGTTCCCGGAAGCTCGGCGCACCTTAGCCCGAACGCGTGACGCCCGGGGCGGGAGTTCGCGTTTCGTGACCGGCCCGGCAGGATGACCCGCATGGCCGCACTGCACCCCCCGAAGGTCGAGGTCTTCGACCCCGCCGCGCGCGCGAACATCGACCCGAAGGGCATCCTGCGGGAGGTCGAGGAGTTCCGCGAGGAGCCGTTTGGCCTGTACCTCGCCCGGCCGACCCCGGGCCGCGCCCAGTTCCACTACCTCGAGTCGTGGCTGGTGCCCGGGCTCGGCCTCCGCTTCACCGACTTCTGGTTCTCCCCCGGCCACGAACGCGACCAGGACTTCTACCTCGACGTCGTCCGCGTCCACCGGGACGGCCCGCGCTGGGTCGCCACCGACCTCTACGTCGACATCGTGCTCAAGGACAAGCTGTCCCTCCGGGTGATCGACACCGACGAGCTCCTCGAAGCCCTCGAAGCGGGCCTCGTCACCGCCGAAGAGGCCGAGTTCGCGTTGAAGACCACCTACACCGCCGTCGAGGGCCTGGCCGCGCACGGCTACGACCTCACCGCCTGGCTGGCCACCCTCGACATCGCGCTGACCTGGCGGCGCCACCCCTAACCAGGTCCGGCCGGCCTGGCCGCTCGACGACCTGCGCGCTAGGGCTTCCAGCCGGTGGCGGCCGCCCACTTCTCCGCGCGGGCGAACACGCCGTTGACCCACTCCTGCTTCTCGTCGGCGTACGCCGCGACCGTGCCGTCGGCCGCGTGCGCCTCGGCCAGCCGCAGCTTCACGTCGCGGTAGTCGTCGCGCTCGTCCGCGTTCGCCCGGAGGAAGTCGCGGAAGAGCAGCGCGAGGCGCCACGCGGGCGTCTCCACCGACCGGACGTGCAGGTTCACCGGGCGCCGCGGGTCGGCGCCGACGTGCAGCCGCTTGGGCCACGTCCCGGTTCCGTCCTGGGCGTCGTCGGCCCAGTCGCCCTCCAGCCGCGGGAACCCGGCGTCGGCCAGCAGCCCGCCCAGCGTGTCCGCGTCGTCCAAAGTGGACACCGTGAGCTGCAGGTCGAGGATGTCCTTGGCGGGCAGCCCGGGCACGGCCGTCGACCCGATGTGATCGGCGCGGCGGGCCAAGTTCCCCGCCACCGCGCGGACGCGGGCCAGCACCCGCTCGGCCTGGGCCGGCCAGCCGAGGTCGTACTCGGCGATCTTCGGCGACACCGGCGGCCGCGGCCGGCGCAGCCGCACGTTGGCCTCGAACGGCACCAGCCGGTCCGCCCACAGCGCGTCGACCTCGGCGAGCACGGCGTCTTCGGCGCCGCCGTTGTCCAGCCAGACGTCCGCGACGGCACGGCGCTGCTCGGCGCTCGCCTGCGCCCGGATCCGCGCCCGGGCGTCGTCCTCGGCCATCCCGCGGGCCGAAACCAGCCGCCGCACCCGCACCTCGACCGGCGCGTCGACGACCACGACCAGGTGGTACGCCGTCGCGAGGCCGTTCTCGACCAGCAGCGGGATGTCGTGGACGATGATCGCGTCCGGCTTCGCGGCCGCCATCAGCTCCCCGGTGCGGGCGCCGACCAGGGGGTGCACGATCGCGTTCAGCCGGTGCCGCGACTCGTCGTCGGCGAAGGCCTTCGCGGCGAGGACCGGCCTGTCGAGCGAGCCGTCCGCGGCCAGGATCTCCGGGCCGAACTCCGCGACCAGCCGGGCGAGCCCTTCGGTCCCGGGTTCGACCACCTCCCGGGCGATCCGGTCGGAGTCCACCAGCACCGCACCGTGTTCGGCGAGCCGGTTCGCCACGGTCGACTTCCCGGCCCCGATCCCACCCGTCAACCCCACACGCAACATGCCGATCACCCTAGTCAAGCGGCCGTCGCACCCGCCGTGGACACGTCCGGTCAGATCTGCGCCATCTGTGTGACAAGTGGGAAAATGTCGTAACACTCAGCTGGTCTGGCCGACTTCACCAGCAAGCGCGCCGCCGGGTGCGCGACCGAGGGAGGGACCATGGAGAAGCTTCGTTTCCGCAGACCGTCCGTCGCACCTTCGAGGGGCGCGACGAGGTTCGCCGACAAGGTCTGGTTCGCCTGACCACCGCCGAGGGGGGCCGGTGAGGACGACGAAGATCAGCAGAGCGGCCGCCGTCCTGCTGTGCGCGGGTGGGCTCGCCGTGGCGGTACCGGAAGCCGCGGCGGCCCCGCACGCACCGGTGGCGAGCGTGGTCTCGCGACCGGTGCGGTGCCTGTCGGGGGTCCGCCAGGTGCAGGTCATGTACCGGCACACTCCGGCGCGGAGGCTGTACGTCGTGCGGAGCGCGTGGATCCCGTTCACCACCTCGGGTGTCGCTCCATGCCTGAAGACCTGAGGATCCGCAAGTCGATCGTGACGCGTGACTCAACCGATATCCGGACACGCCGTGTTGCTTACGCACCTCGAACCGCGCTGGTGCGTACGGTGCGCGCGACAGCGTCGCCCACGCGGAGGAACGATGGCGGACAGCAAGCACGCCGGGAGGCACCGGCTCGGCACGCCGGGGCTGGTGCACTGCGTGGTCCACCACCCGGTGGCCGAGGCGCTGGCGGACTACCGGCGGACCTGGCTGAGCACGCTGCTGGTCCCGGCCAAGCACAGCTTCGCCGGCCTCCGCCGCAAGGCCCGCGCCGCGGCGCTCGAACGCATCTGGGTGCCGACGGTCAGCCCGGGCAGGCCGGCCGCGGTCACCATGCGCGCCGCCTGAGCTGTGCCACCCGAGGCTTCGCCTCGAGCCGGGGGCTTCGGCCACCCGGACCCCCGAAAAAGCGACTGTGCCAACCGAGGGGCCCCCGAAAGCGGTAGTCAGCGGCCGGTTTCCCGCGTCTCGATCGCGATCTCCGACGAGAGCGTGCGGTGCACCGGGCACTTGTCGGCGATCAGCATGAGCTTGGCGCGCTGATCGTCGTCGAGGGCGCCTTCGAGCTCGATCTCGCGGGTGATCCGGCTGAGCAGGCCGCGCTCGGTTTCGCACCGCGCGCAGTCTTCGGCGTGGATGCGGTCGTGCCGCAGCCGGACGGTCGCCCGGGTCAGCGGGATGCCCTTGCGGTCGGCGTACATCCGCAGCGTGATCGCCGTGCACGAACCCAGCGACGCGAGCAGCAGCTCGTACGGGTTCGGGCCCGCGTCGGCGCCGCCGACGGCGACCGGTTCGTCGACGAGCAGCGTGTGGGTCGCCGTGACGACTTGCTGCGTGTAGGTGCCGTCACCACTCGCGGTGACGACGACGGTGCCGGGCTCGGGGTGATCCATCCGCCTCAAGTCCTCTCGGGTGGCGCCCACGGGGCGGGACACCGCCGATCCGGACATCCGGCGCATTCCCAAGACGCGGCGGATATCGTATCTTCTGCTGCGAACGGGTCACCCGGACGCCGCCCGCGCCCGGCTGCCGCGAAGGGGGTGCGCCGTGGCCACCAGGCACTTGCCGATGCGTCCGGCCGACCAGGGCGGCCGCGAGCGCTACCTCGACGCGGCGCTGTCGGTGCTCGTGAACCGCGGGGTCCCCGGCCTGACCGTCCGCGGCGTGGCCGAGGCGGCCGGCGCGTCGACGCTCTCGGTCTACGCCCGCTTCGGCGGCCGCGCCGGCCTGCTCGACGCCCTGTACGAACGCACCTTCGACTCGCTGCGGGAGCTGCTGGAAGGACTGCCGCCGTCAAGCCGGGACGGCGTCGCGGACCTGCTGCACCTGGCGCTGCAGTACCGGCACTTCGCCCGCGAGAGCCCGACCCGCTACGCGCTGATGTTCGAGCGCCCGGTGCCCGGGTTCGACCCGGATCCGGCGCTGCGGTCGGCGGTGCTGCGGACGACGTTCACCCTGTTCATCGCCCGGGTCCAGCGGGTCTGCCCGCCGGGAGCGGACGCCCGGTCGGCGGCCTACCGGCTGTGGACGGCCATGCACGGCCTGGTCGGCGCGGAGCTGATGATGGCCTCGCGGCGGCCGCTGCCGGACTGGTTCATCCCGCCGACCGAAGAAGCCCACGAACAGATGTACCGCGAGGGCGTCACCGCCATGATCGCCGGCCTCGGCCTGCACAACCGCTGACCCGCCACGACGCCCTCGCAAGACCGCGCTTCCTCGACGTCGCGAATGACTCATTCGGGACCTCTGAGGTCCCGAATGAGTCATTCGCGGCACCTGCGGGGGCCGCGCGGGAACACGAAGAA
>NZ_JBFAZA010000063.1:14120-35853 GCF_040681595.1 Amycolatopsis sp. NPDC051716 | reverse complement strand
CCTTCGGTGCGTTGAACGCACCGAAGGCCACATTGGGGCGCTTGGGGCTCAGCAGCCGAGGAAGTGGCAGCGGACCACTCGAGGCGTCTCCAGGACCGAGCCCGCCTTGACGTCCCAGGCGAGCCGGACGTACTGGGCGTGCGTCCAGGCCAGCGGGGTCGCCGAGGTGTTCGGCGTGCCGGTCGGGAAGCCGGTCTGCCCGGACGGCGGGTTCTCGTCCCACACCTGCTCGGGCATGGTCTCCGCCGAGCTGCTCACCCGGCCGAGGTCACGCAGCCGCCGCGCGGCCGAGGCGCTGTCGCCGAGGGTCAGCTCGTACTCCCCGCGCTCCCCGGCGAGCAGCGGCCACAACCGGCCGAACGTCGTGCGGCTCTCCGCCGGGAACGTGTAGTCCCACGGCGAGCCGTCGGCCTGCTCGCCGTAGCCGTCCTTCGTGTACCGGTGCCAGAACTGGCCGGTCGGCGTGGTGAAGGCGATGTCCTTGTCGGTGACGCGCACGCTGTTGCGGATCACCGGGTCGTCGGCGCGGTAGACGCCGAGCCGGACCAGGTCGAGGAAGCCCGCGTCGGTGACCGCGCGCTGGTCCATCGTCACGCTCGAGTTGCCGAGGTTGTACGTCGTCCCGGCGTTGGCGTCGGCGTCCTTGGTGAGCCGGACGAAGTACGGGTCCTTCGACAGCGGCCCGTTCGTGGTGATCGTCTGCTTGGGCAGGTCGGCCTTCATCTTGTCGGCCGCGGCGAGGTACCGGGCGGCGTCGGCGGCCGCGCCGTTGTGCGAAGCGATGTCCGCGGCGCAGACGAGCCCGGCGATCACCGAAGCGATGGTCGACGGGGACCAGCCGTCCTGCTCCTCCCAGCGCTCCTGCTGGGTGTACGGCGACGCCTGCCCGTTCGGCCCCTGGTACCCGAGGATGAAGTCGGCGGCCTTGCGGACGCCGGGCCACAGGTCGTTCCGCCCTAGCTGCTGGGCCAGCACGATCGGGAACGCGCTCTCGTCGAGCTGGATCGACGTCCAGTACGGCACGCCGTCGACGCGGCTGTTCTGCGGCAGGTGCCCGTCGGCCTGCTGCTGCGTGCCGAACATGTAGCTCACCGCGCGGTTCGCGGCGGCCGTGTCGCCGCCCGCGGCCAAGCCGGTCGCGATCTGGTAGAGGTCACGCGGCCAGACCAGGTGGTAGGTGCCCGACGGCGACCACTCCGGGTCGTTGTTCCCGAACCGCCACGGCATGCTCGGCGACGCGATGAAGGCACCGGGGTGGTGCTTGTCCTCGCTGGCGGCGAGCGTCAGCATCGACGCCTTGTAGAGGTCACGTTCGGCGTCGGTCTTCAGCGACGACGGCGGCCGGCTGACCCCGCGCAGGTACTGCTGCCAGCCGCGGTCGTAGGCGCGCGCGATGTCGCGGAAGCCGCGCCGCTGCGACGCCTGCGCGCTCTTGAGCGCGTCGGCGGCCTTCGCACCCATGCCGAGGGCGACGGTGACGTGCCGGTTGCGGACGCCGTCGGCGTTCGTCCGGCCGGTCAGCACGACGTTGCCCTTGGCCGCGGTGTCGTACCGGTCGAGCTTGAAGGTCTTGGCGAGCTGGGTGTTCCCGTCGGAGGCACCCGCGTAGCCGACGCTGGTCGTGGTGAACGCGGGCTGCGCGGTGAGCGCGGCGGCGTTCGTGGCGTCCTGCGCGGTGACGGCGTCCCCCTGGCGGGCGGCCGAGTCGTCGGAGCCGTCGTTGGTGAGGTCCGGGTCGGCGACCGCGTAGAGCTGGTAGGGCCGCCCGGTGAGCGACTGGAAATCGACGTCCACCAGCACGGTCGTGGCGGCCGGGTCGGTGACGTAGGTCTTGCGGAGGCGCCAGCGGTGCTGGTCGTCGGTGATGGTCTGCTCGTACGTCAGGCTGTCGTCGTCGGTCCGCCGGACCTGCTGGGACTTCGCCGAGTAGTCGGTGACGGCGAAGCTGCGGCCGTCCGTGACGACGAAGTCCATCGAGCGGACGCTGGGCGTCGACAGGTCCGGGTAGTAGACCTCGGACAGCTGGCCGCCCTGGAGGGTGAACCAGACGTTGCTGGACCGGTCGTGCGCGGTCCCGAAACCGGTCTTGTTCGCGGGTAGCCAGCTGGGATGGGTCCCGGGGGCACCGGGAGCCTCCCCCTGCGCCGCCGCGGTCGCCGGGATCAGGCCGGTGACCAGCAGCCCGGCGAGGGCGCCGAAGATGAGTTTGCGCATATCAACCCCACAGAAAAGTCGCCTCTGCACCGTTACAGAAAGGCGCCTGGCAGTCTGCCGCCGATTTCTGCCCGATGCATGGGCTGATCCGGTGAACCACTGACCGTCACTGGTCCACCGGGCCGGTTCACCAGCAGCGAACGGACTTCCGGCCGAACCGGGCGCAAGATTGTAGTACCTGCAACGCTGTAATCGAGGTATCTCCATGGACGAGGCGATGGACGCCTACTCGCGCGCGGTCAGCACGGTCGCCAAGACCGTTACCCCGCACGTCGCCGGGGTGCAGCTCGCGCGGGGCAGTGGCTCGGCCGTCGTCTTCGCCGAGGACGGCCACCTGCTCACCGACGCCCACGTCGTCAGCGACCACCGGCGCGGGGTCGCCACCTTCGCCGACGGCAGCGAAGTGCCCTTCGACGTCGTCGGCGCCGATCCGCTGTCCGATCTCGCCGTGCTGCGGGCGCGGGGCGCGACGCCGGCCGCGGCTGTTCTGGGCGACGCCGACCGGCTCGTCGTCGGGCAGCTCGTCGTCGCGGTCGGGAACCCGCTCGGCTTCTCCGGGACCGTCACCGCCGGGGTCGTCAGCGCCCTCGGCCGCGCGCTGCCGGTCCGGCAGGGGCGCACCACCCGCGTGATCGAGGACGTCATCCAGACCGACGCCGCCCTCAACCCCGGCAACTCCGGCGGCGCGCTCGCCGACTCCGCCGGCCGGGTCGTCGGCATCAACACCGCGGTCGCCGGGATCGGGCTCGGGCTCGCGGTGCCGATCAACACGACCACGCGGCGGATCATCGACACGCTCGTCGTCGAAGGCCGGGTGCGGCGCGCGTACCTCGGCGTCGTCGGCGTGCCCGCGCCGCTGCCGGACGACATCGCCGAGCGCACCGGGCAGCGCGCCGGGCTACGGGTGCGCGAAGTCGTGTCCGGCGGCCCGGCCGACCGGGCCGGCCTGCGCGCCGGCGACCTCGTGCTGACCGTCGGGCGCACCCGCGTCTCGGACGCCCAAGGCATCCAGCGGCAGCTGTTCGCGGAAGTGATCGGCACCGCACTGCCGATCACCGTGCTGCGCAACGGCGCCATGGTCGACGTCTACGCCACCCCGGCCGAACTGGTCGGGCGAGGTCACCTGACTTGAGTATCGCGCTTCGGCGTGGCATGGTCGGTGGCACAACACCAACGCGGGAGCTCGCGCCATGGCGGGCTGAGAGGGTGACTTGCGTTTCGCAGGCGTCACCGACCGCATGAACCTGACCGGGTAATGCCGGCGTAGGGAGTGAAAGTCGTTGACGACGCTCGAAAACCATGCTGCCGTAAAGGTGACCACCGGACCGATCACCGGTTCGCACAAGGCCTACCAGCAGACCGAATCCGGACTCCGCGTCCCCGTGCGGCGGATCGATCTTTCCAACGGGGAACAGTTCGACGTCTACGACACCTCCGGCCCGTACACGGATCCGGACGTGGAGATCGACGTCCACAGTGGACTTCACCGGCTGCGGGCCGGCTGGGCCGACGGGCGGGAGCACAACACCCAGCTCGGGTGGGCCAAACAGGGTGTCATCACCCGCGAGATGGAGTACATCGCCGCACGGGAACGGGTTTCGCCCGAATTCGTGCGCGACGAGGTCGCCCGCGGCCGCGCGGTGATCCCGGCCAACCGCAAGCACCCCGAGACCGAGCCGATGATCATCGGCAAGAACTTCCTGGTGAAGATCAACGCCAACATGGGCAACTCGGCCGTGTGGTCGTCGGTCGAGGAAGAGGTCGACAAGATGGTGTGGGCGACCCGCTGGGGCGCCGACACGATCATGGACCTCTCCACCGGCAAGCGGATCCACGAGACGCGGGAGTGGATCATCCGCAACTCGCCGGTACCGGTCGGCACCGTGCCGATCTACCAGGCGCTGGAAAAGGTCGACGGCGAACCGGAAAAGCTGTCGTGGGAGGTGTACCGCGACACCATCATCGAGCAGTGCGAACAGGGTGTCGACTACGTCACCGTGCACGCCGGTGTGCTGCTGCGCTACATCCCGCTGACCGCGCGGCGCGTCACCGGCATCGTCAGCCGCGGCGGGTCGATCATGGCCGCGTGGTGCCTCGCGCACCACCAAGAGTCCTTTTTGTACACGCACTTCGAAGAACTCTGCGAGATCCTCCGGCAGTACGACGTCACGTTCTCCCTCGGTGACGGCCTGCGCCCGGGCTCGATCGCCGACGCCAACGACCGCGCCCAGTTCGCCGAGCTGGAAACCCTCGGCGAGCTGACGCACATCGCGCGCTCGCACGACGTCCAGGTGATGATCGAGGGCCCCGGCCACGTGCCGATGCACAAGATCAAGGAGAACGTGGAGCTCGAGGAAAAGCTCTGCGGCGAGGCGCCGTTCTACACCCTCGGTCCACTCGCGACGGACATCGCGCCGGCGTACGACCACATCACGTCGGCCATCGGCGCGGCGCAGATCGGCTGGTACGGCACGGCGATGCTGTGTTACGTGACGCCGAAGGAGCACCTCGGCCTGCCCAACCGCGACGACGTCAAGACCGGTGTGATCACGTACAAGATCGCCGCGCACGCCGCGGATCTGGCCAAGGGGCACAAGTACGCGCAGGAATGGGACGACGAGCTGTCGAAGGCGCGGTTCGAGTTCCGCTGGAACGACCAGTTCAACCTGTCGCTCGACCCGGACACCGCGCGCTCGTTCCACGACGAGACGCTGCCCGCCGAGCCGGCCAAGACCGCGCACTTCTGCTCGATGTGCGGCCCGAAGTTCTGCTCGATGCGGATCACGCAGGACGTCCGCAAGTACGCCGAGGAACACGGTCTGTCCACTGTGGAGGCGATCGAGGCCGGCATGGCTTCGAAGTCGGCGGAGTTCACCGAGTCCGGCGGCCAGGTTTATCTGCCGGTGGTGCAGCCGTGACACCGAGGACCGCCCTCACCATCGCCGGCTCGGACTCCGGCGGTGGTGCGGGCATCCAGGCCGACTTGCGGACCTTCTTCGCGCACGGGGTGCACGGGCTAGTCGCGCTGACGGCGGTCACCGTGCAGAACTCGCTGGGTGTGCAGGGTTTCACGGAGATCCCGGCCGACGTCGTCACCGCGCAGATCAAGGCGGTGGCGTCGGACATGGGCGTCAACGCCGCGAAGACGGGCATGCTGGCGACGGCCGAGATCATCCGATCGGTGGCGAAGACCCTGGACGAGGTCGAGGTCGGCCCGTTCGTGGTCGACCCGGTCGCGGCCTCGATGACGGGTGACCCGCTGCTGCGCGAGGACGCCCTGGAGGCGATCCGCACGGAGCTGTTCCCGCGCGCGACGCTGATCACGCCGAACCTCGACGAAGTCCGGTTGCTGACGGGCGTTTCGGTCGTGGACCCGGCTTCGCAGCGTTCGGCCGCCGAAGCTTTGCTGGAGTTCGGCTCGCGGTGGGTCCTGGTGAAGGGCGGCCACATGCAGGGGACGGCCGACTGCGTGGACCTGCTCTCGGACGGCCGCGAGTTCATCGAATTGAGCGGCCCGCGGTACGAGACGGAGAACACCCACGGCGGCGGGGACACGTTGGCGTCGGCGATCACGGCGTCGCTGGCGAAGGGCGCTTCGGTGCCGGACGCCGTGGCGGCGGGGAAGAAGTTCATCGAGCGGTGTGTGGCAGAGGCCTACCCGCTGGGCGCTGGGGTGGGGCCGGTCTCGCCGTTCTGGGTGCTGGACCGGTAAAGCGCGCGTGGACCGGGTACCGGCCGCGGCGGGCTGGCCGGCTCCGTCGGATCGATCGAAGCCGGCCGGCCCGTGCTGATCGGCTAACCGCGGGCGAGCACCTGCGGCAGCACCGTGGTGAGCCCGGTCCAGTCCGCGGTGACCACCGACGCGTGCTGCTTCGCCAGGTCGGCGACGCGCTGGTTGGCCTGGTCGACCGTCGGGTTGTGGCCGTCGATGGCCGGCGCGACGTTCTGCGCGTCGGTCATCACGACGTAGTAGTGGTTGGCGTCGTACCACCACGGCCCGGTCTGGGTCACCCACGCGTTCGCGTCGCCGTCGAAGACCACGAACCACGGCTTGAGGTCGGCGGTGTACTTGTCCCGCGGGTCACCGCCGGCCGCGCCGTGCACGGTCGGGAAGATGTTCGCGTCGCCGAGTTTGCCGGCGTTCTTCAGGCCGACCAGGTAGCGCGCGTATTCGACGTCGGTCTTCAGCGTGTCGGTCGGGTTGCCCTCCTCGACCGTGCCCGGGATGACCTCGGTGATCACCCGGCCCCGCAACGCGTCCACGGACGGCCAGTTGTCCGCTTTGGCCGCGTCGTCGAGCGTCGCGTAGCTCCCGAGCAGCTCGGCCGGGCGGAACGCGACGCTGCCGAGGTGCGAGCGGAAGGTGGCGTCCAGTTCGTCCGGGCCCAGGCCGGTGTTGTCCGAGAAGCCGGTCTTCATTTCCAGCTTGAGCGTGATCGGCGTGTGCCCGGGGTGGGCGGCCAGCCAGATCCGGATGTCGTCGAGGCAGTACTCGAGGTTCTTGTTCTTCCCGCCGGAGTACAGCTGCGACGCCGAAGTCGCGGCGACGCAGTTGTTCTGGTTCCCCAGCGGGTTCGAGTGGCTGACCTTCCATTCGTGGGTGAAGAAGTCCGGCCAGACGTCGAGCTCGATCAGCGACGACCCGGCGTCGAGGGACCGGGCGAGGTAGTCGTAGGCCGCCGGGTCGTACGTGTTGTGCACGCCGACGGTGGTGACGTGGGAGAGCTTGGGACTGTCCGCGCTGGCGGCGGTCGCTCCGGAGAGCGTGAGAGCAGCAGTGAGGAGGACCACCGAGAAGAGCTTCATCCAGGCTCCTTCGCCCGTGAACTGGTGAGTAGCCCCCACAATGTGCCACCGTGGTTGACTGTTGATGAAGCAAAAGCGGCCGATTGGCCTAGACCAGAAGTCGGGAAGACCATGATCCCTTCGGCGTTGACCATCGCCGGTTCGGACTCCGGCGGCGCCGCGGGACTCCAGGCGGACCTCCGCACGTTCCTGACCTGTGGCGTCCACGGCCTGGTCGCGGTCACCGCCGTCACCGTGCAGAACACCCTGGGCGTGCACGACCGCGCCGACCTGCCGCCGCACATCGTGGCCGGGCAGATCGAGGCCGTGGCGGCGGACATGGGCGTCGGCGCGGCGAAGACCGGCATGCTGGCCTCGGCCGAGATCATCCACGCCGTCGCCGCGGCGTGCGACACCGCCGAAATCGGCCGGGACGCGAAGATCCCGTTCGTCGTCGACCCGGTCGCGGCGTCGATGCACGGCCAGCCGCTGTTCGACGAAGCCGGGCTCGTGGCGCTGCGCGACGAACTGCTGCCGCGCGCGACGGTGCTGACCCCGAACCTCGACGAGGTCCGGCTGCTCACCGGGATGACGGTGAAGGACCGCGAGGGCATGCACACCGCGGCCGTCGTGCTGCACCGGATGGGCCCGCGGTACGTCCTGGTCAAGAGCGGGCACCTGCAGGCCGACCCGGAGTGCGTGGACCTGCTGTTCGACGGCTCGACGTTCGTGGAGCTGCCGGGCCGGCGGTACCCGACCCCGCACACGCACGGCGCGGGCGACACGATGGCGTCGGCGCTCACCGCGGGCCTGGCCAAGGGGATGTCCGTGGTCGAGGCCGCGCGCTACGGCAAGTGGTTCGTCTCGCACGCGGTCGAGCACGCCTACCCGATGGGCGCCAAGGTCGGCCCGGTCTCGGCCTTCTGGCGGCTGGCGCCCGAAGAGCGCTGAAAGTTCAGCCGATCGACTGGTGCCCGAGCGCGCGCAGGACGTCGGCCAGCCAGACCAGCCCGTACCCGACCACCCGATCGGGGTCGTCGGCCATCGCCGTCAGCTGGGCCCACGACTCACGCAGCGCACCCAGCGTGTGTTCGGCGGGCTCGTGACCGAGGTCGTGGCGCTGCTCCGGCGTCAGCTCCCAGAACAGGTCGTGCTCGAGCGGGACCGAAGCACCGGCGCGTTCCAGGTGCGCCAGCAGGAGTTCGGTCACCTCGCGCAGCCGCGCCAGCGGAATGTCCGGGCCCTCACCCATGCGCCTCCCCTCTCCGTTCGCAAGATACCTTTGGCGCCGCACGGGTTTACTGATCCTTGACCGAAGCAGGGGGCGGCCTTGACCGGGCGCGAGCGGGTGGCGAAGTTCCTCGAGAGCCGCCGCTTCCAGAACTTCATCATCGCCGTGATCGTCTTCAACGCGGTCACCCTCGGCATGGAGACGTCCACGTCCCTGATGGCCGGGTACGGCGATCTCCTGCACGTCCTCGACCACCTCGCGCTGGGCATCTTCGTCGCCGAGCTGCTGGCCAAGTTCCACGCCTACCGCGGCGGCTTCTTCCGCGACAACTGGAACGTCTTCGACCTGCTGGTGGTCGGCATCGCGGTGATCCCGGCGACCGGGCCGTTCGCGGTGCTGCGGTCGCTGCGCGTGCTGCGTGTCCTGCGGCTGATCTCCGTCGTGCCGTCGATGCGGAAGGTCGTTTCCGGGCTGCTCGCCGCGATCCCCGGGATGGCGTCGATCGCCGCGCTGCTCGCGCTGATCATCTTCGTGGCCGGCGTGATGGCGACGAAGCTGTTCGGCACCATCGACCCCGGCGACTTCGGCGACCTCGGCACGTCGCTGTTCACCCTGTTCCAGGTGATGACCGGCGAGGCGTGGCCGGACATCGCGAAGACGATCATGGAACAGGCGCCGATGGCCTGGATCTTCTTCGTCGTCTACATCCTGGTGTCCAGCTTCGCGGTGCTGAACCTCTTCATCGCCGTCGTGGTCAGCGGCATGGAGGACGAACTGCGCCAGGACATCCGCGAGGAAGAGGCGAAGCAGGCCGAAACGCAGGCCGCGGCCAACCAGGAAATCCTCGACGAGCTCCGCGCCCTGCGCGCGGAACTGGCCGAGCTGCGGCGGGAAGCGGCTTAGCCGTCCGCGATCAGGGCTTCTTCCGGGCCCGGCGGCCCATGATGGTCCCGCCGATCACGGCCACGAGCGCGAGTACCACGAGCACGCCGCCCATGGGGCCGTCGGGAAACCAAATCGCGGCCAGTGTCGAGTCCACCACGCCCACCTCCCCAGGTGTGCCGGTTGACGGTCGACCGGCCTGCCGCCGGAGTACCCGCTCACCCCGCGCGCCACACCCGAGGCGGGTCCTAGTCGTCCGCGATCAGGGCCTCGAGCGCCGGGATCGCCGCCGTCAGGGCTTCGCGGTGCTCGGGCGAAAGCCGGTCGAGGCGCCGGTTCAGCTCCTGCACCCGCGTCGACCGGACACCGGAGACGAGCCGCTCGCCCTCTTCGGTCGCCTTCGCCAGCCAGGCCCGGCGGTCGACCGGGTCGGACTCGCGGCTGACGTACCCCGCCTCGACCAGGGACGCGATGATCCGCGACATCGTCGCGGCGGCCACGCCCTCCTTGGCCGCGAGGTCGCCGAGCCGCAACTGGCCCGCGTGCACCAGCGTCGCCAGCGCGGAGAGGGCGCCGTGGCCCGGCCCCGGGACACCCGCCTGCCGCAGTGACCGGGACAGCCTGCCCACGGCGAGGTACAACCTGCCCGAGACGTCCTGGACCGATGTGCTCGTCACGGCTGGCTCCTTCTGCCCTCACCCCGCCGCGGCTGCGCCGGAAAGTGCCGTCCACCTTACGGGCTCGCCGTGCACACTCGGCGTGAAGGCGCGGTGTTCCACCGGGGCCGGGGGCTCCGCCACCCGGAACCCTCGGAAAGCAAGTGTTCTACCGAGGTGGACTCGACGCCTGCGCCCAGAACCGCTGCGGCACGCGCCCGGCCTCGCGGGCCAGCCGCCCGGCGACGACCGCGGCCCGCATCGCCGCGGCCATCCGCTCGGGATCGGCCGCCCGGGTGACCGCGGTGGAGAGCAGGACCGCGTCGCAGCCGAGCTCCATCGCCAGCGTCGCATCCGAGGCCGTGCCGATTCCGGCGTCCAGGATCACCGGGACGCCCGCCCGCGAAACGATCAGCTCGATGTTGTGCGGATTCCGGATGCCGAGGCCGGTGCCGATCGGCGCGCCCAGCGGCATCACCGCGGCGCAGCCGGCTTCCTCCAGGCGCAGCGCGAGCACCGGGTCGTCGTTCGTGTAGGCGAACACGGTGAACCCGTCGGCGGCCAGCCGCTCGGCGGCGTCGAGGGTCTCGAACGGGTCCGGGAGCAGCGTCCGGTCGTCGGCGTGGACTTCGAGCTTGATGAGATCGGTCTCCAGCGCCTCCCGCGCGAGCTGCGCGGTGAGCACGGCCTCGGCGGCCGTCCGGCAGCCCGCCGTGTTCGGCAGCAGTTCGATGCCGAGCCGTTTCAGGAGTTCGAGGACGCCGGAGCCGCCTTCGGCGTCGGCGCGGCGCATGGCGACGGTGGTCAGCTCGGTGCCGGACGCCACCAGCGCGCGTTCCAGGACGGCGAGGTTGGCCGCGCCGCCGGTGCCGATGATCAGCCGGGACGTCAGCTTGCAGGGGCCGATGACCAGTGGCGCTTCGTCCATTTCAGCCTCCCTGGACCGCGGTGAGCACGTCGACGCCCGCCCCCTTGGGCACGGCGGTGGCCGCCCAGTCGGCGCGGCGGACGACGACGCCGTCGACCGCGACGGCGATCCCGGGCCGCTGCCCGCCGGTGGCGTCGAGGACGTCGGCGACGGTGGCGCCGTCCGGGAACGCCGTCCACTCGCCGTTGAGCTTGATCTCCATCACACGTGCTCCTTCTGGTGCAGGCGGGCGGGGGACGCGGCCGCGGTGCCTTCGGGCGGCTCGTCCCCGTCGAGCCAGGCGACCACGGCGTCCGCGGTCACCGGGGCCATCAGCAGGCCGTTGCGGTGGTGCCCGGTCGCGGCGAAGACGCCGTCGTCCAGGACGCCCAGGTACGGCAGCGCGTCCCGGCTGCCCGCCCGCAGGCCGGCGGCGGTCTCGGTCAGCTCGTACTCGGTGATCGCGGGGAAGACGCGTTCGGCGCCTTCGAGCAGCTCGCGCACGCCGCGGGCGGTGACGGCCCGGTCGAACCCGGCCTCGTATTGGGTGGCGCCGAGGACCAGCTCCTGGTCAGCGCGCGGGACGAGGTAGATCGGGCGGCCTTCGACGACGGCCCGGACGGTGTGCGTGGGTGGCGGCAGGCAGCCGCGACGGGGCTTGAGCCGGAGGATTTCGCCCTTGAGCGGGCGGACGGCGCCGGCGAGCAGCGGGTGCAGCCGCCCGGTCCAGGCGCCCGCGGCGAGCACGACGGCTTCGGCGTCCGGGAGTTCTTCGACGCGCTCGCGCACGAACCGGACTTGCTGGCCGACGCAGGCCGCGTACAGCGCGTCGAGCAGTTTCCGGTTGTCCACGGCCAGGTCGCCGGGCACGTGGAGTCCACTTCGGACGGACCCGGTACCGGGTTCGAGCCGCTTGACCTCCCGCCCGGTGAGCCGCTCGGCCGCGCGGCCGAGCGAGTGCAGGTGACCGGCCAGGATGTCCAGGTAGCCGGCGTCGGCGCTGTCGAAGGCGACGACGAGCGTCCCGTGCCCGGCCAGCCCCGGGTCGAAGCCCTCTTCCGCCAGGTCACGCGCGAACCCGGGCCACCGCTTCAGCGAGGCTTCGCCGAGGCGGAGGACGTCCTCCTCGCCCGGCCACGCCTCGGTGACGGGGGCGAGCATGCCCCCGGCCAGCCAGGACGCCCCGCCGCGCGCGGGTTCGGGGTCGTAGACGGTCACTTCGCGGCCGGTGCGCGCGGCGCGCCACGCGGCGGACAGGCCGATCACGCCGCCGCCCACCACTGCCAGGTTCGTCATGGGAATCACGCTCCCTGCGCCGGCATGACCCGGATCAGGTTCCACGGTCGGAGCGGCAGCTCCCTCTCAGCCCGTGCCTCGGGCTCCCGTGCGGACACCTCCACCTTACTGTGCCGTTCGTTGATAATCCAACCGCAGTCACGGCCGGATGCCTTTCGCGGCAACCGCACCTGCCGCTTGCGGGGCGGCCTTCTTCGGTCGGATTGTCAACGCGCGCGGTACGGTCGCCGCTATGCCCGCCCTCTCCGGTGACAAGATCCGCGCCCGCCTCGACGGCGCGCGCCTGTACCTGTGCACGGACGCCCGCACCGACCGTGGCGACCTGGCCGCCTTCGCCGACGCGGCCCTGGCGGGCGGCGTCGACATCATCCAGCTGCGCGACAAAACCGGTGCGCTGGAGGCGGCCGGCGAGATCGCGGCGCTGGAGGTGCTGGCGGAGGCGTGTGCCCGCCACGGGGCGTTGCTGTCGGTGAACGACCGGGCCGACGTGGCGCTGGCCGTCGGGGCCGACGTGCTGCACCTGGGCCAGGACGACATCCCGGTGCCGCTGGCCCGCCGGATCCTGGGCGACGAGGTGGTGATCGGCCGCTCGACGCACTCGCTCGACCAGGCCCTCGCGGCGGCCGCGGAGCCCGGGGTGGACTACTTCTGCACGGGCCCGTGCTGGCCGACGCCGACCAAGCCGGGCCGCCCGGCACCGGGCCTGGACCTGGTGCGCGCGACGGCGGCCTGGACCCCCGACCGGCCCTGGTTCGCCATCGGCGGCATCGACGGGCCGCGGCTCCCGGAAGTCCTCGACGCGGGAGCGTCCCGGATCGTGGTGGTCCGGGCGATCACCGAGGCCGAGGACCCCGAGGCCGCGGCGCGCGAACTGCGAGCCCGCCTGCCCTGACCTCGAACTCGCCGATGCCGCGAATGACTCATTCGGGACGTCCGAGGTCCCGAATGAGTCATTGGGGACGCTGCTACGGGGTCGGCGTCGTCGCCACGCCCTTGCTGGTCGGCGGGGTCGCCGAGGTCGCCGGCGCCGAGGCCGACGGCTGGGCGGTCGTCGTGCTCGGGGTGGTCGTCGGGGTCTCCGACGACGTCGCCGGGGCGGTCGAACTCGTCGAAGGCGGCGTTGCCGTCGTCTCCGTCGGGGACACCTGCGTGTCGTTCGCCGAGGTCGGCGGGGTCGTCGACGGCGTCTGGTCCGGGTGGCCGCCGCCGCCCGTGAAGATCTTGCCGAGGCTCGGGCCCGTGCCGCCGCCGATCTGGGTGCCCGTCGCCGACTCGAAGCCGACGATCGACAGGATCGCCACCGCGAACGCCGCCAGGCTCGTGGCGATGATCAGCGGCCAGCGCAGCTTCCGCAGCCGCGCGGACAGCCGTGACGGCTCCTCCTCCGGCGGTTTCAGCTGGACCGTGGGCTGGTCGGTGATCGGCACGTCCGACGGCTCGTCGGCCGGTCCCCGCCGCCGGATGCCCGACGTCGCCAGCTGGCGCGCCCTGAGCGCCGCCTCGCGGGTGCGCTGCAGCGAGCGCAGGTACAGCTCGCTGCCGACCGTCGACACCACGCTCGCCACGCCGGCGCCGACCACCGTGCCCGCCACGCCCAGTGTCGAGCCGAGCAGCGCCGCGGTCACCGCCGCCAGCGCCGCCGCCAGAACCTGCGCGATCCGCAGGCCCGATTTCTCTTCTTTCGCTTCCGAAGCCGCTACGTTCTCCTTGCTCATGATCCCGATCTAGGTAGTCCGTGTTCTCCCCTGTCCAACGTCTGAGGCGCATGAGGCACTCCCCTCGTTGCCGCAGCGTGAGGAGGACCACTCTCTATGTCCATAATGGACACTCCGGGTCGAACGTTTTCTTGACATACTCGGCACATGGAACTGGTGACGATCTCTGACATCGAGGCCGCCGCGAAGCGCGTCGAAGATGTCGCCGTACGCACGCCTCTGCTGCTCCAAACCTGGGATCCCCGCGAAACCCTGTGGCTTAAACCCGAAAGCCTGCAACCGGTCGGGGCGTTCAAGGTGCGCGGCGCGTTCAACGCCATCGCCGCCCTCGACGACGCGGCCCGCGCCCGCGGCGTCATCGCGTACTCCAGCGGCAACCACGCGCAGGCAGTCGCGTACGCGGCGCAGCGGTACGGCGTGCCCGCGGTGATCGTCGTGCCGGACGTCGCGCCGCGGATCAAGGTCGAGGCCACCCGCGCGTACGGCGCCGAGGTGATCGAGGTGCCGATCGGCGAACACGAGGGCAAAGCGCGCGAACTGGCCATCGAACGCGGGCTGACCCTCATCCCGCCGTTCGATCACGCGGCCATCATCGCCGGCCAGGGCACGGCGGGCCTGGAGATCGCCGAGGACCTGCCGGACGTCGACGTCGTGCTGGTGCCGATCAGCGGCGGCGGCCTGGCGGCCGGCGTCGGCACCGCGATCAGGGCCCGCTGCCCGCGGGCGCACGTGATCGGCGTCGAGCCCGCGCTGGCCGCGGACGTCGCCGACAGCCTCCGGCAGGGCCGGCTGGTCCGGTGGCCGCAGGCCGACCGCGCCAAGACGATCGCCGACGGCCTGCGCTCGCAACCGTCGGAATTGACGTTCGCCCATTTGCGGGAAGTCGTCGACCGGATGGTGACGGTGACCGAGGACGAGATCCGCGAGGCCGTCCGCGTCCTCGCCCGCAAGGCCCGGCTGGTGGCCGAGCCCAGCGGCGCGGTGACGACGGCGGCGTACCTCTTCCACGCCGGAGAGCTGCCGGCCGGGAAGACCGTCGCGCTGGTCTCGGGCGGCAACGCGGACCCGGCGCTGTTCGCCGAGATCCTCGCGGGTTAGGAGCCGGCGACCGGGGTCCCGCCGCGGCGGACGTGCGTCGGCGGGCCCTCGACGCCGCAGTGGTAGCACTTGCCCAGGTGGGGGCAGTCATCGTCGGGCTTGGCCTCCGCCGGGGGCGCGAGGACGCCGTTGTGGATGCCCAGCGCGATCAGGCCACCGGCGATCGCCAGCACCGCGCAGATGACCAGCGCCGTCCGCCAGCCCGCCGTCAGCGCGACCGGGTCGGTGTACGCCTCGCCGGTCAGCCCGGCCGCGGCGGGCAGCACCGCCACCGCCAGCAGGCCGCCCGAGCGGGCGATGGCGTTGTTGACGCCGGACGCGACACCGGCGTAGCGGTCCGGGGCCGCGGCGAGCACCGTCGCGGTCACCGGGGCCACGACCGTCGCCAGGCCGAGCCCGAACACCACGACCGCGGGCAGCACCGTGCCGAGGTAGGACGCGCCGGGCGCGATGCGCAGCATCAGCAGCATCCCGATGCCGACGACGATCGGGCCCACCACCAGCTGCGCCCGCGGGCCGATGCGCTGCGCGAGCGCGCCGGAGCGGCCCGAGAGCAGCAGCATGATCACCGTCAGCGGCAGGCCGGCCAGCCCGGACGCGGTCGGCGAGTAACCGAGCGAGACCTGCAGCTGCATGACCAGCAGCATCATCACGCCGCCGAGGGCGGCGTAGACGACGAAGGTCAGCGCGTTCGAGAGCGTGAACGTGCGGTCGCGGAACAGCGACGGCGGCACGAGCGGCTCCGCCGACCGGCGCTGGACGGCGACGAACGCGGCCAGCCCCGCGATCCCCAGCAGGCCCGCGACCAGCACGATCGGGTCGCCGACGCCACGGGCGGGCGCCTCCACCAGCGCACCGGTGATCCCGGCCAGGCCGAGGGCGCCCAGAGCGGCGGCCCCGAAGTCCGGGTGCCCGGTGGCGTCCGGGTCACGCGATTCGGGGACGAACTTCCGCGCCATGAGCACCACCACGACCGCGATCGGCACGTTGATGAGGAACGCCAGCCGCCACGACCAGACCTGCACGAGGAAGCCGCCGAGCAGGGGTCCGGCGGCGGCCGCGATGCCGCCGAGGCCGGACCAGGCGCCGATCGCGCGGGAGCGGGCGTCGTGCACGAAGGACGCCTGGAGGATCGCGAGCGACCCGGGTGTCAGGAGCGCGCCGCCGATGCCCTGCAGGATCCGCATCGCGACGAGCATCTCGGTGGACGTCGCGGCCGCGCACAGGCCGGACGCGACGCCGAACCAGACCACGCCGACGAGGTACATGCGGCGCCGGCCGTACCGGTCGCCGAGCGAACCGGCAACGAGGATCAGCGCGGCGAGCGCCAGCAGGTAGCCGTCGAGGATCCACTGGAGCCCCGCGACGGAGGCGTTGAGTTCGGCGCCGATGCGGGGCAGGGCGACGTTGACGATCGTGCCGTCGAGCATCGCCATGCCGGAGCCGAGGATGGTGGTCGCGAGGACACCGCGCGCGGCGCCGGTCCCCCATCGGATCCCGGTGTCTTCAGTGGCAGTCACCCTGAGAACCTTATTCAGCCGTCGGTCGGCGCAACAGTCACCGCAGGTGCGCGACCGGCGGTCCGTTGCGCCGACCTAACCAGAATAAGGTTCTCACTTCACCTTGACCGGGGACCGCCGTCAACCCGGCCCTCGTGAGTGGCAAAGCGGGTTCTAACCCGCCTTACCACTCACGAGCCCTACGGCAGCAGCGTCGTCACGAACTTGTAGCGGTCACCGCGGTAGACCGAGCGGGCGAACTCGACCGGCTTGCCGTCGGTGGCGAACGAGTGGCGGGTCAGCATCAGCACCGGCATGCCGACGTCCGCGCCGAGCATCTCCGCTTCCTGCGGGCCCGCCAGCGACGTCTCGATCGTTTCTTCCGCGCGTTCGAGTTCGACGCCGTAGTGCTCGCGTAGAACGGCGTACAACGAACCGCCGGCCGAGACGTGCTTGCGCAGCCCGCGGAAACGGCCGAGGGGAAGGTGCGTCGTCTCCAGCGCCATCGGCTGCGAGTCCGCCAGTCGAAGTCGTCGAAGGCGAAGGATTTTCGCGCCGGTCCGGATTCCGAGCAGCTTGGCGAGGTCGCCCTCGACCGGCATTTCTTCGACCTCGAGGAGCTTCGAGGACGGCTTCAGGCCCTGCTTGCGCATGTCCTCGGTGTAGGAGGACAGCTGCAGCCGCTGGGCGAGCTTCGGCTCGGCCGCGAAGGTGCCTTTTCCCTGCACCCGGTGCAGGCGGCCTTCGGCGGTGAGGTCGGCCAGCGCCTGGCGCACGGTGGTGCGGGAGACCGTGAACTCCCCGGCGAGCGCGCGTTCGGTCGGGATCGGCGACCCCGGCGGCAGCACGTCCAAGAGGTCGAGGAGGTGCTGTTTCAGCGCCCAGTATTTGGGCTCGCGCTGCCCGCGCAGCCCGGCGACGGCGCCCGCCTCGCCCGTGGTGGTGGTCTCCAACATGCCCGGCTCCCTATGTCTTCCCTCATCGCACGCCACGTCCCCGTAAGAAACGTACCCTTTTCCCCAAACGCGCCGCCCCTATAACATTGGTCTAGACCTGACCGACGCCGCCTGAGTCCGGTACATAATGCCGGAGGTGGAGAGGAAAATGATGACCGAACAACGGCCCGGCGTGCACATGGCCGCGGAGATCGCCCAGCAGCCGGACGTCCTGGCCGGACTGGTGGCGCGTCAGGCGGAAATCGCCGAAGTGGCGGAAAAGATCTCACAGAGGCCCCCGCGGTTCGCTTTGCTCGCCGCGCGTGGATCGAGCGACCACGCAGCGTTGTACGCGAAGTACCTGATCGAGGTACTGCTCGGCCTTCCGGCCGGTCTGGTTTCCCCCTCGACGGCGACGCTGTACGGCGCGCGGCCCGATTTGCGGGACGTGCTGTTCGTCACGGTCAGCCAGAGCGGCGGCTCGCCCGACCTGATCGAGGTCACCGAAACGGCGCGCCGCCAGGGCGCGCTGACGGTGTCCGTCACCAACACGCCGGACTCGCCGCTGCGGGCGGCGTCCGAGCTCGGCGTCGACATCGGCGCGGGCGTCGAGAAGGCCGTCGCGGCCACCAAGACCTACTCCGCGACGCTGATGGCGCTGTACCTGCTGATCGACGCGGTGCGCGGCGGCAAGGCGGCCGACGCCGAGAAGATCGGCGAACTGGCGCAGCAGACCCTCGACGGCGCCGAGGAGGGCGTGCGGCGCGCGGTCGACCGGTACCGCTTCGTGGACCGGGTCCTCACCACCGGCCGAGGCTACTCCTACGCCAGCGCGCTCGAGGGTTCGCTCAAGCTCGCCGAGACCAGCTACCTGGCCGCCCGCGCGTACAGCGGCGCGGATCTGCTGCACGGCCCGGTGGCGGCGGTGGACGGCGAGACCGCCGTGCTCGCGGTGACCAGCGCCGGGCACGGCGGCCGCGCGATGCACGAGGTCCTCGAGGCCGTCGGCAAACGCGGCGCGGACGTCCTCGCGGTCGGTTCGGCCGCCGCCGAGGTGCCCGCGGCGCTGCGCATCGACGTCGCCCCGACGGTGGAGGAGCTGGCGCCGATCCTGGAGATCCTGCCGATCCAGCGGATCGCGCTCGGCCTTTCGCTGGCCCGCGGCGGCGACCCGGACAGCCCGCGCGGCCTGCTGAAGGTGACCAAGACCCGGTGAGCTTCGCGGTGGGCGTCGACGCCGGCGGCACGTCGACCAGGGCCGCCCTGGTCGACGCCGCCGGCGCGGTGCTGGGCACCGGGCGCGGCGAAGGGGCCAACCCGAACGCGCACGCGCCCGAGGTCGCCGCGGGCCGGATCGCCGGCGCGATCACCGCGGCGCTCGGCGCCCACGACCCCGGCGCCGTGCGGGCGTGCGTCGTCGGCATGGCCGGGGTCAGCAAGCTGAGCGACCAGGACGTGGCGGCGGTCTTCGCCGCGGCGTGGACGCGAATCGGTCTCACGTGTGCCGTCCGGACGGTCGCCGACGCCGAAGTGGCGTACGCGTCGGCGACGCCGGCCCCGGACGGGACGGTCGTCGTCGCCGGTACCGGCTCGATCGTGGGCCGGATCCGGAAGCGGCGGCTGGCCGGCACGACCGGCGGCTACGGCTGGCTCCTGGGCGACGAAGGGTCGGCGTTCTGGCTCGGCCGCGAAGCCGTCCGCTCCACTTTGGAGGCACTCGGGCGCGGGCGGCCGCTCGACGGGCTGCCCTCGGCGGTGCTGACCGCGGCGCTGGGACCGTCCGGTTTGGACGTCCGCGACGACGCCGCGCGGCTGGCCGCGTCCCGGGCGTTGATCACCGCGGCCAACGCGGAGGCGCCCGTCCGGCTCGCCCGGTTCGCCCCGCTGGTGAGCGCGGCGCACGACGCGGGTGAGCCCGCGGCCCGGGAGATCGTCACCCGCGCGGCCGGGTTCCTGGCCGAGAACGCCCTCGCGGCGCGCGAGCCCGGCGAGTCGACTCCCGTCGTGCTCGTCGGCTCGGTGCTCACCGGGGCCAGCCCGGTCGGCGAGCTCGTCCGCCGCCGGTTGACCGGCCTCGAGGTGCTGACCAGCTCCGATGGGGTGCTCGGGGCGGCGTGGCTGGCCGCCGTGGACGCGTTCGGCGAGGGCGCGCCACGGCCCCGGCCGGAACGATATTGAGCAAAACGCGGCGCAAAGACGCGAAAACGTCGACTGAACCCGGGTAGTCCGGGTACCGTAGGCAGCGGCCCCCGGACCCTCCCCCCTCGCCGGGGGCCGCCTTATGCCCCGGGTACGTCGTCCGAGCGGGTTTCCGGCACCAGGCGCAGGCCGGGATGCTCCGGCGGCAACGCCCGGTAGAGCACCCAGCCACTGACCGCGACGGTCAGCGCGACGAGCGGCCACGACAGCACCGTGCGGGCCACGCCGAGCGCGAGCACCTGGCCGGCCGACCACAGCAGGCCGTAGACGACCACGCGCACCGTGTACTGGAGGACCCACACCCAGCTGGCCCGCGAGTAGGCCTTGAGCAGCACGGCGTCGCGGCGCCAGCGCGTCTTCTGGCCCAGCAGCAGGCCGACGACCACGCCGAGCAGCGGCCACCGCACGACGATGCTGGCCGCCCACAGCAGGGCGCTGGCCACATTGGACATCAGCTGCAGCAGGAAGAAGTCCTGGGCGCGGCCGGTGTGCAGGGCGATCAGCGCGGCCGCGACGACGGCGGCCAGGCTGACGACCAGCGCGCGCACCTTGCCACCGCGGACGAGCCGGTAGACCCCGACCGCAACGGCGACCACGACGGCGGCACCGGCACCCCAGGCGACGGACTGCCCGGCGGCGAGCCAGCCGGCGACGAAGCCGACGGGCGGGATGCTGGCGTCGAGCGCGCCCCGGCGGCCACCGAGGATCTGCGTGAGCGATTCGCGGGGTTCTCCGGACACGGGTCCAGCCTGCCGGATCGCGTCCTGCACGCCCCGGGCAGGGAGATTTTCGCCACATCGGGTGCCGGGTTTGCCTTCGAGTGTGCGGTTTCACGGCATGCCGAAGGTGAAGACTGCGTAATAGAGAGGCGGAGAAGGCCGACAAGATAAGACACTGTTACCGCAGGCTGAACGCCCGGGGGAGAGCGGGATTGCGGCCGATGGTTAGTTGAGGTGTACAACTACATGTCGGGGTGTGTCGGTCGCAGGATGGGAAGGGGACCCACGTGTACGGATTCGACAGCTACGTAGCCCTCGGTGACAGCTTCACCGAGGGCCTCAACGACGACCTGCCGGACGGCACCTTCCGGGGGTGGGCCGACCGGCTCGCGGAGGTCCTGGCGGCCGGCCGCAGCGACTTCCGCTACGCCAACCTGGCGCTGCGGGGCAAGATGCTCGACGAGATCCTCGACGAGCAGCTCCCGATCGCCCTGGAGCTGAAGCCCGACCTGGTCACGCTCTGTGCCGGCGGCAACGACATCATCGTCCCGGGCGCGGACGTCGACGCGGTCACCGAGCGCCTGGAGGAGGGCGTCGCGAAGCTGCGCGAGGCGGGCATCCCGGTGCTGATGTTCAACGGCCCGGACACGAAGGTCCTGTCGGTGATGTCGGTGCTGCGCGGCAAGGTGGCGATCTACAACACGAACCTCTGGGCGATCGCGGAGCGCCACGGAGCCCGCATGGTCGACCTGTGGACGATGGCCCCCCTGCACGACCGCCGCGCCTGGAGCGACGACCGCCTGCACTTTTCCCCGGAGGCCCACGCCAGGATCGCCATGAAGGCGGCGGAGGTCCTGGGCATCCCGGTGGAGAGCGACTGGCGCGAGCCGTGGCCCCTGGAGGAGGCCCCGAACCGCTGGATCGACTCCCGGCGGTCGGATTTGACGTGGACGAAGGTGCACCTGCTGCCCTGGATCCGGCGGCAGCTGCGCGGCGAGTCGATGGGGGATGGGTTGTCGCCGAAGCGGCCTCAGCTGGCGCCGCTGGTGCCGTTGGATGTGCTCGAGGTGCCGGACAGCGCTCCGCACCAGCAGGCCAGCTGAGGGTTCGGCCGGGTTTCCGGAGGTGGTGATCGCCGCTGGGGGCGGCGCTCGAGTGGCCGGGTTTGGGGGTTTCGCGGCGGGCTGATCGGGGCTGGCAGCCCCCGGTGGGCGCTTGGTTTCCCCGCGGCGGGCTTGCGGGGGCTCGGCGAAGCCTGCCGGATCGCGGCGGCTGGATATCGAGGCTGCCCACGGTGGGCTGAACGGAGTGGCAGCCACGCTTAGCGCTTGGTTTTCGGCGGCCTTACGGACTCGGGAAAGTCGCCGAATCCGCGGCGGCCGGATATCGAGGCTGCTCACGGCGGGCTGACCGGGGCTGGCAGCCACGCTTAGTGCGCTTGATCGCCCCGCGGCGCGCTTGTGCGGCTCGGCTAAGCCGCCGAATCGGCAGCGGCCGGGCACCGGCTCCCGGCTCCCGGCTCCCGGCTCCCGGCTCCCGGCTCCCGGCTCCCGGCTCCCGGCTCCCGGCTCCCGGCTCCCGGCTCCCGGCTCCCGGC
>NZ_JBFAZA010000063.1:0-14022 GCF_040681595.1 Amycolatopsis sp. NPDC051716 | reverse complement strand
CCCGGCTCCCGGCTCCCGGCTCCCGGCTCCCGGCTCCCGGCTCCCGGCTCCCGGCTCCCGGCTCCCGGCTCCCGGCTCCCGGCTCCCGGCTCCCGGACGATCATCAACCACAAACCCGCAGCCCCAAGCCAGCAGCCACGAACCGCCGCCACAAAACGGCAGCCGCAAATCGCAGCCACAAACCGCCCCGAACGTGGCCCACCCTCCCTGGGGGAACCACCCGCCTCCACCCTATCGCCGACCTCCGACAGAACGTGCCCGAACGAACACGATCTCCGCAGTTGTCCACATGTCGACTTACCTGGGGACAACTTGTGGATCACCACCCGGATTCAGGTCGCCAACCCGCGGCACCCGGCTTACAGTCCCCTTATGCGTCGGCGCTGGATCCTCGTGGTCCCGGTTGCGGTGCTGGTCACAGCGCTGCTCGCGGGGGTCGCCACCTGGGCCCGGTCCGGGAGCATGGAACGGGACCTGGCCGCGCGGGCCCAGACCGCCCTCTTCGAAGCCGGGCTCCCCACCGGGGATGTCCGCTTCGACGGGCGCGACGCCACGCTCAGCGGCTTCCCGCCCGGCCAAGCGCTCAGGGCTCTGGAAATCGTGCAAAACGTCGACGGTGTCCGGGCCGCCAAGGTCAACGGCGATGTCACCCCCGTGGCGCCCAGCAGCGCCACCCCGAGCCCGCCGCCGCCGACCACCGCCGCCACCACGTCGAGTCCGCCGCCGACCACCAGCACCACCGCTCCGCCGCCCACCGACAAGGCCGGCGTGCAGGCCGAGATCGACCGGCTGCTCACCGAGGCGCCCATCGCCTTCGAGCCCGACACGGCCAAGCTCACCCCCGACGGCGAGCAGGCCGCGCGCAGCGTCGCGATCGCTCTCGCCAAGGCGCCCGCCGGCTTCCGGTACCGCGTCACCGGGCACGTCGCCCGGGGGCCCGGTGGCGAGAGCGCCGCTCTCAAACTCTCGCGGGACCGCGCCCGGGCCGTCGCGCGGATCCTCACCGCCAACGGGCTGGCGACCAACCGCGTGACCTACCGGGGGCTGGGCGACACCCGGCCGGCCACCGGCGGCGAAGAAGACCGGCGTGTCGAGATCACGGTCGTTTGAGGGGTGATGAGCTGATGTTCTGGCTGTTCGGGCAGATCTGGCTGTGGCTGATCGTCGCCTTCGCCCTCGGTGCGGTGACGTCGTGGCTCGTGCTGCGCGCCGCCCCGCGGCCCCGGCCCGAGCCCGCGGCACGGGAAGCCGAGTTCGACGACGAAGCGCCGCCGTACGAGCCGCCGCCGCCCCTTTCGACCGAGCAGACGCAGTTCATCCCGGCCGCGTGGGCGCAGCACGCGCCCGAGCCGCGCACCGAGGTCCACGACGACGAAGAAGCCGCTCCCGTCGGCCACCGCGAAGGACACCTGCCGCTGCCGCCGCAGCGCGGGGTGCAGGCCGAGGACTGGCCCACCGAAGAAGAACCCGCCTGGCCGCAGGCCGAAGAGCCGCCGGACGCGACCCGGCAGTGGCACCAGCCTGGGCGCGGTGGCTGACACCCATCCTGGTAAGTTCGGCTACGCACTGTGAGCGAAGGCTGAGAAGGGGGTGGAGTGGCGCTCCCCCATTGGACGTCGCAGCAGGTCCTGCCGCCGGGCCGGCACGCGGGTGACCTCGCCGACGTCTACGAACGCCTGGTGTTCGACGCCCCGCACCAGAACGACCGCGAGATCCTCTTCAGCGCGCTCAACAGCTACCTCGGCGTCGCCCGGCGGATCATCCCGTCCGGCCGCGCCTGGATCGGTGGCGAGCTGATCACCCGGACCGCCCACCCGCCGCAAAGCCTCGACGTCGTCCTCATCCCGGACGAGTGGGGCGCGCTCAAGCGGCTCGACGACGCCGGCCGGTCGGCGCTCTACGGCCTGCTCACGCTGCGCGGCGTGATCGTCGGGCAGCCGGCGATGTACCTCGACCAGGTGCAGCCGGTCGGCGGCATGCTGGACGGCTTCCTGTGCCGCCCCGGCGACGAAGACGTGTGGGCCGAGGTCTGGGCCCGAGGCGGCAGGGGCTACCCGGAGATGATCTGGTGAGGAACGAGTTCCGGCGCATCGCCGACGAGATCCCCGGCGGCACGTGGCTCGACGACCTGGCCCGCGCCTCGGCGATGGCGGCCAACGCCAAGTTCGAGCGGACGTCCCGCTCACCGCTGCTGCACGTGTCGGTGATCGGCGAGCAGACCATCGACGCGTACACCTTCTCCGACATCAGCCGCGCGCTGCAGGACGCGACGGCGAAGATCGGGCACATCATCCGGAACCCGTCCGGCGAGGTCACCCAGGTCCAGCAGACCGACCGGGACAAGGCGCCGCTGATCCAGCGCGGCCAGGCGGGCAACGCGATCTTCTTCGGCTTCCCCGAGCTCGACGTCTCCGACGACGCGCTGATCGTCGACGGCATCGAGACGCTGTCCGAGCGCGCGGTCAAGGAGCTGTGCGACTTCCTGCCGGCGAACGGCTCGGACGACGGCGCGCTCGACGCCGTGCTGCTCCAGCGCGACACCGTCCGCAACGCGGTGAGCGACATCGTCAACGCCGTCGCGAAGAACGCCGGCATCGGGATGGCGCTGACCCCGACCGCGGGCGAGCAGGTCACCCGCAGCATGACCACCGAGCAGGCGCGGATCCTGCAGGGCAGCCTCCGCGAATCCCGCGAAGAGGTCGGCTACGAGACGGTCCGCGGGCGGCTCGACGGCGTCCGCACCCGGCGGCGCATCTTCTACCTCGACCGCGAGTCGGGCGGCACGATCCAGGGCGCGGTGGCGCCGGACCTGCTGGACCAGATCAAGGAGAACCTCGACCGTCCGGTGACAGCCCGGCTACGCGTCGTGCGCACGACGACGATCGACGGACGGCGCGGCCGGCCCGTCTTCGAACTGCTCGAAATCACCCCGGAAGTAAGCCTTTTCGACTGAGAAGTCCGGTATACGACTTTCGTCTTGAACGCCGGTACCGACGGTCGTCGTAGGCCTCCCGGCGGTGCCCGGATGACCGTAGGATATTTACGATACCCGCTGCGAGGTCGCAAAAGGTCGCGCCGAACAGTGGGAACTCCGATATTCTTCCCATTGATCATCGGGCCACACCATGCCCGCGATGTCAGGAAATATCGATACCTGACCCCAAATGGTGGGACAATGACTTTTTCCAGAATGTAACAATTTCGTTCTGGGCCACACTTATGGGTTAACGTCGTCGCACTCCCACCCGAAGGGGTTCGCATGATGACCGACCCGCAGTACCCGCCGGCCACCGCGCGCCACGGCCGGCCCGCGCCGCCGGTGACGGCCACGGAGCGTCGTCAAGCCAATGCGAAGCCCGCCCGGAACATCCTGGCGATCGTCGGCCTGCTGCTCGGTGTGGCGGCCCTCGTCGTCACGTTCGTCCCGGATGTCGAGTTCGTCGCGTGGCCGCTGGGCGGGATCGGGCTGATCCTGGCGATCACCGGGCTGGTCCAGGCCAAGAAGGGCGCCGTGGGCGACCGCGGGGTGGCGATCACCGCCACCACCGTCACCGCCGCCGCGCTGCTCACCACGGCCGGGATGCTGCTGTACTCGACCTTCTTCGGGGGCGGCGAGTCCGGGCTCCACCTGCCCGCGGTGGCCACCGACAAGCACGCCGTGACCTTCCAGGTCACCTCCGCCGGCGGCGCGACCGTGCGCTACGGCAGCCTCAACGACCAGCGCACCGAAAACGCGCCCGCCAGCACCGACGCCTGGCAGGGGCAGGCCTCCTACAACAATGGCTCCTACCTGTTGACGCTCACCGCGGACACCCGCAATGCGACGGTCAGCAACGAAATCCGCTGCGCCATTCTCGTCGACGGCAAGAAGGTCGCGGAAAACAGCGGGACGACGATCGCGCTCTGCACCGCGAACGTCGGCTGAGCCGGGCGCGGGAACCCCGCCTGGCGACCGGCCGGCCTACCCCCATTTCGGCCGGCCGGGCCGCCATTAGCCGCTCCTGGCGGCTCCGGGCCCCACGAGGAGTTCCCGCGCGGGGCCTGGCACCGGCGTCTCAGCCTGCCCCTCCCCTAGGGCTCTGCCGGCACCGCCGAACCTACGCGGACACCGCCCGCGCCCACTAAGAATCCACTAAGGATTCAGCGCACAGGCACCGGCCGTGACCCATTCGCAATGAAATTCCGAACGGCCGCAGTTCGGGAAAGCCCGTCACTGGAGATCGGCGAGTTCGGTGCGCACCTCACCGACGAGCTTCGGGTGCACGCGCTCGTAAATGCGCACCGACAACGCCAGTTGTTCGCGCGCGCCGTCGATGTCGCCCCGGGCCCGCAGCACCCGGCCCAGCGTCAGCCGCAGCGTCCCTTCCCGCGCGACGAACTCGCGGCTGATCGCCAGGTCGATCGCTTCCCAGACGTACCGCTCGGCGGCCTCGAGGTCCCGGACCCGCAGGCTGAGCTCGGCCAGCTTGTCCAGGGAGACGACGACCTGGACGTCGTCGCCCAGTTCGCGGTCGATCCGCAGGCCGGCGCGCTGGTGGGCGATCGCGTCGGCCAGCCGGCCCGCCCGCTTCTCCGCCTGCGCGCAGCTGCTGAGCGCCTGCCCGCGCAGGGTGACGTCGGGAGCGTTCGCGATGGCCTCGGCCAGCCGTTCGATGGCTCGTTCGTGCTCGCCGAGCCGGCTCAGCGCCCGCCCGAGGTGCAGGTCCACCGAGGTCCGCAGCCGCTGGTCGGCCGACGCGGCGGACAGCTCCGCCGCCCGTTCGGCGTCGGTGAGCCCGGACCCCGGCAGCTCGAACGTCAACGCGATCTCGCACCGCGCGAGCCACAGCCAGCACTGGCCCTCGACGTCGCCCGCGGCTTCGGCGGCGGCGACGCCGAGGTCGGCCATCCGCATCCACTCGTCCAGCAGCGGGCACGCGACGCGGTAGGTGTGGGCCAGCCGGGCCAGCCGCCACACGTCGTCGTGCCGGCGCGCGGCGTACGCGGCGTCGAGGACGGCCAGCAGGTTCGGCCACTCGGCCGCGAACCAGTCGTGCGCCTCGGCGAAGCCGGGAAGCGGCGGCAGCACGTCGTCGGCGAGGACTCGGGAGAAGTCGAGCGGGTCGGCGACCCGGCCCAGCCGGCGCCGCGCCCGGTCGGCCGCGGCCTGGTAGTAGCGGACCGTCCAGCCGAGCGCTTCGTCGCGTTCCTTGTCGCCGAGTTCCTGCTCCGCGAGCTCCCGCAGGTACAGCCAGACGAGGTCGTGCGGCACGAAGACGTCCCGCTCGGTCTCGGTGATGAGGTTGTGCGCGGCCAGCGTGCGCAACCGCCGCCGGGCCTCGGCCACGGTGATCTGCGCGACCGCGGCCATCACGTGCGGCCCGACCATCACCCCCGGCACCGCGCCCAGCTGCAGGAACGTCTGCGCGACTTCGCCGGGCAGGCCGCGGAAAGAGACGTCGAACGCCGCGCGGACGCTGTCGTCGGCGCCGTCGACCTGCAGCCCCGCGAGCCGGGTGCGTTCGTTGCCGAGCTCGTCGACGAGCTCCTCCGCGGTCCGCTGCGCGCTCGTCGAGAGCCGCGCGCCGGCGATCCGCAACGCCAGCGGGAGGTAGCCGCAGAGCCGCGCGAGGGCGTGGTTGAGGCTCGCCGGGCCGGCGAGCTCCTCGATGAGCGCCACGGCGTCGTCGGGCGCGAGCGTGCCGAGCACGCGCTGCTTGGCCGCGTTCGACACGGCGAGCCCGTCGAGGCGCGAGCGGCTGGTCACCACCGTCATCGTCCGCGCGCTCGGCGGCAGCAGCGGGCGCACCTGCTCGGCGGTGCGGGCGTCGTCGAGCAGCACCAGCATCCGCCGTCCGGCGATCAGCGAGCGGTAGAGGGCGACCCGTTCGTGCAGCAGCTCCGGGACCTTCGCGGTTTCGACGCCGAGGCCGAGCAGGAACTGGGTGAGCAGCTCGGCCGGCTCGAGCGGCGGGTGGTGCGGGTCGAAGCCGCGCAGCGACGCGAACAGGACGCCGTCCGGGAACCGCGACGCGACCCGGTGCGCCCACCACACGACGAGCGAGCTCTTGCCGACCCCGGCGGTCCCGCTGACCACGGCGATCGTCGTCTGCCCGGCTTCGGCCCGGGTGACCAGGGCGTCGAGCCAGGCCAGTTCCTCGGCGCGCCCGGCCAGGTTCGGCACCGCCGCGGGCAGCTGCGAAATCGCTTTCGCCGGCTCCGCGCCGGCGGCCGGGGCGACGACGTCCCGCGCGGGGAGGTCGTCGTTGAGGACGCGCTCGTGCAGCCAGCGCAGCTCCGCGCCGGGCTCGACGCCGAGGGTGCGCAGGGTCGCGCGGGAGACCGTCCGGTACAGCTCGAGCGCGTCCCCGCGGCGGCCCGCGTGGTACAGCGCCCGCATCAGCTGCCCCGCGGTCCGCTCGGCCAGCGGATCGGCCCGGACGATCGGGCTGAGCTCGACGATCAGTTCCGCGTGCCGGCCGAGTTCGAGGTCGGCGTCGACGCGGGCGCCGTGCACGGCGAGGCGGAGGTCCTCGAGTTCGGGGGCACGCAGGGAGTCGGGCACCCCGCCCAGCGCGGGGCCCTGCCAGAGCGCGAGCGCCTCGGCCAGCAGCGCGGCGGCGGCCTCCGGCGTGGCCAGTGACGCGCGGTCCAGCAGCGTGCGGGCCCGGTGGACGTCGATCAGGTCGGGCTCGACGTCCAGCCGGTAGCCCGGCGGGGTGGTGAGGATGCGCGGGCCGTCGAGGTCGCGCAGGATGCGCCGCAGGTGGGAGACGTTGCCGTGGACGATGGTCCGGGCGGTCGCCGGCGGGTCGTGGCCCCACAGGGCGTCGATGATCTCGTCGAGCCCGACGACCTTGCCGGGCCGCAGCGCCAGCAGCGCGAGCAGGCCGCGGACCCCCGGGCCGCCGATCGGGACGGGTTCGTCGCCGTGGAAGAGCTGAACGGGCCCGAGCAGCTGGAGCCGGGTCTGGGCCATGCTCGCGCCCACCTCCCCGGGTCCACGGTGTCCCCGGCGTCGCCCCCGCCGGAAAAATCAACCTACCGTGATGGCCCGCCGGCGAATACCGCCCCACCGGGCCGGGACCAGGACATATCGCGGACACGGCGGAATCCGCAGCGGGGGTGCCGCGCCCCTGCGATTGACGCCGACATGACAGGACCCCGCACCACCGGTCCCGATCCGGTGGTGCGGGGTCGCCGTCAAAACTCCCGGCCGGGCCGCCTGGGGCCGTCCGCCCGTCCGCCACCGAGGGCAACCGGGCGGGTGAGCTCACCCCGAGCGAAGTACCCGCCGCCGGTCGTCCGCGAAGACGTGTTGCACGGGCCACACACCCGCGCGGTGGCGACACGGTAACAGGGCGCACCGGGCCGGTCACCGGCGGGTCAGGATCTTCGTGCTCCCGAGGGCCCGGAACGACTCAGCGCGTGATCGGCGTCGAATCGCGGCCGGCGATGAACGCGGGCCGGGGCGTGCCGGCCGCGAACGGCTCCTGCAGGGCGTTCTCCACGCTGTTGAACACCAGGAAGATGTTCGAGCGCGGGTACGGGGTGATGTTGTTCCCGGAGCCGTGCATGATGTTCGAGTCGAACCACAGCGCCGAGCCCGCCTGGCCGGTGAACTGGTCGATGCCGTGCTCGGCCGCCATCTTCGTGATGTCGTCCTCGCCCGGCACGCCCACCCGCTGGTCCTTGAGCGAGCTCTTGTAGTTGTCGTCCGGCGTCTCACCGGCGCACTGGACGAACGTCCGGTGCGAACCCGGCATGATCATCAGGCCGCCGTTGAACGGGTGGTTGTCGGTCAGCGCGATGGAGCAGCTGACCGCCCGCGGCGACGGCATGCCGTCCTCCGCGTGCCAGGTTTCGAAGTCCGAGTGCCAGTAGAACCCGGTGCCCTTGAAGCCGGGCATGTAGTTGACCCGGCTCTGGTGGACGTACACCTCGGAGCCGAGCAGCTGCCGCGCCCGGTCCAGCACGCGCGGGTCGCGCACCAGCTCCGCGATCAAGCCCGAAATCTCGTGGACGTCGAAGATCGACCGGACCTCACCGGTCTTCGCCTCGGCGATCACGCGCTCGTCCCGGGCGAGCTCCGCGTCGGAGGACAGCCGCACCAGCTCCTGCCAGTACGTCTGGACCTCCCCGACGGAGAGCAGGTCGTCGACCACGGTGTAACCCTTGGTCTCGTGGTTCGCCAGCGTGGCGGCGTCGATCGGGCCGTCGGCTTCGGTACCCCACACCGTGGGGTGCACGCGGGGCAGGTGCTCCGGCGTACCGGTGATCCGGGTCGGGTAAGCGTCGTCGACCCGGGTGTCCGTCAGCGTCACGGGCTTCGCCTCCAGTTTCCTCTCCGGTGCTTACGCGTCCTCGGTGATCAGCGGGTACACGCCGTTTTCGTCGTGCACCTCGCGGCCGGTCACCGGGGGGTTGAACACGCAGACGCACTTGATCTCGGTCTTCGGTCGGACCTGGTGCTTGTCGTGGTCGTTGAGCAGGTACAGCGTGCCGGGCTTGAGCTCGTACACCTTGCCGGTGGCCAGGTCCTCGATCTCGCCCTCACCGGAGGTGATGAACACCGCCTCGATGTGGTTGGCGTACCAGAAGTCGTTGACCGTCCCCGCGTAGAGCGTGGTCTCGTGCACCGAGAATCCGACGCCCTCCTTGGCGAGGATGATCCGCTTGCTGCGCCAGTTTTCGGTCTTGATGTCGGCGTCGGTGTCGGTGATCTCGTCAAGTGTGCGGACGAGCACGGGCGAACTCCCTTACTTTTTCAGGACGGCCTTGACGGACTCGTCGATGATCGACAGGCCCTGCGTCAGCTCGTCGTCGGTCAGCGTCAGCGGCGGCAGCAGCTTCATGACTTCGCCGTCGGGGCCGGAGGTTTCCATCAGCAGGCCGCGGGCGAACGCCTCGGCGCAGACGCGCCCGGCCAGGTCGCCGTTCGCGAACTCGAGGCCGCGCGCCAGGCCGCGGCCCTTGGCGACCAGGTTCGCCTCCGGGTACGCCTCGACGAGGCCGGAGAACGCGGACGCGATGCGCTCGCCCTTCGCCTTGGTCGACTTCTCGAGCGCGTCGTCGCTCCAGTAGACGTCGATCGCTTCCTTGGCGGTGACGAACGCCGGGCTGATCCCGCGGAAGGTGCCGTTGTGCTCGCCCGGCTCCCAGACGTCGAGCTCCGGCTTGATGAGCGTCAGCGCCATCGGGATGCCGTAACCGCTGATGGACTTCGACAGGCAGACGATGTCGGGCGTGATCCCGGCGTCCTCGAAGCTGAAGAACGGGCCGGTGCGGCCGCAGCCCATCTGGACGTCGTCGAGGATCAGCAGGATGTTGTGGCGCTTGCAGAGGTCGTCGAGGCCCTTCAGCCACTCCAGGCGCGCGGCGTTGATGCCGCCCTCGCCCTGCACGCCTTCGACGATCACCGCGGCCGGCTCGTTGAGCCCGCTGCCGGAGTCCTGCAGGAGCTTCTCGAAGTAGAGGAAGTCCGGCATCGCGCCGTCGAAGTACTGGTCGTACGGCATCGGGGTGGCGTGCACCAGCGGGACGCCGGCGCCGCCGCGCTTCATCGAGTTGCCGGTGACCGACAGCGCGCCCAGCGTCATGCCGTGGAAGGCGTTGGTGAAGTTGATGACCGCTTCCCGGCCGGTCACCTTGCGCGCCAGCTTCAGCGCGGCCTCGACGGCGTTCGCGCCGCCCGGCCCGGGGAACACGACCTTGTAGCCGTACCCGCGCGGGTCGAGGACCTTGTCGCGGAAGGTCTGCAGGAAGTCGCGCTTGGCCACGGTGAACATGTCCAGGGCGTGGGTGACGCCGTCGCGCTGGATGTAGTCGATCAGGACCTGCTTCAGTTGCGGGTTGTTGTGCCCGTAGTTCAGCGCGCCGGCCCCGGCGAAGAAGTCCAAATAGGGCTTTCCGCTTTCGTCGTGGAGCCAGCTGCCCTGCGCGCGGTCGAACACGACCGGCCAGCCGCGGCTGTAGCTGCGTACTTCGGATTCGAGCTCTTCGAAGATGCTCATCGTGTTGTTTCTCTCCTAATCGCCCG
Source organism: Amycolatopsis sp. NPDC051716 (assembly GCF_040681595.1). Taxonomy (NCBI): domain Bacteria; kingdom Bacillati; phylum Actinomycetota; class Actinomycetes; order Pseudonocardiales; family Pseudonocardiaceae; genus Amycolatopsis; species Amycolatopsis sp. NPDC051716. The sequence continues at coordinate 4,004 of NZ_JBFAZA010000063.1, read as the reverse complement.
GATTCGGCGGCGCGGTCAGCGGACCGATGCGGTAAAGCTCTTCGGGCAGGTGCCCGGCGTCGGGGAAATCCTCTCCGCCGAACAGCACACTGGTTTCCATGGCGGCGTTCCACCGCTTCGCGAACGAGCTGAACAGCCGGATGGACGCCTCGTTGTCCGGGGTGATCGTGGTCTCGAGGTAACGCACCCCCTCGCCGACCAGGCGTGTGTACAGCGTGTCGAGCAGCGTGCCGGCCAGGCCCTTTCCCCGCTGGGACGCGTCGACCGCGACCTGCCAGACGAGCGCCGACTCCGGCGCGTCCGGCCGCCGGTAGGCGATGACGAAACCGACCGCCTCGCCATCCTCACGCGCGACCACCGAGGACTCGGCGAAATCGTGGCACCACAGCATGTATGCGTACGGCGAGTTGAGATCGAGCTTGGCGGAATCGCGCGCGATTCGCCACAGCTGCGCGCCGTCCGCCTTGGTCGGGGATTCGATCAAGTGCGTTACGGACATACTCAGGAAACGTAACAGAGAATTTTCCGCCTGCCAGCGACGCAGCTCACGGCCCCGGCGATGACCTGCGGGGACGCGAAGTACCCCGTGAGCAGTCGCACAAACCTGTTTGACGCGGCCGCCGAATGGGCATGAGCGCCCTCGGGGCGCGACCTCACGGCTCGTGACCTACCCGCACCATGAACCTTTCCGCCCGTGATCGCAAGGCGACGGGCCGAAATCGCTCAGTGCGAACTCGATGCCCGGGTGCGCTCCGCAGGTGATTTCGCTGCCTTCCGGGGCGCACGCCCGGCGACTTCGAGCACCACGCTCTTCGCCTCCCGGCTCCGGGCGCGGCGGTGGCCGAGGCGGCGCCGGAGAGCGCTCGCCGGCGTCACCACGGCGGGCAGGATGAGCAGCCCGGAGACCACCAGCCACCACACGGCGCCCTCGCCGCGGCGCCAGCCGGCCACGACGTCACCGAGCCAGCCGAAGAACGGCCGGGCGAGCGGGGGCAGGAACGCGGCCAGCAGCAGGGCCGCCACCACCAGCGCCCCCAGCCCCGCGAACAGCCGGCGCGCTTTGTGGCCCGTGGTGAGCAGCGCCGTGGCCAGGTAGACGACCGCGCCCGCGAGGACGGGGAGCCCGACCCACTGCAGGACCGCGCCACCGTTGTTGCCGAGCACCAGCCCGGCCAGCAGGGCCAGCACGCCCGCCGCGAGCGAACCCGCGGTGCCGAGCCGGGACGCGCCCTGCGAGACCCTCGCCGTGCTCCGGGCCACCGTCCGCAGCATGCCCGCGACGGTCTGCGGCCAGCCGCCGGGCAGCCGGAACGCGATCGTCCCGGCGTTGACCGTGGCGGCCCCGAGCGCGACGAGCGTCCGGGTCAGCCGTGCGGTGCCCTGCTCCCCGGCGATCTTCTCCGCCGAGACGCGGCAGGCCTGGAACCGGGCCTGCGCGGCGCCGGCGTCGACCCCGGGCAGGTCTTCGGCCAGCGCCTTCTCGATGCCGGAGCGGTCGTCGGCGTCGTAGCGCGATGCGAGGGTGACGACCGGGAGCTCCTCCGCGGCGATTTCGGCCTGCCGCGTCCGGGCCAGCACCATGGCCGTCACCGGCATGCTGATCGGACGGTGGTCACCGAACGCGACCGGTGCGAGGTCGGCGTCGAGGCCGAGGAACGCCAGCTCGGCCGTCAGCTGGTCGCACAGCTGCCCCACCTCGGCCGGCGTGCACCGGTCGCGCTCGTCCGGCTTGCGCCAGACCGGCTCGAGCGCGGCGACGAGCTCGTCGCGGAACCGCTCGCGGCCGACGATGTCACGCAGCGTCTCGAGGCGGACCGGGTCGAGCAGGCACTGGACCAGCCAGCCCGCGCCGTCGACGCGGCCCCACATCCAGTCGCTGGCCCGCCACGACGCCTTGTAGAACGCGCCGAAGTAGCTCGCCTGCATCCCGGTCAGCTTGTCCCACGACCGGCGCCGCGTCATGTCCAGCAGCGTCCGCGAATCGGCGCTGACCTGCACGAGATCGACCCGCTGGTCGACCGACGGCGCCTGGGCGAGCAGCCCGCGCGTCGCCACGTGCAGGGTCACCAGCCGGGCCTGGACGACGTCGTCGCCGCCCGCGGCGTCCGGGCCCAGCGCCAGCCAGTTCAGCAGCGTGGTGACGGTGCCGGCGTCGTCTTCCGCGGCCAGCGCCCGCAGTGTCGGCGCCGCCGCCCGCAGGCCCGCGACCACCTTCGGCCACGCCTCGGCGACGGCGGCCGACCGGCCCAGGCCCGCCCATTCCCCGGCGAGCTCGCGGATCCAGACTTCGAGGGTGCTGCTCGCGCCGGGGCCGGCGTGCGCGGCCACCCACTGCGCGAGCCGCACGCCCCGCCCGGCGGTCCGGCGCGCCGCGTGCAACTGGGCGCGGGCATCGTTGAGCTCCTTCGCGCGGGCGTCGTCCGGCCGCAGCCGGAACCCGGCGTTGATCAGCTGCAGGCCGGTCGCGACGGCGTCGTCGAGGGCGGTCGTCCGGTAACCGACCAGGTCCGTCACGCCGAGACCGGCCGGAGGCGGGCCGGCGGGAATGCCGCTGCTCAGCCCGGTCACAGCGATCGCCCGCAGCTGCCGCGACATCCCCGAGGCCCAGTCGCGGTCCGCGGTGCCGGCCTCGGACAGCGCGTACCGCCGGGCGGCGACCCGCACCAGCTCGGCGGCGTCCTCGGCGGTCCGCCGCTCGAGGTAGGCGGCGGCGATCCGCGCGTCCACCAGGCATTCGGGCCCGCCGCGCAGACCCAGCGCGGCCAGGGAAACGCGCGTGTCACGCGCGCGGAGCACGGCGTCGTTGTGCCGGGTCAGGTCGTCCAGCTCGGCGCTGATGGACTGGCTCATCACGGTGTTGACGACCTTGGCCATCGCGTTCGACAGCAACGGCGGGTCCCCCGCATCGCACCCGACGGCGTCAGTTTCGCGTTCGCCGGTCGGCACGACGTAGAGCAGCAGCCGCCGGACGTCGGCGTGCGACGAGCGTTCGAAGATTTCGCGCAGCGCGGGCCGCAGCGGCTTGTTGAGCAGCACACCGCCGTCCGTCAGCCAGTGAGAGCGGGTCAGTTCCGTGTAGGGCGTCATGTCGGGGTGCAGCCGGTCGGTGCCGCCGGTGCCGATCGGCATCCGCGACAGCTCGAACGCGCCGGGGAAGGACGCGGTGGAACGGGCCGCCAGCGCGAGCGGACCCTCCACGCCGATCGTCCACAGTGGACCACAGAACCGGAAGAGCATCCGGTGTTCGGTGTCCCGCACCAGGTTCCCGAGCGCGTCGTCGAACCGGGTGGTCTCGCCGTCGATCATCGTGCCGGTGAGCAGCACGGTGATATCGGGATCGTCGCCGGGCTGCCGTCCCGCCGCGGTGATGTGCCGCAGCGCCCGTTCGACATCCCCGAGCAGCACACGATCCCCATCGAGCACCGACCGCGGCTGGTCTTCGCGGGCGTCGCGGATGAGGTTTTCCAGCGAGCCGGTGGTGATCCAGGTGTCCCGCAGAACCTGTGGCGTGGAACCGAAGGCTTCGGCCAGGCCGAGACAGGCGGCGTTGATGCCGCCGGCGCTGGTGCCGGTGAGCACGTCGACCGAAACGGTCGCGCGCAGCACATCGAGGAGCTTGCGGTACAGCCCGGGCTCGGCGTCACCGCGCGACTCCCGCAGCAGCTGCGACGTCTCGGTGGCGACCCCGCCCATCCAGATGGCCAGGCTGGCCCCGCCGACCATGGTCATCGCGAGCCGGATTTCCTGCTGCCACGGTTCCGCGGTCTCGGCCATGGGAGTCTCCCGGCGAATCGGTCTTTCCTGACGCAAAGTAGAGGCGCCAGGCGGCGGCGGAGATACGTCCGCGGGTACGGCCGTTCGGGTGGACTTGTTCGCCCGCTCGGCCGCCTGCCGACCGTGAACTACGCCGCTAGTAGCGTGTCGCTGCTTAGTTGTGGTGTGTGTGGCTGAGAGGCTGTTGTCCGTCAGGTCCCTTTCCCTGCCGGACGAGGATTTTTGTCATG
>NZ_JBFAZA010000062.1:0-37088 GCF_040681595.1 Amycolatopsis sp. NPDC051716 | reverse complement strand
GTTCATCGATCTTGGTCGACGCTGTTCTAGCAGGGACCCCGTTACCCATCTCACCGGGTTGACAGCTCCGCCCACTCCCTAACTTCCCGGCATTGCGGTTAGCCTCGGACCCATGACGGCATCGGTCACTTCGCCCGACGGGACGGTCATCGGCTTCGAGACCACCGGCGACGGGCCGCCGATGGTCCTCGTCCACGGCACCGGCGCCGACCACACACGCTGGTCGGCGGTGAAGGACCGGCTCGCCCGGCACTACCGCCTGTACCTCGTCGACCGCCGCGGCCGGGGCCTCAGCCGCGCCGAAGCGCCCGGGTACGACATCCGGCGAGAGGGCGAGGACATCGCCGCCGTCGCCGAAGCCGCCGGGGGAGACGTCTACCTCCTCGCGCACTCCTACGGCGCCCTGTGCGCGCTGGAAGCCGTCCGGGCCACGAAGGCGGTCAGGCGGCTCGTGGCCTACGAACCGCCGCGGCCCGAGCCGGGCGGGGCCGTGGTCGGCCCGGACGCGCGAAGCCGGATGCGGGCCGCGGAAGACCCCGAACGGATCCTCGAGATCTTCCTGCGGGAGGCGCTCCGGCTCTCTCCGGCGGACGTCGAGGCGATGCGCGCCACCCCGGTCTGGCGCGCCCGGGTGGCCGCCGCGCCCACGATCCCGCGCGAACTGGACGTCGTCGAGAACACGGTGTTCGACGATCGGCTCGGCGAGATCGCCGTCCCGGTCCGGCTGTTCGCCGGCACGGAGAGCCCGGGCTATCTCCGGCTCGCCGCCCAGGCGGTCGCGGACCGGATTCCCGGCGCCGACGTCGTGCCGATGCGCGGCCAGGCCCACCAGGCCATGGACTTCGATCCGGACCAGTTCACCGAGGCGGTGTTCGCGTTCGATCCGGCGTGAGACCGCGGTGGTGCGCCCACGCCGTCACCTCGGTCCGGTTCGCCAGGCCCAGCTTGGCCAGGACGCTGCGGACGTGGCTTTCCACCGTGCGCTCGGACAGCACCAGCCGGTGGGCGATCTGGCGGTTGCTCAGCGCACCGGCCACCAGCGCCACGATCTCCCGCTCGCGGCCGGTCAGCGGATCGGCCTCGGTCCGCACCCGGTCGAGCAGCGCGGTGGCGTCCCGGACCCAGCCGGGCATGCCGAGCCGCCGGGCTTCGTCGGCGGCCTGCCGGGCCAGGGGCTCCGCGCGGGCCGGCTCGCCCAGGGCAGCGAGTTCGCGCGCCAAGCGGACGCGGTTGTGCACGACGTAGGGCCGGGCGCCGAGCCGGGTGTCCCAGGCGATCGCCGCCTCGAACAGCGGCACGGCCTCGGTGTGCCGGCCGAGGAGCGCGGCCAGGCGGCCGCTCCAGCTGCTGGAGCAGTCGCTGCAGAAGGTGCCCGCCCCGCCCGAGCCGAACGGCGGCTCGCCCGCCATCCGGTTCGCGAGCCACTCCGCGGTTTCGAGGTCCTCGAAAGCCTCCAGCAGCGGCAGCAGGCTCGGGCCGATGCCCGGTGAGTGCCCGAGGAAGTCGGGGTCGCGCAGGCGCGGGCGCAGGGCGTCGTACCCGGCGCGCGCCTCGTCCCGGCGGCCGGTGACCAGGGCGCAGAGCGGCCGGGAGACGATCGTGATCGGGAGCGGGGGCGCGATCGCCAGCAGCTCGTCGTAGCCGTCGGGCAGCTCGGCCGGGTCGCCGACCACGTCGGCCAGCTGCTGGGAGAAGGCGAAGGACATCGCGAGCGTGGACCGGTCCTCGGCCAGTTCCGCCCCGGCGAGCTCGCCCGCGAGCCGGTTCAGCTCGCGGCTCTCGGCGAACGCGCCGCGGTAGGCGGCCACCGACGCCCGCAGCCGCAGCTCGTGCCAGCGGACGAGCGGCAGCCGCGTCGTCGCCGCGAGCTCGGAGATCGCGGCCAGCTCGGTCTCGACGACCGGGATCGTGCCGACTTCGAGCGCCGCGTCGATCCGCCACTTGTGCCCCCACAGCGCCACGAGCGGCCGGGCGGGGCCGCCGAGGGACACGGCGAGCGCGCCGAACCGCAGCCGTTCGGCCAGCGGCAGCTCGCGGGGGCGGGTCTTCAGCCGGGCGCGGACGGCGTCCAGGCGCGCCTCCTGGTCGCCGGCGGATTCCGCGAGGGCCAAGGCTTCGTCGGCGGTCTTCATCGCTTCGCCGGTCTTCCCGCTGTCGGCCGCGACCGAGGCCGCCTGCGCCAGCAGCTTCGCCCGCACGACCGGGTCGGCGTCGGGGCCGATCGCGGCCAGCGCGGCCGCCGTGAGCGCGGCCATCTCCGGCAGTAGCCCGGGCGCGGCGGTGTCGCGGACGACGAGCGCCGCGGCGGCGGCGAGCGCCGGATCGGACGTCAGCTCCGCGGCCTCGCGCGCGTGGCCGAAGCTGCGCGCGAACCGGCCTGCCCGGTACTCCGCGGTCGCCAGTTCGACGAGCAGGGCGGCGAGGCCGTCGCGGGTGCCCGCGCGGCGGCGGCAGTCGAGCGCGAGGGCCAGGAACCGGGCGGCTTCGGTGAAGGCGAGCGAGCGGGTGGCGTCCCGTGCCGCCGTTTCGGCCCAGTCCGCGGCCCGGGCGAGGGCGTCCGGGGTCGCCGTGGCCCGCAGCCAGTGCCCGGCCACCACCCCCGGCTCGGCCCGGTGCTCCAGCGCGGCCGCCGTCCGGGCGTGCAGCTCCTCGCGGACGCCCTGGTCGAGGTCGGCGTAGATCCCGTCGCGCACGACAGCGTGGGCGAACCGCCGCGAGCCGGCGACGGCGGGCCGCAGGACCCCGGCCCGCACCGCGCGGTCGAGCGCCGTGACGACGTCGCCGTCCGGTCGCCCGGCCACCTCGGCGACGACGTGCGCGTCAACCTCCTCGCCGAGGACCGACGCGATCGCCAGCAGTTCCCGCGCCCCGGCGTCCAGCCCGGCGACCGTGGTGCGGACGAGGTGCCGCAGCTCGGCTTCGCCGCCGCCGGTCGCCGACGACCGGGCCACCGCCTTGAGGTAGAGCGGGTTCCCGCCCGAGCGCCGCAGCGCGTCGCGCGCGTCGACGCCCACCCGGCCGGCCTCGGCGAGGTAGGCGCGGACGTCGGGCTCGGTCAGCGGCTCGAGGCGCAGGCTTTCCGTACCGGGCCGGCCCAGCAGCTCCGGCAGGGCCTCGAAGAGCGGGCCGGCCCCGTCGGTGTCCCGGTAGGTCGCGACCACGGCGAGCCGCGACCGGCGGATCTCCCCGGCCAGGTGCCGCAGCAGCCGCAGTGACGCCTCGTCGGCCCAGTGCACGTCTTCGAGGACCACGACGAGCCCGGCCGGCTCGGCCGCCGCGACCAGCGCGTCGGCGGCCAGCGCGACGAACCGGAACCGGGCCGCGACCAGGTCGGCGTCGGCGCGGTCGTCGAGGTCGGCGAGGGCGCGGTCGACCTCCGCTCCTGCCGCGGGCAGGGCCCGCAGCACCCGCCGCCACGGCCACAGCGGCGGCGCTCCCGGGTCGTCGACGCAACGGCCCCAGACCGCGGCCGGGCCGGTGACCGCCTCGGCCAGGCGGGTCTTGCCGATCCCCGCCGGGCCGCCGACGAGCACCAGCGTGCCGCTGCCGCCGTCGGCCGCCGCGAGCCACGCGCGCAGGTCGGCCACGGCACCGGCCCGCCCGACGAACGGTTCGCTGCGCGTCACCCGAGCAGTATCCCCTCCGCGTCCGGTTTGCGCGTCGTTCTCCGTACTGGCACTGATGCCCGGCACGCGGAGCGCGGCGAGAGTGACTCCCAACGCATTGACCAGCGAAAAGGAGCATCCGATGCACGCCACCATCCACCAGTTCAGGAGTCCGCTGGGGACCCACGACCTCGGCGAGGGCGCCCTCGGCGCCGCCACGCTCACCCAGCTCGGCGGCCAGGCCGGCGCGGTCGTCACCTTCTGGCCCGACGCCGGGGCCGCGGGCGAGGCCGCGGCCCGGCGGCCCGCCGGGACCGCCTGGCTCGACACCGGCGTCTACCGGGTCGCCGACGTGCAGACGGCGTCGGACGCCGCCGCCTACGCCCAGCTCACCTGGTTCGACGGGCCGCGCGGAGCCGACCAGTCGGCCGCCGAGCAGCGCGCCGGGCGCGAGCGCATCTGGCCCGCCGTGCGGGACATCGAGGGCGTCGGCACGACCTACGCCCTGATCGCCGAAGACCGCTCGCTGGTCGTCGTGGGGTTCGCCGCGTCGCTGGCGACGATCGAGGCCGTCCAGGACGCGATCATGGCCACCGAACTGCTGCCCGGCGAGGACCCCGCGCTGCTGCCCGGCGCGGACCGGGTCGACCTGCACCGCGTCCGGCACGCGGCCCTGCCGGCCCCGGCGGGTGCGCGATGAGCCCGCACACCGCCCCCGCACTGCGCGCCGGGGACCTGGACCGTCCGCAGTGGACGGACGACGGCGTCGTTCGAGGTCCGCAACTTCGGCGTCAACCGGGTCCGCGGCACGATTCCGGTCCGCACGGGCACCGTCGAGGTGCGCGACGGCGAGGTGCTCGCCGTCCGGACGGAGCTGGACCTCGGCGCCCTCGACACGCAGAACGCGCGCCGCGACGCCGACCTGCGCAAGCCCACCCTGCTGGACAGCGCCGCCCAGCCGGCGATGACCTTCACGGCCACCGGCGCCCGGCGGCGCGACGACGGCTGGGAAGTGACCGGCGAGCTGCGGCTGCGCGGGACGTCGTGCCCGCTGACCCTGACCGTCGTGCCGGACGGCGGCACCCGCGTCCGCGCCACCGGGACGCTGGACCGCGCCCCGCTCGGCCTGCGGGCACCGCGGCCGCTGATCGGCCGGTACGTCCGGATCGTCGTCGAGGCGGAGCTCGAGCCGCCTAGCTGAAGTCCTTGGGGAGCAGGGCGGTCGCCGGGTCCGGGGCGGCGACCGCCTTGGGGCGCCGGTCGCGGAACAGCCAGCCGCCGACGATGCCGCCCGCGAACCCGAAGAGGTGGCCCTGCCAGCTGACCCCTTCCTGGGACGGCAGCAGGGAGGTGAACTGGTAGGCGAAGCACAACGCCATCACCAGCCCGAGCACGATGTCGATCAGGTGCCGGTCGAAGAGCCCGCGCACGATGATGTAGCCGAAGTAGCCGAAGACCAGGCCGCTGGCGCCGACCGTGACCGAGTGCGCCGGCGAGATGAACCAGACGCCGAGGCCGCTGGCGACGACGATCAGCAGGCTGACGCCGACCCACTTCTTCACCCCGCGGTAGGCGGCGAGGAAGCCGAAGATGAACAGCGGCCCCGAGTTGCCCTCGATGTGGGCCCAGCTGTAATGCAGGAAGGGGGAGGTGAAGATCTCCGGCAGCGACGCCGGGTCGCGCGCCTCGATGCCGAACTCCCGGCTCAGGTCGTAGTCGCTGGGCGCGTTGACCAGCTGGATCACCCACAGCGCGGCCAGCAGGCCGACCATCACCCACAGAGCCTTCTTGGCCTCGGCGATCATCGCCTCGGCGTCACCGCGGACCGGTTCCTCGCTCATTTCGTCCCCCTGCTCCCGTTGCGGCCGAGGATAACCGGCGCGGGCGCCGGACGTGGCGTTCCGGACCCAGCCGTGACCTGGCAGGGTTGGGCGCATGACGTCACACCGGCCGGAGATGGTCTTCCGCGGCCGTCGCATGCCCGCCGACCGCGCGCTGGTCATGGCCATCGTCAACCGCACGCCCGACTCGTTCTACGACAAGGGCGCGACCTTCGCCGGCACCGCGGCCCTGGACGCGGTGGACCGCGCGGTCGCCGCGGGCGCCGACATCGTGGACATCGGCGGGGTCAAGGCGGGCGAGGGCCCGGAGGTCGACGTCGACGAGGAGAGCAGGCGGGTGGTGCCGTTCGTCGCCGAGGTGCGCCGCCGCCACCCGGAGCTCGTCATCAGCGTCGACACCTGGCGCCACGAGGTCGGCCGCCAGGTCTGCGAAGCGGGCGCCGACCTGCTCAACGACACCTGGGCGGGCGCGGACCCGAAACTGGTCGAGATCGCCGCGGAGTTCGGCACGGGGTATGTCTGCTCCCACGTCGGCGGCATGCCGGTGCGCACGGACCCGTACCCGGCACCGACCCCGGAGCGCCCGTTCTGGCCTCGTTACGACGACGTCGTGGCGGACGTGGTGGCCGAGCTGACGGAGGCGGCTTCGCGCACGGTCGCGGCGGGCGTCCCTCGCGGCGGCGTGCTGATCGACCCGACGTTCGACTTCGGCAAGAGCACCCGCCACGGCCTGGAGCTCCTCAGACACTTCGACCGGCTGGTGGCAACCGGCTGGCCGGTACTGGTGGCACTGTCGAACAAGGACCTGATCGGCGAGACCTTGGACGTGGAAGCCCACGACCGCTTGGCGGGCACCCTGGCGGCGACGGCGATCGCGGCGCAGGCGGGCGCAGCGGTGTTCAGGGCACACAACGTGAGGGAGACCCGCGAAGCGGTGGAGGCGGTGGCGGCCCTCGAGTCCGTTGTGGACTGAGCTCACTCAGACAGAAGGAGCGGGGTGGTCATCCCGTCGCCTGAGGCCGTGAAATCACTTTGAGCCGGGCCCGCAACACAGAGCGCAGCGCGAGAAGACAGCGCAAGCTTGCGGGCCCGGCTCAAAGTGATAGGCCTCAATCAGGCGACGGGATGATCACCTCGCGGCCCACCTCGGGAAGGTGAGGGGGCAGCGGTTCTTGGTCATCCCGGAGCCTGCCCGTCCGGCGAGGACAGCTTTTGTCCTACGGCGTTTGCCTACTGCGGCGGTGCGGCAGGGGCGGGTTCTACTGCGGTTTCTGCCGCGGCAGGGCGGGTCCGACCTCCCCCGCCCCTCCGGTAGGAGTTTCAGCCGCCGCTCGGGTTTGTCAAGGCGGGAAAGCGTGCCTTGACAAACCCGATCGTCGGCTGAAGGGAAGGCTGGGATGAGGGGCGGGGGCGGTCTGGTGACGTCGTTGGCCAACTTGCGTTGCCGGCCGCCGGTTCGCCACCTGTCCGGCCGCCGACTGAAGAGAAGGCAGGGGCGGTCTGGTGACGTCGTTGGCCAACTTGCGCTGCCGGCCGCCGGTTCGCCACCTGTCCGGCCGCCGGTTCGCGATGACCTGCTCCTGCGTCTACCGGCTGAGCCGCCACAGTGACGTGACTTCGGCTGCCCTCGCCCGGTGTAGCGGGTCGGCCGGGTCGAGTGCGCGTCGGTGCTGTGGCGCCGCCTCGGTCCGGCCCACCACCCGCAGGCCCGCCGCCGCGATCCAGGCGAGGAGCTCCGCGCGCGTGCGCAGGCCGAGGTGCTCGGCGAGATCCGACAGCACCAGCCATGCCTCGCCGTCCGGGGTCAGGTGGGGTGCCCGGTCGAGGAAGCCGCGCAGCATCCGGCTGCCCGGGTCGTACACCGCTTGGTCGAGCGGGGTGCGGGGCCGGCCCGGTAGCCATGGCGGGTTGGCCACCACCAGCGGTGCGCGGCCGCGGGGAAACAGGTCGGCCGGCAGCACTTCGGTGCGGCCGGCGAAGCCGAGCCGGGCCAGGTTCGAAACCGCGCACGCGACGGCTCGGGGCGAATTGTCCGTCGCCACCACCCGTGCCACTCCGCGGTGGGCGAGGACGGCGGCGAGCACGCCGGTGCCGGTGCCGATGTCGAACGCCAGGTCCGTGCCCGGCAACGGTGCTTGCGCGACCAGGTCGACGTACTCCTGCCGGACCGGGGCGAACACGCCGTAGTGCGGGTGGATCCGTGCCCCGAGCGCCGGGACGGCGACACCGCGGCGGCGCCATTCCGCCGCGCCGAGGACGCCGAGCAGCTCCCGCAACGGCACGGCCGCGGGCTCTCGCAGCGGCCCGTAAACCGCCAGACACGCGGTGCGCACGTCCGGCGCCCGGTGCAGCGGGATGACGTGCCCCGCGTCCAGGGGCACGTACAACAGGGAGAGCAGCCGGGCCCGGCGGGCCCGGTCCGCGCGGTAGCGGGGGTAGTCGTCCGGTGGGGGTGGTGGGATCCGGCGGTTCACGGCGTCGAGCAGGCGCCGGGCGGTGGGGTAGCTGCCGCGCCAGAGCAGGGCGGTGCCGGTGGACATTTTGCGGAGGGCGGCGTCGGCGGACAGCCGGTCGTCGGCGGCGGCCGCGTGCCGCGTGGGGGGTGCGAAGAGCCGGCGATCGGGTTCGCCGGGCAGGACGAGACGAGCCACGTTAAGGGGTTTCCGTTCTTGCTGCGGGCACGACGAAGCACCCGCGAGACGTGCGGGGGGTGCGAAGGACCGGAGCGGGAACTAGCTCAGGACAGCAGCATGAACGGGATTCGTCACCCTTCGACCCTAGCTGGGGACCCCGGGCCATGGCGTACAAAGGACGAAGAGGTGATGCCGGATGACGCCCTCGGTGGTGCGGCACGAGAAGCGGCGCCGGTGGGCGGTCGTCGCCGCGGTGGCCGCGGTGCTCGTTTGCGCGCCGTCGGTCGTCGCCGCGCTCGCTCCGGCCGGTGCGGCGGCCGATCCGGACCGGCTGCGGGCCCTCGTGCTGGATTCCGCCGGGAAGCCGTACCAGGGTTACGCCGAAAGTGCCGGTTCGCTCGCCCTGCCGGAGCTGCCGAACCTCGCCGCCGTCACCGCGCTCTTCTCGATGCGGACGCCGATGCGGGCCTGGTACGCCGGGCCCGACCGGTACCGCGTCGACATCCTCGGCACCGCCGGTGAGCACGACGTCTACCGGCTGCCCGACGGCGAATACACCTGGGACTACGGCGACAACACACTGACCGAGCTGATCGGCGAGCCCGCGCTGCGGCTGCCGCGGGCCGCGGACCTGCTGCCGCCCGAGCTCGCGCGGCGGATCCTGGGCGCGGCGAAGGGTGATCCCGTCAGCGCGCTGCCGGGGCGGAACGTCGCCGGGGTCGCCGCCTCCGGCGTGCGGCTCGTGCCCGCCGATCCGGACACGACCGTCGGGCGGGTCGACGTCTGGGCGGACCCGGCGACCGGGGTGGCGGTGCGCGTCGAAGTGACCGCGCGCGGGCAGGAGACCCCGATCCTGGTGACCGAGTTCCAGCAGCTCGAACAGACGACGCCGGTGGTCGAAGCACCGCGGCCGGCGCTCGGGTCCGGGTTCGGCGTGACGAGCGCCCCGGACGTCGCCGACACGCTCGGCACGTTCGGCCAGGTCCCGCTGCCCTCCTCGCTCGCCGGGCGGCCGGTGGTGTCGTCGAACTTCGGGGGCGTGCAGGGCGCCGCGCTCTACGGGCGCGGGCTGGCCGCCTTCGCCGTGATCGCCGTGCCGCGGACGGTGGCCAACGCGGCGGGCGACGCCGCCGGGAAGGCCGGTGCGGTGCAGGTCAAGCTGGCCGCGGGGAGCGTCGTGCAGCTGTCGATCACGCCGCTGTCGCTGGGCATCGTGCGGTCGTCGGTGTCCCGGCGCTCCTACCTGCTGGCCGGGACGGTGACGCCCGGCGTCCTGAAGGCCGTGGCCGACGAGCTGTCCCGGCTGCGCCGGAGCGGCCCGTGATCGTCACGCGCGCGCTGACCAAGCGCTACGGCCGCACGGTCGCCGTCGACTCCGTCGACCTCGAAGTCCGCGAAGGCGACCGCTACGGCTTCCTCGGCCCGAACGGCTCGGGCAAGACCACCACCGTCCGGATGCTGCTCGGCCTGGTCTACGCGACCGCCGGGGAGATCGAGGTGCTCGGGAAACCGGTGCCGAAGCGGGTCGCCGAGGTGCTGCCGGACGTCGGTGCGCTCGTCGAGGGGCCGGCCGCGTACCCGCACCTGTCCGGGCGCCGGAACCTGGCGCTGCTCGACGCCGCCGGCCGCGGGGGAGGCCGGCGCACGCGGCGACGTCGCATCGACGACGCCCTCGAGCAGGTCGGGCTGGGCGGGGTCGACCAGCGGCCGGTGAAGGCGTACTCGCTGGGCATGCGGCAACGGCTCGGGCTGGCCGGCGCGCTGCTGCGGCGGCCCCGGCTGCTGATCCTCGACGAGCCGACCAACGGGCTCGACCCCCAGGGCATCAAGGAGATCCGCGAGCTGCTGGTCGAGCTGAACGCCGGCGGCACCACGGTGTTCCTGTCCAGCCACCTGCTGGCCGAGGTGGAGCAGTTGTGCACGCGCGTCGGCGTCGTCGACCGTGGCCGGCTCGTGCTGGAGGAGGACCTGGCCACGCTGCGGGCGGCCACCGGCCGGATCCTGGTCGGCACGCCGGACGCCGCCGCGGCGGCCGCGGTCCTGGACGGCCAGCTCGAAGCCCGCGACGGCGACCGGCTGGTCATCCGGCATGCCGATCCGGCGGCGCTGAACGCGCTACTCGTCGAAGCGGGGGTGCGCGTGACGTCGATCCACGCCGAGCAGCGGACGCTCGAACAGGTCGTCCTCGACGTGACGGGTCCGGGCTCGGACCGGTTCGGGACGGCGGGATGATCGGCGTCGAACTGCGCAAGCTCGCGCTGCGGCCGCGGGTGTGGTTCAGCGTGCTGCTGCTGTGCCTGCTGCCCGCGATCGTCGGCGTCTTCCTGGCCACGGCCGACTTCGCGCCGCCGCCGGGGCAGGGCGGGGCGTTCCTCTCGGCGGTGGTGAACGACGGCGCGCTGTACCCGGCCGCCGCGCTCGCGCTGGTGCTGCCGCTGTTCCTGCCGATCGCGGTCGCCGTCACCGCGGGCGACGCGATCGCGGGCGAGGCGGCCACCGGCACCCTGCGCTACCTGCTGGTGCGCCCGGTCGGCCGGACGCGGCTGCTGGGCGCCAAGATGGTCGCGCTCGCCGTGTACGTGACCGCGGCGATCGTCATCGTCGTGCTGACGTCGCTGGTGCTCGGGGTGATCCTGTTCGGCACCGGCGGCACGCCCGGGGTCGCGGGGCCGGGCGGGCAGCCGACCGGTGTGACGTCGTTGTCCGGGCAGTCGCTCAGCTCGTCCGCGCTGGGCCTGCGGCTGCTGGGCGCGGTGACCTACATCGTCGTGTCGATGCTCGGCTTCGCGGCGATCACCGTCTTCCTTTCGACGGTGTCCGACTCGGCGCTGGGGGCCGCGCTGGGCGGGCTGGCCGTGCTCATCACGAGCACGGTGCTGGAGACCCTGGACGCGGCCGCGTCCGTGCGGCCCTACCTGCCGACGCACTACTGGCTGTCCTGGATCGACTTCTTCCGCGATCCGGTGCTGTGGCGCAACATCGATCACGGGCTGCTGCTGCAGGCCGGCTACATCGTGGTGTTCTTCGGGGCCGCGTGGGCGAACTTCGCGACGAAAGACGTCACGAGCTGAGGCAGTCGGTGGGCGCTTCGAGCGGGGTGGTGCCGAGGGCCTGCAGGACGATCTCGGTGACGGCGGGGTCGGTGGGCAGGTCGCCGTGGCCGGCCGGGTTTTCGGGGCAGACTTGCTGCAGCGAGACGTTGACGGCGCCGTCGAGCCGGGCGGACTCCGGCGGGGTCACCGTCTCGTCGTGGTCGGTCCAGAGCGACAGCCACGGCAAGCCCGGCGGGAGCGGCTGCTTGGCCAGCTCCTGCAGCAGGCTGCTGCCCGTGGCCAGCTGGACGCACGCGGTGGGACACCCGCCCGGGACCAGCGCGCCGCCCGCCGTGGCCAGGCCGGTGCCGTGCATGGGCGCGCCGAGCGTCACGACCCGGCGGGCCTGGTGGGCGCCGCCCTCCCGGTCGACCCACAGCCGCGCGACGACCCCGCCGGCGGAGTACCCGACGACGTCGACCGAAGGCGCGCCTTGTTCGTAGGCCTTCTCGACGGCTTCGGCGAGGACCCCGGCCTGTTCGACGAGGTCGCCGGTGCCGTCGCCAGCCAGGGTGAGCACCTCGGCGGGCCGGCCGGTGGCCTGCCGGATCCGCTCGGCGAGGGTCTCCAGCGCACCCCGCCCGCCGCCGTAGCCGGGGACGAGCAGCACCGGGCCGGGCTTGTTCTGGTCCGGCGTCCCGGCCTCGGGCGCGGCTTTCGCCCCCGAGGTGGCGATCACGGTGGCGACGACCACGGCCACCACCGCGACGGCGACGCCACTCAGCATCAGCCGTCGCCGTGGGCTGAGCCCGCTCCACCAAGCCGTGATCCGCACATCTCCATGATGACCCGGCCGGCGCCCGGAAGGCAGCACCCGTGATCAGGCGGGCAGCACGCGTGATTGGAGGGGCATCACGCGTGATGGGGAGGTCGACACGCGGGGGTGGTTAGAGGCTTGCCCAGCCGGTGGTGACCGTTGTGCCGTCCGCGGCGGTGACCGTCACGCGGGTGGCTCCGCGCTCGAGGCCCGTCGCGGCGAACCAGCCCTCCGCGCCGATCGGGCTCGTGTGCCGCTCGCCCGCCGCCTCGATCAGCGCTTCGCCCGTCGCGCCGGTGATCAGGCCGCGCAGCGAAACCCGGCCGCCCGCGTACTCCACCTGCAGCTCCACCGACACGCGCGGCGACTCGAACGACAGCAGCCGGACGTCGTCGCCCGCGGCGCGGACCGTGCCGGCCTCCGCCAGGTCCGAATCGAAGGCCAGGTCCGCCAGCTCGGCGTCGAGGTCACGGGTGGTCAGCGCCGCGCGGGCCTGGCGCAGCACGAGGTCCGGCACCGGGTCCGCCGCCGCCGCGGCCGCGCGCAGGACGGCCATGAGCTCGTCGTCGGTGGTCACGTCGGGTCCTCCGTTCCGAGCCCGGCCTGGCCGGCCCGCTCGCGCAGCCGGCCCAGGCAGCGCTGCCGGGTCGGGCCGATGCTGCCGACCGGCATGCCGAGGGCGTCCGCGACCTCCGCGTACGACGGCGGGGGCGTCGCCATGAGCACGCGCAGCAGCCGACGGCACTGGTCGGACAACTTCTCCAGCGCCCGCCAGAGCGCGGCGTCGCGCTCGCCCAGCAGCAGGGCCGCGTCGACGGCCGGGCCGGGGGCCGGCTCGCTCTGCCAGACCTGGTCGTCGGCCGGGCGCTCCCGGTCGGTGCGGCGGAGCTGGCGCAGGCACTCGTGCCGGGTGGTGGTGGCCAGCCAGCCGGGCAGCCGCTCCGGTTCCTTGATCCGGCCGAGGTTTTCGACGAGCTTGAGCCAGGTCGTCTGGACGACGTCGGCCGCGTCGGCGTCGGAGAGCCGGTGGGCGCGGGCGATCGACCAGAGCAGGCTGGCGTACCGGTCGACCAAGGCGTGCCACGCCTCCTGGTCGCCGCGCGCGGCCGCTTCGAGCAGGGTCGTGGTGTCCACTTCACCTCCGCTTGACCCACTCAGCCTAGCCAACAGCAGCCCTTCGGACCGGTACGCCATCGGGGGACTCCTTCGCGTCTTCCCCCCACTCCTCCGATCCGGTGAGAGCGCGGGAAATACCTGAACCGGGTCGCCGGTGGCCGTCGTGTGCCCGGTGGGAGTGGTGGAGACGGATCGGGGTGAGCCGGTCATGCGCATGCGGGTGCTGCTCGTCGTGCCGGTGCTGGTGGTGGAGCTGGTCGCCTGCGGGCAGCCGGTGGTGGAGGTGAAGGGCCGGGCACAGCCGGTGCCGGCGAGCACCGGCGCGCCCCCGGGCGATTTGCTCGGGGACACGCCGGTGGTGCCGGGCACGGCCGTGGTGAAGCTCTAGTTGAACGGATCCAGCGTCAGGTAGGCCGTCGCCGGGTTGCCGTCGTTGACCAGGGATTCGTAGTGGCCGACGTCGTCGAACGCGAAGGCGTACGCCTTGCCGTCGGCCATCTGCGCGTGGATCTTGCGCGCGTAGTGGTTGGTCACGGCGTCCTGGTAGAAGCCCGCCGAGCTCGTGTCCGGCTGGTTCGCGTTGGTCAGCAGCGTCGAGCGGTTGAAGCCCGCGCAGAGCGTGCGCGAGATCTGGCCGCGGACGTCGTTCGGCGCGTCGAGGTTCTTGTAGCAGCCGAAGACGCTGTCGGAATCCGGTTTCTGGAACGCCGTCACGAACCCGCCGGAGGTGTTCGTGAAGTTCATGGTGTTGCCGGAGACCCGGCCGGAGTACTTCACGTTCGGCTGGTCCGCCACGGGCGTCACGGTCAGCGTCGACGAGCTGTACTTCGTCCAGACGCGGTTGATGTAGTCCTGCAGCACGGTCGCGGGCAGCGCGCCGGCTTCGATGCCGTGGCTCGGGGCCAGGGCACGCAGGACCGTGCCGTCGGAGCGGGTCCGGATCAGGTTGGCCCAGCCGCCCGGCTGGCCGCGCAGCGCGGTGTAGAAACCGTTGTAGCCGCCCGGTTTCAGGTGCCCGGTGCTCTTCGTGGTGCCGCCCGCGGGCTGCACGCCGACCGCGTAGGGCGCGGAGAACATGTCCACCTGGGTGCTGTTGATCCAGAGCCCGCCGTCGTTGAGCGTGTACTCCGACCAGTTGAAGAGGATGTTGACGTTCGGGTCCGACGGGTTCTGGACCGCCGGCTGGACCAGGCCGCCGGTGGCGAGCTTGAAGACCAGCTTCTGCCCGTAGGAGAAGTAGATCCGGCCGGAGAACTTCGGGATCCGGATGGTGATCGACTGGCCGTTCGCGGGGCCGGCGATCGACGCGTCGGGTGCCGGGATCGGCGGCACCGCGCCGCCGGGCCAGGCGTGGAACGTGCCGTTCGCGTCGGCCCAGCCCTGCTGGCCGGTGGCGAGGTTCGTGCCGAGGTCGTAGAGGTAGACCGGGTCGCCGCGACCCGAGTTGTTGGTGATCTTCAGGGGGATCGTGGCCGGCACCGCCTCGGCGGCGGGGGCGGTCGCGGTGACCACCGCGAGCGCCGCGGCCAGCACCGCAAGCCGGTGCCGGAAGGACCTTTTCGTGCGCACGGGCGCCTCCTCATCGAGGCTGATGATCGCAAGTTGTTCAGACCATTTCAGCGTCGGTGGCCCGGTGAGCGGTTGTCAAAGGCTGATAATTATCAGCCCCCGTCCGGACCAGCGGCCGCCGCCCCGCGGTCACGACGGCGGCCAGCACGATCGCGGCGCCCAGCAGCTGCCACGGCGTCAGCCGCTGGCCGAGCGCGAGCCAGCCGAGCAGGGTGGCGACGACCGGGCTCAGCAGCCCGAGGAACGTCACCTGGGTCGCGGACAGCGCGCGGATCCCGCGGAACCACAGGGCGTACGCGAACGCGGCGCCGATCAGTGCGAGGTAGGCGTAGCCGGCGAGGTTCGCGCCGGACAGCGACGCGGGCGGAGCGCCTTCGACGGCCAGCGCGACCGGGACGAGCACCAGGCCGCCGGCGACGAGCTGCCAGCCGGTCGTCGCCAGCAGCGGCGCGGGGGAGGTCCAGCGCTTGCTCAGCACGACGCCGGTGGCCATCACGACGGCACCGCCGGCCGCCGCGGCGACGCCGATCGCGTCGAGGCGCGCACTGGATTGCAGCACCAGCAGGCTGACCCCGGCCACCCCGGCGACGCCCGCGAGCACGGTGCGCCGGGTCAGGCGTTCGCCGAGCAGGCCGGTGGACAGGCCGGCGACCAGCAGCGGCTGTAGCGCGCCGAGGGTGGCGGCGACCCCGCCGGGCAGCCGGTAGGCGGCGACGAACAGCAGGGCGAGGAACGCACCGATGTTGAGCGTGCCGAGCACGAGCGAGCGCCACCACCAGTCGCCCTTCGGCAGGCGGCGGGTGAGCGCGACCAGCAGCAGCCCGGCCGGCAGCGCCCGGATGACGGCGGCGAGCAGCGGCCGATCGGGCGGCAGGAACTCGGTGGTGACGAGGTAGGTGGTGCCCCAGATGGCCGGGGCCAGTGCGGTGAGGAGGAGCTGTTTATTTAGCACTAAGCCAGATTACCTCAGCGCTAAGGTAACTGGCTACTCTTTCACTTACCGCTAAGGCATCGGTTACGCTGTGGCGATGGCCGACCACGTGGACCGGGTGCTGGAGCAGTGGCACGCCGAGCGTCCCGACCTCGACGTCTCCCCGATGGCGGTGATCGGCCGGCTCTCCCGGCTGAGCGCACTGGTCGACGCGGAGCTGCGCCGCACGTTCGCCCGCCACGGCCTCGACCGCGCGACCTTCGACGTCCTCGCGACCCTGCGCCGCAGCGGGCCGCCCTACCGGCTGACCCCGACGGAGCTGATGCGCTCGGCGATGGTGACGTCCGGGGCGATCACCCAGCGCCTCGACAAGATGGAGGCGCGCGGCCTGGTCGAGCGCACCCCGAACGAGGCGGACGGCCGCGGGGTCCGCGTGCGGCTGACCGAAGCCGGCGGCGAGCTGATCGACCGCGCGCTGCCCGAGCACGTCGAGACCGAGCACCGGATCCTGGCCGCGCTGGACACCGGCGAGCGCGAAGGGCTGGCCGCCACGCTGCGGACGCTGCTGGAGAGCCTCGGCGGCTCGGTCTCCTAGGAGATCTGCCGGACCGGCTCGCTCTCCAGCAGCAGGTCCAGGTCGATCCGGCCGCCCGCGGCGGCCAGCACGGCGTCGATCGCCAAATCGACATCGAGCTTGCGGCCGTGCTGGTCGGCGTACGCGCGCATCAGGTTCCCGATGTGCCGCTCCGGGTTGCGCCACGACGGCCACCGCAAGGACGCCTGCTTCGCCAGCTTCCCGAAGTTGGACTGGCGCGCGGTCACTTCCAGCAGCCACTCGAGGTAGACGCGCATCCCGTGGAAGGCCGTGTGGCCGGGGTTCGCCACCGGGCCGTGGCCGGGCACCAGGGTGCGCGGGCGGAACGTGTCCTGCAGCCAGTCGAGCGCGTCGAGCCAGCCGGGGATCGAGCCCTGCACCGCCATCGGGGTGTCGCCGATGCCCACCAGGTCGCCGGTGAACAGCGTGCCCGAACGCGGTTCGTGCACCACCAGGTCGCCCGCCGTGTGCGCGACGCCGGGTACCGCCACGACGTCGACGGCCGCGCCGCCCAGGTCGAGCCGGTGCCAGCCGGTCACCGGGCGGACCGCGTCCGGCTCCGGCGGCTCGAGCACGCCCCAGCGGGTGCAGGTGAAGACGTTGCCGTAGGTCTGCGGCCCGGCCTTGACCAGGTCGAGGCTGCCGGGGGCGGCCAGTGCGGTGCCGCCGTCGCGCAGGGCGACGCCGAGCCCGTTGTGGTGTTCGCCGTGCGCGTGCGTGATGACGACCGTGAGCTCCTGGTCGCCGGCGTACTTGCGGACGTCGCGCAGCAGCTCGAGGGTCGCCTGCTCGGTGCCGCAGGTGTCGATGAGCGCGACGCCCTCGGTGCCCTGGATCCAGCCGCTGTTGGCGACGAACCACTCGGCCGGGCTCTTCACGTACGCCACGACTCCCGGCCGCGCGTGCCGGAGCGGGACGATGTTCGATCTGACGGCCGGCATGCTTTCCTCCCCTGAACGGACGATGCGGTTAACGACGGTGACGGGGTCAGGTTGCGCGGATTCCCCCGGGACGTCCTCCCGGCCGCGACCGGGACCGCGGCCCTGGTCGCGGCGGGGTCGGGCGGCCGCGGCCCACGCCCGGGAATTCTTCCAATTTCTGTCGGCTGAACGGTGGAGAACTTTTCCGATTGTTCTGTGCCCAAAGGTCTTGACAGTCGATCACGACCGTCCATACTGGTATATACCTTTATGGGAGGGTCCGGGAGAAAAGCAGGGGGACTTCGCGCTCGTGGGCCGACGGAAGGTCTGAGGGGTCCTTCCGTCGGCCGCGCGAAGGCCGGTCACCGGCAGTGTTGACACAGATACTGGTACGAACCAGTATGTCTCCTGCCGTCCGGGAGGAGAAACATGACGGGGGCACATCTCCGGCTCGACAACCGGCTGATCCACGGTCAGGTCACCGTCGCGTGGACCCGCCGCCTCGGCGTGCGCCGGCTGGTCGTCTGCAACGACGACGTCGCCGCCGACGACCTGCAGCGGGTGCTGCTCCCGCAGGCCGCCCGCGGACTGCCGACGGACGTGCTGTCGGTCGAGGCCACGCTGGCCACCGAGGCCGGCGCGGAGGTCATGATCATCGCCAAGCACCCCGGGGACGTCTTCCGCCTCGTCGAGGGCGGGCTGCGGCCCGAGGTCGTCAACGTCGGCAACGTGGCCCCCCGGCCGGGTGATTCCTACACCATGGTCACCCGCTCGGTCGCGGTCACCGCGGACGAGGCCGACGCCTACCGCAAGCTCGCCGCCGCGGGCGTCCCGCTGGTCACGCAGCTGCTGCCGCAGGACAAGCCCGCCGATTTCGTCTCGCTGCTCGACCGGAAAGGGCTGTAGCTCCAGCATGCTCGTCGCGTTGGCCCTGACCCTGTGGGCGATCTACTGCACCTACGACGGGCTCGGCCCGTTCCTCATCTACGCCCAGCGCCCGCTCATCGCCGGCTCGGTGGCCGGGCTGATCACCGGCCACCCGCTGCTCGGCCTGCTGATCGGCGCGACGCTGGAGCTCGCGGCGCTGGGCGTCTACACCTACGGCGGCGCCACCATCCCGGACTACCAGACCGGCGCGATCGTCGGCACCGCGCTGGCCGCGGGCGCCGCCGGCACGCCGGCCGCGCAGGCCGCGATCGGCATCGGCGTCGGGCTGCCGGCCGCGATCCTGCTCTCGGCGCTGGACCCGGTCGGCAAGATGGTCACCACCGGCCTGGTGCACCGGGCCGACGGCTACGCCGCCGACGGCAACGCCCGCGGCCTGGCGATGATCCACTGGGTCAGCCTGATCCCGTGGGTGGCCGTGCGCGCGGTGCCGACGTTCCTCGCCGCGCTCGCCGCGTCCGGCGGGCTGGTCAAGGACATCACCGCGAGCATCCCGGCCGGGTTCGTGCAGGGCATGACGCTGGCCGGGTCGCTGCTGCCGGCGGTCGGCTTCGCGCTGCTGCTCGGCATGATGGAGCTGTCGCGCTACTGGTACCTGCTGCTCATCGGGTTCGTCGGGTTCGCCTACCTGAAGCTCCCGGTGCTGGGGATCGCGCTGATCGGCGTCGCGGTCGCGATGCTGTTCGTGACGCTGAAACGCGACGAGCCGGCGCTCGCCGTCCCCGAACCCGCCGCCGAAGAGTCCGCAGTAGAGTCCACAATGGACCCACGGCTGACGAAGCAGGACCTGCGGCGGGTGTTCCGCCGGTACTTCTGGTCGAGCCAGATCTCCTGGAACTACGAGCGGATGCAGGCGCTGGGGTTCGCGTACTCGATGGAGCCGGTGCTGCGCCGGCTGTACCCGGAGAAGGCCGACTACGTCGCCGGCCTGCAGCGGCACCTCCAGTTCTTCAACACTTCGGTGCTCGTCGGCGGCCCGCTGATCCTCGGCTCCAGCGTCGCCCTCGAAGAAGCCGGGACGCCGAAGTCGGCGGCGAGCACGAAGGTCGCGCTGATGGGGCCGATGGCCGGCATCGGCGACACCGTCGTCTTCGCGCTGTACAACAGCATCGTCTTCACCATGGGTGCGTCGTGGGCGCTGCAGGGCAACTGGCTCGGGCCCGCCTTCGCCGCCGTCATGGTCCTCGTGCCGTACGCGCTGGTGCGGCGCTGGCAGTTCGGGTTCGCCTACCGCGAGGGCAAGCGGCTGGCCGGGCACCTCGCCGCCGGTGCGCTCGCCCGCGTCGCGCAGGGGGCGACCGTGCTCGGGTTCGTCGTCCTCGGGGGGTTCATCCCGTCGATCGTCAAGGTCGTCACCACGCTGACCTACCGGCAGACCACCACGGTCCAGGGGCAGCCGGTGACGCAGTCGGTGGCGATCCAGGACCGGCTCGACGAACTGCTCCCGTTCCTGCTCCCGGTGCTCGTGACCGCCGGGGTGTACCTGCTGACGGTCAAGGCGCGGCTGCGGCCGGTCTGGGTCATCGGCATCGTCGTCGTCGCCGGGGTCGTCCTGGGGTGGCTCGGCTGGTTCGCGCCATCGGCCCCGGCGAAGAGTTAGGAGTCCGCGATGACCGTCCCGATCATCCTGGCCGGACACGGCCACCTGCCTTCCGGCGTCGGGGAGGCCGCCGAGATGATCCTCGGCCCGCAGGCGCGGCTGAAGGTCTGCGAGCTGAGCCCGCGCGACAGCCCGGAGGAGTTCGGCGACCGCGTGCTCGAGCTGGCCGGCGACGCCGACGGCGTGCTGGTGCTCGCCGACCTGCACGGCGGCTCGCCGTTCAACATCGTCCGCACGCTCGCGGCCGGGCACCCGCGCATCCAGCTGGTCTCGGGGCTGAATTTGCCGATGCTGCTGGAAGTCCTGCTGCACACGACCGACGACGTCACCGCGCTCGCCGGGGTGGCTCGCGCCGCCGGGCGCGACGGCGTCGTCGACGTCCTGGAATCGACCTGGTGACCGCCGCGCTGCTGCTCGCCGCGCAAGACGTCCGGATCACGCCGGGGCCCGGGCACCCGCTCGGCGGCTACCTGGCCCGGCACGGCGTCGCCACCGGCACGCACGACGACCTCGAGGCGTCGCTGATCTGGCTGTCCACCGAGGACGACCCCGGCGTGGTGTGGGTGGCGCTGGACGCCCTCGCGGTCGACGCCGGGCTGACCCGCACCCTGGCCGACGCGGTCGCCGCGGCGGTGGGCATCGACCCGGACCGGGTGCTCGTCTGCGCGTCGCACACGCACTCCGGGCCCGAAGGCTGGACCGGCCCGCTGCACCCCGGCCTGCCG
The DNA here is from genome assembly GCF_040681595.1 of Amycolatopsis sp. NPDC051716. Taxonomy (NCBI): domain Bacteria; kingdom Bacillati; phylum Actinomycetota; class Actinomycetes; order Pseudonocardiales; family Pseudonocardiaceae; genus Amycolatopsis; species Amycolatopsis sp. NPDC051716. Next base: position 16,759 of record NZ_JBFAZA010000062.1, on the reverse strand, counting down.
GGCCAGCGCGACGCCGGGCTGGTCGGCGGCATGGCGGAGAAGGTCACCGGCGCGGCGCTGCGGCTGCGCGCCGGCCGCGGCAAGGTCCGCGCCCGCTGGCACGCGGGATCGACCGAAGCCGTCGGCGGCAACCGCTACCGGCCCGACGGGCCGCACGACACGTCGTTCGGCGTGCTCGAGCTGCGCCGCGACGACGGCACGCCGGCCGCGCTGCTGTTCGACTACGCCAGCCACCCCACGGTGCTCGGCCCGGACAACCTCGCCTGGTCGGCGGACTGGCCGGGCGCGACCCGCCGCGAGCTGGCGACGCTGGTCGGACAGCCGGTCGCGGCGTTCCTGCAGGGCGCGGCGGGCGACGCCAGCTCCCGGTTCGTCCGCCGCGGCCGCGACCACGCCGAGGTTCGCACGCTCGGCGGCCACCTGGCGACGTCGATCGCGCGCACGCTGGCGGCGGTGTCGCCCCCGCCCGCGACGGCCGGCCCGGTGCGGCTGACGCGCTCGACGTTGCACCTGCCCTACCGCGACATCCCGTCCCTCGAGGACAGCTTGGAGCTGCGGCAGGTCGCGGAGGAGGAGTGGCAGCGCGAGCTGGCCCACCACGGCGAGGACCACCCGGCGGTCCGCATCGCGCAGACCCGCTACGAGGGCTGCGCGATGCTGGCGACGATGGCGGCCGGCGGCCGGCCGACGGGTTGTGCGGAGGTGCCGGTCAGCGTGGTGTCGCTGGGCGAGATCGCCTGGCTGCACACCCCGTTCGAGCTGTTCGCGTCCCTGGGCCTGCGCATCCGCCGCGGCAGCCCGTTCCGCCACACCCGGGTGATCGGCTACACCGACGGGTACCTGGGCTACCTGCCGGACGCGGACGGCCACCGCGACGGGATCTACGAGTCGTACGTGACGCTGTTCGGCCCGGAGGCCGCGGACGCGCTGGTGGAGCACTGCCTCAAGGTGCTGCGGGCGCACCAGGTCAGCTGCTGAGCCGGCGGCCGGTTCAGGAGGGCGGGCTGCGCCGGGCCTGGGTGAAGACCGTGTAGCGGTCGGCCCGGTACAGCGACCGGCCCGCTTCGATGACGCCGCCGCTCTGGTCGTGCAGCGTGCCTTCGATGATCAGGCACGGCTGGGTGGCCTCGATGCCGAGCAGGGCGGCGTCGTGGCTGTTGGGCAGGACCGCGGAGATCGCCGTGTCGTTCCACTCCGGGCGCACGCCCCAGCGTTCCTCGATCGTGCGGTGCAGGGACTGGGTCTCCCAGTCGAACAGCTCGATGTCCGGGAAGCGGTCGACGGACAGGTTGGTGCGCTCGACCGCGAACGGCTCGTCCTCGACGTAGCGGAGGCGCTCCAGCCGGAACACCCGCGCGCCCGGCGGCACGTTCAGCCGGCCGGCGATGCGCGGGCCCGCGCTTTCGACCTCGGCGTGCAGCACCTTCGTCTTCGGCACGACCCCGCGGGCCTGCATGTCCTCGGTGAACGAGGTCAGCATGTCGATGTGCGCGGCCTGCCGTTCGGCGGTGAAGGTCGCGGTGCCGTGCTGGCGGTACAGGACGCCGTCCGCGACGAGCCGGTTGACTTCCTGCCGCACGGTGCCGCGGGCGACCTGGAAGTGCTCGGCGAGGAACCGTTCGGACGGCATCAGCCGCCCCGGCCCGGCCTCCGTGGCGACGCTTTCCAGGATCTCGCGCAGCTGATCGCCCTTGGGCCGCCCCGGCTGCAGCGCGTCCGGAAGGCGCAGATCGCTCGCGGCGACGTGTTTCGGACGGGGCATGCCTTCAGTATGTCGCGCAACGCCCGGCGAGGTAACACCCGGCGCGGCTGAGGTGGTGGGCTGGTCGCCGAGGTGGGTGGGGTGATCCGCGGGAGTCGGCCTCGCGGCGGGGGCGCACGGCGGTGGCTCGGTCGCCGAGGTGGGTGGGGGAGTCCGCGGCGGGGCTTTCCGGCCCGGGGCCCGGGGCCCGGGTTGCGATTTCGCCGGTGGGCGTTGCGCGGGTCGGCCCGCCGCCCTGGCCCAGCGGCCGCTTCGATCGCGCGGACCTTTGGCGGTGGGGGTGGCTCGGCGGTGGTCTGGTCGTCGAGGTGGGTGGGGGAGTTTGCGGCGGGGCTTCCGGTCAGGTGGTCGGTGGCGCAGGGTGCGATTTCGCCGGTGGGAGTCGTGCGGGTCGGCCCGCCGCCCCGGCCCAGCGGCCGCTTCGATCGCGCGGACCTTTGGCGGTGGGGGTGGCTCGGCGGTGGTCTGGTCGTCGAGGTGGGTGGGGGAGTCTGGGGCGGGGCTTTTGGCCAGGTGGCCGGTGGCGCAGGGTGCGATTTCGCCGGTGGGCGTTGCGCGGGTCGGCCCGCCGCCCTGGCCCAGCGGCCGCTTCGATCGCGCGGACCTTTGGCGGCGGGGGTGGCTCGGCGGTGCTCTGGTCGTCGAGGTGGGTGGGGGAGTTTGCGGCGGGGCTTTTGGCCAGGTGCCCGGTGGCGCAGGTGGCAATTTCGCCGGTGGGAGTCGCGCGGGTCGGCCCGCCGCCTCGGCCTCACGGCCGCTTCGATCGCGCGGACCTTTGGCGGCGGGGGTAGCTCGGCGGTGGTCCGGTCGTCGAGGTGGGTGCGGGAGTCTAGGGCGGGGCTTTTGGCCAGGTGGTCGGTGGCGCAGGTGGCGATTTCGCCGGGTGGGAGGTTGCGCGGCTTGGCCCGCCGCCTGATCGAGCTGACGCTTCGGCCGCGCAGAATTCGGTGGCGCGGGTGGCCTGGTCAGCGAGGTAGATGTGGCAATCCGCGTGACTCACCCGGCTCAGCCGGTGGCCCGGTCCCCGAGCCGGTCGAGGAACTCCGCCGCCGAGGTCTCTCCCGTCACGTGCCCCACCGCGCGGTAAAGCGCTCGGGACTCCCGGGCCGTCCCGGCCGCCAATGTCGAGCGGCCCGCTGCCGCCTGGACCGCCGCCAGTCCCAGCAATGCCTCCGCCTCCACCACCCGGAACCCGCCCGCGCGGGCCGCGTCCAGGGCCGTTCGGGCGTGTTCGCCCGCCTCGCCCGCGCGTCCGTCGGCCGCCAGGACCCTGGCCAATGTGGCCGCCGCCTCGGCCAGCTGGCCTCGGAGGCCTGACTCCGCCGTCAGGGATCGGGCCTCGCGCAAGACGCGCTCCGCCGCGGTGAGGTCGCCGCGGCTCTCCTCCGCGCGGCCCAGTGCGATCAGTGCCGCCGCCTCGACCTGGCGGTCGCCGTCGCGGCGGACGCACGCCAAGGCCGCCTCCGCCGTTGCCGCGGCCGCCGCGTGGTCGCCGCGGGCCATCTGGAGGGCGCTCAGGACGTTCAGGGCCGTTGCCTCGCCGAAGCTCGAGCCCAGGTCACGGAACGCCTGCAGGGCCTGGTCGAGGGTTTCGCCGGCGGAAGCCAGCCGTCCGGTGGCCATGAGGACCCAGCCGAGGTCGGCGAGGTTGGCCGCCTCCCAGAACGCCAGGTCCTCCTTGCGGGCCAGCGCGATCGCCTCGACCAGGCAGTCCTCCGCCTGCTCCAGGCGCCCCAGCTGCCGGTAGTGGCAGCTCAGCGAGTTCAGCGCGAGCGCCTCACCCGACCGGTTGGCCAGCTCGCGGAACAGCTGGATCGCGCGCCGGCTGTGCTCGACGGCTTCCGACAGCCGTCCCGTCCACTCCAGCATCGCCCCGAGGTTCGCCACCGCCGTCGCTTCGCACTGCCGCCAGCCGCACGCGCGGCTGGCCAGCACCGCCTTCTCCGAGTGCCGGATGCCCGCTTCGTGCTGGCCTTCGCGGAAGTACGCCCCGCCGATGGACAGCTGGACCAGCGCTTCGGCGGGCTGAGCGCCGTGGTCCTGGGCCGCGCGCAGCACGATCGGGGCCAGCTCCAGCCACTCCGCCCGGCGGCCGTGGTCGTGGAAGAACCGCCGCAACGCGTCGGCGAGGTACCAGGCGCCCGGGTACGGCCCGCGCGTCGCCGCCTGCCGCAGCGCCGCCGCGAGGTTCGGCACCTCGACGTCCAGCCAGGCCACGGCTTCCGCGGCGCCGGCGAAGACCACCGGGCTCGGTGCCGAGGGCGCGTCTTCGCGGGGGAGTGCCACGATCCGGGCGCCGAGCAGGGCGACGGCGGCGTCCGCGGCCGCGCAGTAGCCGGTGAACAGCCGCTCCCACGCCCGGTCGCGGGCGGGCTCGTCTTCCTCGGCGCGGACGCACTGCTCGGCGTAGCGGCGGGCGAGGTCGTGGAACCGGTAGCGGCGGGGCGCGTGCGCTTCCACGAGGTTCGCCGCGCTCAGCCCGCGCAGCCGCCGGGTCGCCTCCTCGACCGGCACCTCCAGCAGCGCCGCCGCGGCGATCGCCGTGAAGTCGGTCCCCGGCACCAGCGCGAGCAGCCGGAACGCCTGCCGCAGCGCGGGCGGCAGCGCCTGGTAGGACACCGAAAAGGCCTTGGCGACCGCGCTTTCGCCGTCGAAGCCGAGGTGGGCCAGCGGATCGCCGCGCAGCTCGTCGACCAGCTCGCCGATGCTGGCGACGCCGGTGTTCGCCGCGGCGATCCGCAGGGCCAGCGGGTGGTGGCCGCACAGGCGGGCCAGCTCGGCGGCCGCTTCCGGCTCGGCGGCGGTCCGCTCACCGAGCACGGCGGTCAGCAGCGCCCGGGAGTCGGCCTCGCGCAGCTGCGCCAGGCCCAGCGACCGCGCGCCGACGCGGGCGACCAGCTCGTCGAGCCGGTGGCGGCTGGTCACCAGCACCCGCCCCGACGACGGCAGCAGCGGCAGCACCTGGGCGGTGTCGCGGGCGTTGTCGAGCACCACCAGGGCCTGCCGGTCGGCCAGCAGCGACCGGTAGAGCTTGCTCTGGTCGTCGACACCCGGCGGCACGTCCCGCAGGTCGACGCCGAGGGTCCGCAGCAGCTGCGCGAGCGCGGCCGCGGGGGTGAGTGGCTCGTCGTCGGCGTCGAAACCGCGCAGGTTCACGTACAGCTGGCCGTCCGGGTAGCGCGTCCGGGCGGTGTGGGCCCAGTGCACGGCCAGTGCGGTCTTGCCGACGCCGGCGGTGCCGGTGATCACCCAGACTTCCCCGGGTTCGTCGAGCGCGGCCAGCTCCGCGGCCCGGCCGGCGAACCCGCGGACGTCCAGCGGCAGCTCGGCCGGCCGCGGGGCGACCGGGGCGGCCGGCGGGGCGGGCTCGCCCTCACCGCGCAGGATCCGCATCCGCAGGTCCTGCAGGGCCTGGCCGGGCTCGATGCCCAGTTCGTCGACCAGCAGTTCGTGCGCCCGCGCGTACGTCTCCAGGGCTTCCGGGGTGCGGCCGCAGCGGTGCAGCGCGAGCATCAGCGCGGCCCGCAGGCGCTCGCGGAACGGGTGTTCGTCGACGAGCCGCCGCAGTTCCCCGACCACCTCACCGTGCCGGCCGGCGGCGAGTTCCTGTTCGTACAGCTCCTCCAGCACGACGAGCCGGCGTTCGGCCAGCGCCGGGCCTTCGTACCCCGCCAGCGCCTCGCTGACCCCGCCCAGCGGGGTGCCCTCCCACAGCGCCAGCGCGGCCCGCAGGTGCGTGACGGCGTCCGCCCCGGAGGTCGCCCTGGCCTTGGCGACCTCTTCGTCGAAGACGTCGAGGTCGCGGTCGCCGGGGGCGACTTCGATGAGGTAACCGGGCGCGCGCCGCACGATGACGTCCCGGCCGAGCAGCTTCCGCAGTTCCGAGATGTGCACCTGGAGCCGCCCGCGGACACTCGGCGGCGCGTTCTCGCCCCAGGTCAGGTCGATGAGGCGGTCCTCGGTGACCACCCGGTTGGGATTCAGTAGCAGCGCGGCCAGCACGGACGTCTGTTTCTGGCCGCCGGGGCGGAGCGGGCCCGTGTCGCCGAGGACCGTGACCGGTCCGAGCAGGCGGTAGCGCACGAGATGCCCCCCGGAAGACGGACCGAAGCGAAAGGGAAGTGCCAGGGTCGACCCTACTGTGCCAGCGGTTGCCGATCAGGCCGGCAGTCACGGCGGAACGAGGTGCCGGTAAGCGGTTCGGCTCTCGTCCGTTTCCGCCTGCTTTCGGTCGGAACGGCAACGGCGGGCAGGCGACTAGGAGGCCACGGGTGGACCGAGACGACGTGCAGCGTCTGTTGTTCGTCTGCTTCCCGGACGCCGGGGAAGCCGCCGGCCGCTACCGGGCCTGGCGCGATCCTCGGATCGCGGTGCAGGTCGTGGAGCTGCCGGGCCGGGGCGAACGCCGGGACGAGCACCCCTACCGGGACATGTGGCTGCTGGTCGAGGCCCTGGCCGGGGAACTGGCGGGGGCGCTCGAAAGCCCGCACGTGCTGTTCGGTGCGGGACTCGGGGCCCTGGTCGCCTACCGGCTGGCCCAGCGCCGGGTGGCCGCGGGACTGGGGGTCTCGCGGGCACTCGTCGTGGCGCACCAGGCGCCGCCGTCACGGGCCGCGCGGGCGGTGCCGGAGCAGGCGGGACGCGCCGACGTCAGCCTGCTGGCCAGCGACGCGCACCTGCCGGTGGCGCCGCCGCTGCCGTGCCCGATCCGCGGCTTCGGCGAGCCGCACGTGATGACCGGCTGGGGGGAGCACACGAACGCCGGGTTCGTGCTGACGCCGGCGCGGGCGCAGGACAGCGCCGCCCTGCTGCGCGACGCTGTCCTGCGGTCCGCCCACCTGATCTCCGCCATGGCGGGGCAGGGGCAAGGGCCGGCGCCGAAGCTGACCGGGGCGTAGCCCGGCCTTCGATTCCCCGCCGGGAATTGGCCGGTGGCGCCGGCCCGCCCAGGATGACCGGGTGGAAACCATGACGACGGACCCGGTGTCCGGATTCGACGCGCAGACCCTGGCCGAGCGCTACATCGCGCTGTGGACCGAACCCGACGAGCACCGCCGCCGAGCGGCCGTCCGGGCACTGTGGGCGCCGGACGGCGCGCACTTCCTCCGGCCGCCGGAGGAGATGGTGCGGGCGGCCGCGGAACTCGGCTTCGACGCCCTGACCCTGGAAGCACACGGCCACGCGGCGATCGAGACGCGGGTGAACCGCAGTCACGCCCGGTTCGTCGCCACCGGCGAGTACACCTTTCGCGCCCGGGGCGTGGCGGTCCGGGCCGGCGACGTGGTCAAGTTCGAGTGGGAGTCGGTGCGGCTCGACGACGGTGCCGTGACGGGCGGCGGCCTGGAGGTGCTCCAACTCGGCGCGGACGGGACCATCGTGCGGGACACCATGTTCCCGCACTGAGTTCTCGCACCGAAGCGGTCGCGTTGATCAGTACGAAAAATATGTAAGCGCTGTTATGGTTTGTCCGTGATCCGGCCATGCCCCTGACCCGCGCCTTCGTCGACCTCGCCCCGCTGCGCGCCTCGGCGCCGTTCCGGCGGCTCTGGGTGGGGCGCGTTTTCTCCGGCTTCGGCTCCCAGATGACGCTCGTCGCGGTGATGTTCCAGGTCTGGGAGCAGACCCGGAGCACCGTGTGGACCGGTGCCGTCGGGCTCGCGCAAGCGCTGCCCGTCATCGTGTTCGGGTTGTTCGCCGGCTCGCTCGTGGATCGGGTCGACCGGCGGAAGTTCGCCCTGGTCGCGACGACCGGACAGGCCGTCTGCTCGGTTTTCCTGGCGGTGCAGGGCTTTCTCGGCGACGTGCCGGTGATCGCGGTGCTGGGGCTGGTGGCCGTCCAGTCGTGTTTCGTCGCGGGCGGCGGGCCGGCCGCGCGCACCTTCATCCCGCGGCTGCTGCCGCCGGAGCAGCTGTCCGCGGGGCTCGCGCTGAACCGGATCGCCTTCCAGGGCGCGATGCTGCTCGGCCCGGCGCTCGCCGGGCTCGTCCTCGGGTGGTTCGGCGTCGGCGGCTGCTACCTCGTCGACGCGCTCACGTTCGGCATGGGCTTCTACGGCGTCTTCGGCCTCCCGGCGATGCGGCCCGGCGGCGAGCCTTCGCGGCCCGGGCTGCACGGCGTGCTCGACGGGCTGGCCTTCCTCGTGCGGACGCCGGTCGTGCGGGGTGCGCTGCTCACCGACCTCGCCGCCACCGTGCTGTCCATGCCGATCAGCCTGTTCCCGTTGGTCAACGCCGAACGCTTCGCCGGTGACCCGCGCACGCTGGGCCTGTTCCTCTCGGCCGTGGCGGTCGGCGGAGTCGTGGCGTCGGTGTTCTCCGGGACGTTCACGCGGCGGTCGCGGCCGGGCCGGGTGATGCTCGCGGGTTCGGCCGTCTGGGGCGCCGCGCTGACCGGCTTCGGCCTGGCGCCGGACCCGTGGCTCGGCCTGGCTTGCCTGGTCCTGGCGGGGGCGGCCGACACGGTGTCGGTGGTTTCGCGGGGCGCGCTGGTCCAGCTGGCGACCCCGGACGCCCTGCTCGGCCGGGTGGCGGCGGCCGAGCAGATCGTCGGCCAGGCCGGCCCGGACCTCGGCAACGTGCGCGGCGGTCTCGTCGCGGGAGCGACGTCCGGAACGTTCGCGCTGGTCAGCGGCGGGGTGCTGTGCGTAGCGGCGGTGGCGCTGGTCGGCGCCGCGACGCCCGGCCTGCGCCGGTTCGCGACCCCCGCCGAGACCGCGAAGAGCTGATTCTCCGCGCCGGTCTTCGATTTCGACGAATTCACGCGACGGCGGTCCGGCCAAGGCGGGGAATGCGTTCCGCCCGGACTCGGAAGCGAAGGGAACGCCGCCTGCGGCGACCCGCCATTCGTTGTCCCGCAAGTGGTTTCCGTGGATGAGCCGATCAGCCCGCAGTGGGTACGGCCGTTCGGCCCTATGGTGGCTGCCGCGGTGAATGCGGGTTTCCGTTCGGTCCGTCGGCGCTTAAATGGTCCGGTGCCCGACATGTGGCGTGAATCCGGAATGGCTCGTCCGCGGTGAATAGAAATTGTCAGAAAATCGATTTCGCGATCGCGTGATCGATGACGCACGAGATGCTCCGCGATTCGGTGGCGTCCACTTCCGGGGATCGCGTCCACTTCGGCGTCGCGGTCCGGCGGCTCGAACCCGGCCGCGGCGGCTGTCACCTGGGGTGGCAAGATCACGAAACCAGTCGGCTCGACGTCGGTTTCTTTCCTTCTGCGAAGGTGGTCCTGTCAGTGGGTTACGCGTTCCGCCCTTGTCACTCTTTCGCGTGAACATGGCGTGACGTATTTCTCGGCAACACATTTGCGACCCGGGAAATCGTCATCTACAGTCCGGCTGATCACGGCCGACCGAGCCGTATTCCGTGATCCCCATAATCTTCTCCGAGGAGTGGCATGCTTCATCGCGCCTCGACACGCCGGCTCGCCGTGCTCGCCCTGGTCGTCGTCCTGCTGACCGGGTGCAGCCAGCTGAAGGGCTCCTCCACCGCCGGTGCCGTCGAAAAGCCGTCGATCCGGGTGGCGATCCTCACCACCGTCGACCTCGCGCCGCTGTGGCTCGCCCAGGAGGGCGGGTACTTCAAGGCCGAGGGCCTCGACGTGCAGACCGACGTCGGCACCAGCGGCCAGGAGACGCTGAGCCGGATGACGAGCGGCCAGGACGACATCGCACTGTCCACCTACACCCTGTTCTTCCTGGCCAAGAGCAGTGGCAACGCGGACGTGAAGCTGGTGACCGACGGCACCTCGGCGAGCCCGCGCAGCAACGAGGTCGTCACCGTGCCGAACTCGCCGGTGAAGACGGTGCGCGACCTCGAGGGCAAGCGGATCGCCATCAGCTCGAAGAATGCCGCTTCGGACGTGCTGACCCGCTCGGTGATGCGCGACCACGGTGTCGACCCCGGCAAGGTGCAGTGGGTCCCGATGCCGCTGCCGGAGATGAGCGGCGCCCTCGCGCAGGGCCGGATCGACGCGGCCTACCAGCCGGAACCGTTCCTGACCCAGGCCGCGCGGACCGCCGGCGCGTACCCGGTCATCGACGCCGCCAGCGGCAGTACCCAGAACTTCCCCCTCACCGGCTACGGCGCCACCGCCAAGTGGGTCCAGGACCACCCGAAGACGCTGCGGGCGTTCCAGCGCGCGATGCTCAACGCCACCCGCGCCGCGGTCGACCGGGCCCGGATCGAACCGCTCGTCGTCCGCAACGCCAAGGTGGACCAGGACGTCGCCAGCCTGATGGTGATGCCCGCCTTCGGGTCTTCGCTGGACGCCCGCCGCATCCAGCGGGTGCCGGACCTGCTGCAGCAGCTGGGCGTGGTCCAGACGAAGCTCGACGCCTCCTCGATGATCGCCCCGCAGAGCGGCACCGGCTGAGCCGGCGACCGATCACCGGAGGGGCGGGTGCGCGAAAGCGCACCCGCCCCTTCTTTCGTGCCACCGCCTCGTGCCACCGCCGGGCCGTGAGAACTTCCCTCGGACGGCGGAGACGCCGAAATTTTCGGACCGCCCGCCCGCGGTCCGGTTTCGGCGATTCGCACCTTGACACGATCGCCGCCGCAGCCCACCCTCTTCATACCGACCGCGCGGTACGACGTTGTCCACATGGTGGGATAGGAGAGTCATCGATGACACTTCCCGGTGAGGCACTGCCCGGTGAGGCACTGCCCGGCGAAGACCTGCTCGTGGTCGACGGCCTCACCGTGCGCTTCGGCGGTCTCACCGCCCTGCGCGACGTTCACCTGAGCGTCGACGCCGGCACCGTCGTCGGAGTCATCGGCCCCAACGGCGCGGGCAAGACGACGCTGTTCAACGTCGTCTGCGGGTTCGTCCGGCCCCAGGCGGGCCGCGTGCTGTGGCGGGGGCGCCCGCTGGTCCGGCACCGCCCCGAACACCTCGCCCGGCTCGGGATCGTCCGGACGCTGCAGGGCCTCGGCCTGTTCCCCGGCCTGACCGTCCTCGAGAACGTGATGGCCGGCGCGGGCCGGCACGCCCGGACCGGCTTGCTCCCGGCCCTCGCCGGTGCGGGCCGTTCGGCGCGCGACGAAGCCCAGCTGGCCGGGCGGGCCCGCGAAACCCTCGGCGAACTCGGGATCGCCGACCTGGCCGGCCGGCTGCCCGGCGTGCTGCCCTACGGCGTGCGAAAACGCGTGGCGCTCGCGCGGGCCCTGGTGGCCGAACCCGACCTGCTGCTGCTCGACGAACCCGCGAGCGGGCTGTCGTCCGGCGAACTCGCCGAGCTCTCGACGTTGATCGTCTCCCTGCGGCGGCAGATGGCGGTCGTGCTCGTCGAACACCACATGGACCTGGTCATGGGAGTCTGCGACCGCGTGGTGGTGCTGAACTTCGGCGAGGTGATCGCGGCGGGCAGCCCGGCGCAGATCCAGGCCGACCCCCGGGTGGCCGAGGCCTACCTCGGCGACCCCGCCGAGGAGGCGTCCGGTGCTTGAGATCGAAGAGCTGTCCGTGGCCTACGGCGCCGTCCGCGCGCTCGACGGCGTCGGCATCGCCGTCGAGCGCGGCGGGATCACCGCCGTGCTCGGGGCGAACGGCGCCGGGAAGACCACGCTGCTGCGCACGATCAGCGGCCTGCACCCCGCCCGCGGTGGCCGGATCACCTGGGACGGCAGGGAACTGACCGGGCTGGCGCCGGACCGGATCGCGCGCGGCGGCGTCGCGCACGTGCCCGAAGGCGGTGGCGTCATCACCGAGCTGACCGTCGACGAGAACCTCCGGCTGGGCGCGCTGTGGCGACGTGACCGCGCCGACCGCGCGGCCGCGCGCCGGGAGGTGTACGAGCTTTTCCCGGCGCTGGAAGAACGTTCGGCGAAACCCGCCTCGACGCTCTCCGGCGGCGAACGGCAGATGCTGGCCATCGGCCGCGCCCTGATGAGCCGGCCCGCGCTGCTGCTGCTCGACGAACCGTCGCTCGGCCTCGCGCCGCTCATCACCGCCCGGATCATGGGCATCCTGCGCGACCTGCGGGCCACCACCGGGCTCACCGTCGTGCTCGTCGAGCAGAACGCGCACAGCGCGCTGTCCATCGCCGACCGCGGGTACGTCCTCGCGCTCGGCCGGGTCGTGGCCGTCGACACCGCGGCGGAACTGCTGGCCGACGACGGCCTCCGCCACGCCTACCTCGGGTTCTGAGGCCCGCCGACGTTTCCGAGGTTTCTCCACGACCGGCTACATGGAGGTGAGCGGTCCGGTATGCAGGACTTCTTCGATCTGACCCTCGGCGGGATCTCGGCCGGCGCGGTGTACGCGGCGCTCGGGCTCGCCCTGGTCATCATCTACCGGGCCACCCGGGTGGTGAACTTCGCGCAACCCGCCCTCGCCCTGATCTCGACCTACCTCGCGTACTCGGTGACGAAGGCGACGGGCAGCTACTGGCTCGGGTTCGCCGTCGCGATCGTCGCCGGGACCGTGCTGGGCGTCGCCACCGAGCGGCTGCTCATCCGGCCGCTGCGGCACCGCTCCGAGCTCAGCTCGATCATCGTCACGCTCGGCCTCCTGCTGGTGCTGCAGGCGGTCGCGGGCATGATCTGGTCCAACGAGCCGCTGGCGTTCCCGTACGCCTTCGACTTCCGCGGCCGGTTCTCCGCCAACGACCTGTTCGTCGTGCTCGTCGTCGTCGCCATCGCCGCGCTGGTCCTGGTGGTGTTCAAGTACACGCCGCTGGGGCTGCGGATGCGCGCGGCCGCGTTCGCCCCCGAAGTGGCGCGGACCCTCGGCGTGCGGGTCGGGCTGATGCTCACCGCCGGCTGGGGACTGGCCGCGGCCGTCGGCTCGCTGGCCGGGCTGCTCGCGACGCCGCCGTTCCTCTTCCCGAACGTGCTGGACGGCGTCTTCGTCTACGCGCTCACCGCGGCGGTGCTCGGCGGCCTCGACAACCCGCTGGGCACCATCGCCGGCGGGTTCGTCCTCGGCGTCGGACTGTCCTATGTGTCCGGCTACTTCGGACCGGAGATGGTGACGATCGCCGCGCTGGCCATCCTGGTGATCGTGCTGACGCTGCGGCCCAGCGGGTTGTTCGGCCGGGCCAAGGTGAGGCGGGTATGAGCGTGCGCACGGAACTCCCCGAAACCCGCGTGGAAACGCCGAAGCGGCGCCGCAAGCTGCCGCCGCTGCTCGTCCACGCGCTGGCCGCGCTGGGTGCGCTCGCCGTGGTCGTGCTGCTGACCCTCGTCACCGACGAGTTCACCAACCTGCGCATCGCGACGATCGGCTACTACCTGATCGCGGTGGCCGGGCTGACCCTGCTGACCGGTCTCACCGGCCAGGTTTCGCTGGGGCACGGCGCGTTCATGTTCATCGGCGCCTACACGGTGGCGCTGCTGGTCCGCCGGGTGCCGGCGTTCCCGCTGTGGGCCGACCTGCTGCTCGCCTCGGCCGCCGGCGGCCTGGCCGGGCTGCTGGCCGGCGCGGCGGCGGCCCGGCTGCGCGGCCCGTACCTCGCCGGTGCGACGCTGGCGCTGGCCGTCGGCCTGCCCGCGCTCACCCGGAAGTTCCCCGACTTCCTGGGCGGCAGCAACGGGCTGAGCTTCACCGTCCACAGCAGACCGGCCGGCGTCGGCGTCCCGGAACTGCGCTGGCAGACCTGGATCGTCTGGCTCAGCGTGCTGCTCGCGCTGGTGCTGGTGGTCAACATCGTCCGCGGCCGGCTCGGGCGGGACTTCCGCGCGGTCCGCGACGACGAGGTCGCCGCCGCGCTGAGCGGGATCCCCATCGGGCGAACGAAGATCCTCGCCTTCCTGGTCAGCGCGGTGTGCGGCGGCCTCGCCGGTGGCCTGCAGGCGTTCCTGCTCGGCACCGCCGCGCCCGGCTCGTTCACGCCCGCGCTGTCGCTCAGCCTGCTGGCCGCGGTGGTGCTGGGCGGGCTCGGGTCCCTGTGGGGCGCGCTGTGGGGCGCGGTCGCGCTCGTGTACTTCCAGGCCTGGTCCGAGGACCTCGCCGACATCCTGCACCTGAACACCGACGTGGCCAACAACCTCCCGCTCGCGGTGTACGGCGTGATCCTCATCGTCGTCGTGCTCGCCTTCCCGCGCGGCATCCAAGGCGGCTTCCACCGGCTTGGCGTCCTCCTCCGTCGATCCGCGAAGCAGAAGGAGAACCATGAGAAGCACTAAGCTCGGCGCGGGTTTCGCCGCCCTCGCCCTGGCGCTGACCGCGTGCGGCGGCGCGGGGGAGAGCGACGGCGGCGGTCAGCAGGCCGCCGATTCGGCCGTCGGCGTCACCAAGGACACCGTCGTCATCGGCACCCACCAGCCGCTCACCGGCCCGGCCGCACCCGGGTACAGCAAGATCTCCGTCGGCGCCCGCGCGGTGTACCAGGCGATCAACGACGGCGGCGGGATCAACGGCCGCAAGATCGACTACAAGGTCGAGGACGACGGCTACAACCCGACGAAGACCGTCGAGGTCGTCAAGAAGCTCGTCCTGCAGGACAAGGTGTTCGCGATCGTCGGCGGGCTGGGGACGCCGACGCACTCCAAGGTCGTCGACTACCTGAACACCGAAGGCGTGCCGGACCTGCTGGTGTCCTCGGGCGCGCTCGCCTGGGACAACCCGCAGAAGGCGCCGATGACCTTCGGGTACCAGGTGGACTACACCCGGGAAGGCAAGATCCAGGGCAAGTACGTCAAGGACACCTTCGCCGGCAAGAAGGTCGGCTACTTCACGCAGAACGACGACGTCGGCCGCGACACGCAGGCCGGGCTGGACCAGTTCGTCAAGGACCAGGTCGCCGTGCGGCAGGGCTACGACAGCGCCAACACCGACGTCACGCCGCAGCTGTCCGCGCTCAAGGCGGGCGGCGCCGAGGTCGTCGTCTGCGCGTGCATCCCGGCGTTCACCGCGCTGGCCATCCTGGCCGCGGCGAAGATCGGCTACCACCCGCAGTTCGTGGTCAGCAGCATCGGCGCGGACCCGGCGACGCTGTCCGGGCTGCTGCAGGACTTCGCCAAGCGCGGCGGCGCCAGCGTCTCCAGCGGGCAGCTGCTGGCCGGCCTGATCGGCACCGGGTACCTGCCGGACGTCGCCCAGACGGCGGACCCGTGGGTCGCCTACTTCAAGGGCATCCACGACAAGTACATCGCGAAGGAGCCGTTCACCAACACCGTGCTGTTCGGCATGGTGCAGGCCTACACGTTCGGGCAGGCGCTCAAGGCGGCCGGCCCGGACCCGACGCGGCAGAAGGTCGTCGACGCGATGAGCTCCGGCGCGCTGAAGGGGCCGGGCCTGACGCCGTTCGGCTTCTCGAAGGAGTCGCACGCCGGCTACACGGGCGCGTACGTCTTCAAGATCAACCCGGACACGTCGACGACGGTGATCCAGCCACCGGCCGTCACCGACCGCGGCACCGGCGCGATCACGCCGTACTCCGGTGAGCGGGCCACTCCGGAGCAGGTCAACCTGGTGAGCAAGTGACGACGGGCCGGCCCGTGGGCGCCACGGGCCGGCCCGCCCGCTCACATAGGGTGGCGACATGAGTGTCAGGGAGAAGGTCGTGCGGGCGGCGGTGCGGCTGTTCGCCGAGAAGGGCTTCGAGGCGACGACGGTCCGCGAGATCGTCGAGGAAGCCGGCGTCACCAAGGGCGGGCTGTACCACTACTTCGAGTCCAAGGACGACCTGCTCTTCGAGATCTACGCGGCGATGCTGCGGATGCAGACGCGGCGGATGGTGACGATCGCCGAGTCCGACCTGCCGCTGCCGGAGCGGCTGCACGCGATCGTCGCCGACGTCGTGGTCACGAGCATCGCCGACCTGGACGCGGCGACGGTGTTCTTCCAGTCGTTCCCGCTGCTGGAGAAGTCCAAGCAGGTCCAGGTGCGAGCCGAGCGGCGCACCTACCACGAGCGGGTGCGCGACCTGGTCGCCGAAGGCCAGCGGACCGGGGTGTTCCGCGCCGACGTCCCGGCCGACCTGGTGATCAACTACCACTTCGGCGCCATCCACCGGCTGGGCATGTGGTACCACGCCGACGGCGAGCTGTCGGGGGAACAGGTGGGGAAGCACTTCGCGGACCTGATGCTGCGCAGCCTGCGTCCGGAGGAGCTCGGGCCTGTTTGACTTCGCCGCCTCCGTGGTACTGACCGAACTCAACGCTGTCCCGCTTTGGAGGGTGCTCGTGCAGATCCAGGTCAACACCGACCACAACGTCCACGGTGGCGAACGGCTGGCCACCTACGTGACCACCGACCTGGAGGAGGGCCTGTTCCGGTTCGGCGGGTGGTTGACCGGGGTCGAAGTGCACTTCAGCGAAGACGGTGGCAGCAAGCCGGAAGACAAGAAGTGCGTGATCGAGGCGCGGCCGAGTGGCAAGCAGCCGGTGGCGGTCACCCACCACGCGACCACAGTGGACGATGCCTTCGCCGGGGCGAAGCAGAAATTGGTGCGCGTGCTGGATTCCCGGTACAACCGCGCCCACGACCACAAGGGCAGTGACAGCATCCGGCACATGCCCCCTCCGGAAGACCCGGCTCAGGTCGGGGTGCTCGAGGACGGCGAGAACTCCGGAGACACCACGCCGGGTGTCGGCTGACCTTTATCCCGTGTCGAGCTCCGAAGCGTCCAGGGCCGGGGTGCCGGTCTTCCCGGCAGCCCGGTAACTCGCTCTTCGCCGGCCTCCGGGTTCCCGGCGGGCGCGCGGCCGGCGAGCCTGCGTGCGGAGCTGGCCGACCTGCGTCCGCTGGCCGGCGTGCTGGTGCTCGCCGCGCTCGTCAACGCCGCCACGTTCGGGGTCTTCACGTACCTGGCCCGCTGGCCGCCGGCGTCGCGCCGGTGCCGGTGGTGCTCGCCGCGTTCGGTACCGGGTGCTTCGCCGGGGTCACCCGCGGCCGGCCGGCTCGCCGACCGCAGCCCGGGCCGGGTGGTGGCGGCCGGCGGTGGGCTGCTGCTCGGCGGCTAGAGCCTGTTTCGATGTGCTGACCAGCGGAGCTTCTGGCCGACATGGTCGGTGCGGCGTGTCCTGGATCAAATAGACGAGGTCTCCGGTAGA
>NZ_JBFAZA010000061.1:0-38316 GCF_040681595.1 Amycolatopsis sp. NPDC051716 | reverse complement strand
GAAGGCCGCCTTGGGTGCGTTCAACGCAACCAAGGCCACATTGGGGCGCTCGGGGACCGGGCCGCTGTCACTGAACTTCGGACGCGCGACACTAGACGGTGATCTTGTCGACGTTCGGGCCGCCGTTGGCGGTCGTCGCGGTCGCCTTGATCTTGTTCGTCCCGGCGGTCAGGGTCACCGGGATCGTGACCGTCTGCCAGGTGTCCCAGTTCCCCGTGCCGCCGAACGCAAGCGCGGACGCCACCTTCGTCCCGTTCACCGTGATGTCCATCGGCCGGTTCGTCGTCGTGCCGTTGGCGAACCGCAGGACGACGTTCGCCGGACCCGCCGTGGCCGCCGGCACGGAGAACTCCACCGCGCTGCCGACCGCGTTGTCGTAGTTGACGAACCCGGTGCCCGTGAAGCCGGTGTGGTTGGACTCCGCGACACCGCTGGTGATCGCCGCGTCCTCGGCCTGGTAGTCCACCGGGTCACCGGGGCCGGGGTCGACCGTGCCGTCCGCCGGGATCGTCTTCGTGCCGGTGTTCCAGCCCGCGACCCGCACGGACGGCTTGGCGCCCTTGAGGTCCGCGGTCCGGTACGTCGCCGTCAGCGTCGTCGACTCACCCGGCCAGAGGCTGACCTGGTTGTCGGTCCAGCGCACCGGCAGCACCGGCGCGCCCGCCGCGCCGACCACGTGCGCGTCGACGAAGAACGCCGGGATCTTGCCGGTCGTGGTGTTCTTCAGCGTCACCTTGGTCGTCGTGGTGCCGTCGGCGGCCGTCGAGGAAGCGTTCGCGTCGACCGTGGCCGAACCCAGCGAGTTCAGCCCCGAAAGGTCCGCGTACGACGTCGTCGGCGTGTAGTACCAGTCGCTGTTGCCCCAGTCCAGGGTGTCGGCCTTGGTGGACAGCCAGTACACGTTCCGGCTGACCTCCTTGCCCGACGAATCGGCCAGGACCAGCTTCGCCAGGTACGTCGTCGACAGCCCGCTCACCGAACCGATGGTCAGCGCGGTCGTCTTCGCCCCGTCACCGCCCACGGAAACCGCCTTGGACTGGGTGAACTTCTCCGTCCCGTCGAGGTTGTACAGCTTCACGGACGCGGTGAGGCCCGATGCCGCGTCGTGGTTGTGGTTGACGACCACGACCGACTTGGTGTCGTACGAGTACTGGATGTGCAGCGGCTCGTTCGCCTTCTTGGCCCCGAAGTACGAGCCGTTCTGGTCGAGGTAGGCGTCGAACAGCTGCCAGTGCAGCGACGTCCAGCCGCTGTTGAGCATCCAGTAGATGATCCCGGTGGCCGGGTTCGAGCCGTCGCTGAAGTTGCGCGAGTGCGACTCGAACTCGGCGCGGACGTTCTCGTACTGCGCCAGCTGCGCCTTGCGGACGAAGTCGTCGAGGCTCGCCGGCTTGCCGTAGCGGCCGGTGAGCGCGTTGCCGAACAGCTTGAGGTTGGCGAACGTCGACGACGAGGACCGGTGGTACTGCGCGGCCGACGGGTTCTTCCACAGCGTGTCCAGCTCACCGGACGACATCATCCGCTTGAGCGTGTCCATGGTCGGGATGTCCGGCCCGGCACTGGTCTCGGAGTTGAAGCCCCACGCACCGCCGAGGTCGCTGTGCGCCTTGTCGTACCAGTAGTTCGGCGGGACGTAGTCGTACGGGCCGTTCATCTTCATGCCCGAAGACCCGAGCTGCGGCGACGACTTCGCCGACGCGGCCGGGACCACCGGCGTGGGCCAGTCCGCGGCGCTGAGCGCGTCGAGGTAGTTCTTCTCGATCGTCGCGTCGGGAGCGAAGTCGCTGCCGATCAGGAACGAGATGACGCTCGGGTGGTCGCGCAGCCGCTCGGCCTCCGCGGTCATCGACGCCTTCGCGACCGGGTAGTCCGCGGCCGTCCACGGGTCACCCTTTTCGTCGCCGTTGACCTGGCCCTCCCACTTGTCGCAGCACTCCCAGCCGGGCAGCGTCAGCACGCCCATCCGGTCGGCGAGGTCGAAGAACTCGTCCGGCTCGATGTGCCCTTCCAGGCGCACTGTGTTGAGCCCGAGGTCCTTGACGTAGGCGAGCTTGTCCGCCGCGTACTGCTCGTTCCAGCGCAGGAACAGGTCCGGCGAGTAGCCGCCGCCCTTGATCAGCAGCGGGCGCCCGTTGATCGTGTACGCCCGGCCGCCGCCGGAATTCTTGTTCGCCGTCACCTGGCGGACGCCGAAGCTCGAGTGCGAGGAGTCCGACGCCGTCCCGCCGGCGGCCGCGGTCAGGTCGAGGTCGTAGAGCGGCTGCCCGCCCATCCCGGCCGGCCACCAGACCTGCGGGTTGTCGATCCCGACCACCGGGAACGTCACGGTCTTCTTCTCCTTGGCCGCCAGCGAGACGGTCTGGCTGATCGCGCGCCCGGCGACCGTGCCGGAGACCGTCGTGCTCACCGCGGCGGCCGAGTCGTTGCGGACGTCGGCCTTCACGGTCAGGTCGGCGTGGCTCAGCCCGGTCAGCTTCGTGACGACGTGTCCGCCGCGCAGTGCCACCGGGCCGCTGCGCCGCACGAGGACGTCCCGCACGATGCCCATGTTCTGGTCCGGCGGGGTCTGCGCCCAGTCGATCCAGCCCATCGAGAGGTCCTTGTTCGGGTCGTTCGGGTAGACCTTGAACGCGATGCTGTTCGTGCCCGCCTTCACCAGCGCGGTGACGTCGAGGTCGTGGCGGGTGTAGGCGCCGTTGACCTGCGTCTTGTCGGCGACGCGCGTCCCGTTGACCCAGACGTCGGCCTTCGACAGGACGCCGCTGAAGTCGAGGTACGTGCGCTGGGAGGTGTCGGCGACCGTCAGGTCGGTGCGGTACCACCACGGGACCTGGAAGTCCGCGGTCGGCACGTTCTTCATGTTGGTCGAGTAGAACGGGTCGGCGTATTTGCCGTTGGCCAGCAGGCCCGCGTAGACGGTCGAACGCGGGCCGACCGGGTACCAGCCGGCGGTGTTGTAGCCGGGCTTGGAGACCGCGGAGTCGTCGCTGACCTGCGCGGACGTCTGGATCAGGAAGCCGGGGACCGCGGTGGCCGGGGCCGCGGCCGCGACCACCGCTCGCACCGGTTCCTGTCCGGTCGCGGCCGGGACGGTCGCCCCGGTCACCGCGACGGCCAGCACCGCCGCCGCGAGGAGAGTCCGGGTTCTTCTCTGCCGATAGCTCACTAGCGCGCCTCCTAGGCACCCACGGCGGCGGGGGACAGCGGACCATCGTTAGGGAACTTTCCTAACAATTGGGCACGATGGTAGCGGCCCGGTCACGCCGAGAACAGAGGCCGTTCGTCAGACACGGGCGGCCCGCCACACCGCGGCGGCGCGCAGGGCCAGCGGGAGCGGCCGGGAACCGTCGTCCAAAGCCGGCGCGGGGTGTCTCGCTGAGCGGGACACCCCGGCCGGCGCGGCGCCGCGTTCCATCCAGTCGCGGTTTACGCTTCCGCGTCGAGGTAGACCCAGTGGCCGTCCTCGCGGCGGAAGCGGCTGTTCTCTTCGAGGAAGCCCTCCCGGCCCCGGTGGCGGTAGTGCGCCCGGAACTCGACGGTGCCCTCGGCGTGCAGCAGGCCCCCGCCGGTGCGGCCGAGGATCTCGAGCCGCGTCCACTCCTGGCCGGGGTCGAGCCGGAGCTGCCGCGGCCGCGTGTCCGGGTGCCAGGTGCGCAGCAGGTACGCGGTGTCGCCGACGGCGAAGGCGCTGAACCGCGAGCGCATCAGCAGTTCGGCGGTGGGAGCGGTGAGGCCGCCGCCGTGGAACCGGCCGCAGCAGTCGGCGTAGGACTCGGCGAGGCCGCACGGGCACGGAGCGGGAGGCATCGGGAAATTCTCCCACGACCGTCCACTCCGGACTAATCCGCGTTGACCGGCTTCCCGCTCTCCCGAGCCTCCTGGGCACCGCGCACCGCGAGCCGGTCCGCTCGCTCGTTCTCCGGGTGTCCCGCGTGGCCCTTGACCCACAGCCACTCGACCGCGTGCCCGCCGATCGCCGCGTCGAGGCGTTGCCAGAGGTCCGCGTTCTTCACCGGGGCGCGCGCCGCCGTCTGCCAGCCGTTGTTCTTCCAGCGGGGGAGCCACTGCGTGATGCCGTTGCGCACGTACGTGCTGTCCGTGTACACGCGCACCTGCGACGGCCGGGTCAAGCTCTCCAAGGCCCGGATCGGTGCGGTCAGCTCCATGCGGTTGTTCGTCGTCGGCGTGGCTTCGCCGCCGTACAGCTCGCGCTCGTGCCTGCCGTAGCGCAGCACCGCGCCCCAGCCGCCCGGTCCGGGGTTCCCGCTGCACGCTCCGTCGGTGTAGATCTCCACGTCCACGCGGCGACCCTACCGGTCGCGGTGGTCGCCGAAGGCCGCCACGCCGGGTTACGGTGGGGAGCCGGAGGGGAGCCATGAGCGGGCAAGACGACACGGCGGACGGGGCACTCCTGGCCTACCTCGCCGAGACCGATCGCGAATACCTGCTCGCCCGCGGCACCCGCCGCCGGTTCCGCGCGAACGACGTCGTGCTCATGGAGGGCGACCCGTCCGACCACGTCCACGTGCTGGTCTCCGGCTGGGTGCGCGTCTCCACGATCGTCGAGGACGGCCGTGAGGTGCTCTTCGGGCTGCGCGGCCCCGGCGAGGTGCTGGGCGACCTCGCCGCGGTCACCGGGCGGCCGCGGTCGGCGTCGGTGCGCGCGATCGAACCCTGCACCGTCTTCCAGCTCACCGGCGCCGAGTTCCTCGACGTCCTGCTCGCCCGGCCCGCGATCGCCATCGCGACGATCAAGACGGTCGCGGCCCGGCTGCGGCACGCCGAGTCCGCGCGGATCGACGCCGCCGCCTTCGACGTCAGCCGGCGCGTGGCGGTGGTCCTGGTCCGGCTGGCCGAGGAGCGCGGCCGGTCCGTGCCGGAAGGCGTCGTCGTCGACGCGCTGTCGCAGGAGGACATCGCCGCGCAGATCGGCGCGGCCCGGCGTACTGTCGCGCGGGCGCTGCGCGTGC
Organism: Amycolatopsis sp. NPDC051716; assembly: GCF_040681595.1. Taxonomy (NCBI): domain Bacteria; kingdom Bacillati; phylum Actinomycetota; class Actinomycetes; order Pseudonocardiales; family Pseudonocardiaceae; genus Amycolatopsis; species Amycolatopsis sp. NPDC051716. The sequence goes on along the minus strand of NZ_JBFAZA010000061.1, from coordinate 33,346 downwards.
TGCGGGAGCGCGGGATCGTCGAGACCGGCCGTCGCCGGTTCCTCATCCGCGAGCTGCGCGTCCTGCGCGCCTTCGCCCACTCTGAGCCAAACGGCACACAACTCCCGTGACAGCGGACATCTGAGGGACGCCGCCGCCGCGCGATGCTGGAATCCGGCCGGAAAGAATGCGATGCCAACCGGCCGGATTTCCATTTCGAACGAGGTCGGGGAGCCCGTGTCGTGAACGTCTACTGCAGGATTTTGACCCTGGTGAAATCGGTCTTCGCCGCGTTCGTGGTCGGCGCCGTCGCGGGTTTCGCGGTGGCCGCCGGAAACGCGGCGGAGCCGGCCGCGCCGACGTTCCACGGCTCCGCGCCGCTTTCCGCCTCGGCCTGGGTACAGCGATGAGGAGGTGTGTCTGATGGAGAGTCACTCGATCTGGGCCTTGATCTTCGGGGCGAACTGACCCGCGGTGACGCCCGGCCGGCCGGCTCGTGGGGGGTCGGCCGGCCGGGCCTTTCCCGGAATACCGATGTCCGGAATTCGTCCTGCTTTCGTGGAACGGGAACTGGTAACGTGAGCAAATCTTCCGCGGGCGGACGAGGGGGTGGGACGACGGAAGAGCACACTTCCCCGTTCGTGCGCGAGCTGAACGAACTGCGCCGCGGCCGCGGTCTCGACGCGGCCGACCTGCACCAGCGGATCGGCCCCTGCCTGCGGGCGGCGTGCGCGATCACCGAAACCGACCAGCCCGCCGCCGCGCGCCAGAAGCTGGTGCTGCGGCTGACCGAGCTGTGCGGGCGGCTGCCGGCCGACCTGAAACTGGCCGCGCTGGCGGCACTCGGCCTGCACGAGGAGGCCGCGGGGGAGTTCCTCGACCGGCGGATCTCGTGGCTGGCCAGCGTCCTCGACCGCGACCCGCGCACCGCCCGCCGCCGGATCGACCTGGCGTTCCGCCGGCTCGACGAACTGCTCGGCGCGCCCGTGCCCCGCAGCGACCTGCACCCGCTGGCCGGCTGGTACGTCGAGTCGATGAAGGCGATGCTCCGGCTCGACCGCGACCCGCCGGAACTGGCGGAGGAACGCCGGATCGTCGCGGAGGTCGACGAGCTCGACGAGCTGGTCCTGCCGTTCAGCGTGCCGGCCGAGCCGGGCAGCGACCCGGTGCCGGACATCACCGCGGACGCGCTGTTCGGCGGCGAAATCGTCGAAGCGCGCCAGATGTCGGCCAGCCACGCGCAGTTCATCATGCGGCTGCCGAGCCCGCTGCGGCTCGGCCAGCGCCACGAGTACGGCATCCGGTTCACGCCGCGGCGCACGGAGCTGCGGCCGTACTACGCCATGACGCCGTTGCGCCGCTGCGAGCAGTTCTCGGTCCGGGTCCGGTTCGACCGGGCGGCACCGCCGTCGCGGGTGTGGCGCCTCAACGGCGTCCCCGGCCGGGTGGTCGACGACGGCATCGACTCGGGCGACGTGCTGACCGTCAACCGGGTCGGCGAGGTCGGCCTCGAGTTCCACGACCTGCACCAGGGCCTGAGCTACGGGCTGCAGTGGTCCTTCGACTGAGGTGGGCGTCCGGATACTGGGACGCGGAATAGCGGCGCGAGCAGTGGGTTGGCAAGGTCGTAGCCGACGGAAAAGGGGCCCGCGATGAGCACGTTCACCCAGGAGTGGCAGGACTGGAAGACGCGGCGCGAGACCGACCTGGCCGAGCCGCACGGCTGGCTGGCGCTGGTCTCGCTGGACTGGCTGACGGACGCTCCCCGGGAGTACCCCGGTATCCCGGGCCGCTGGTGGCAGGACGCCGACGCGGCCTACGTCGACCCGGCCGGCGCCTCGCTGACCCATGACGGGGAACCGATCACCGGCGTCCGGCGGTTCGAGCTGGTCAACAGCGGCGCGGGCACCCGGGTGCTGGCCGGGGACGTCGAGATCGAGGTGGCCCGCCGGTCAGGGTACCTGATCCGCGTCCACGACCCCAAGGCCGAGGTGCTGCGCGAGTTCCACGGCGTCCCGGCGTACGAGCCGTCGCCGTCCTGGGTGCTGCCCGGCCGGTTCGAGCCGTTCGACTCCCCGCGGCCGACGACGGTCGGTGCCGTGGTGGAGGGCCTGAGCCACGTCTACACGGCACCTGGCCTGGTCCACTTCTCGCACGAGGGGGCGTCGCACGCGCTGACGGCGTTCAACGGCAAGGACGGCGGCTTCAGCATCCTGTTCACCGACGGCACGAGCGGCGTGACGACCTACGCGGCCAACCGCTCGCTGCCGGTCGGGGCACCGGCAGCGGACGGGTCGGTCGAGCTGGACTTCAACCGCGCGGTGAACCTGCCCTGCGCGTTCACGGACTTCGCGACGTGCCCGCTGCCGCCGGCGGGCAACCACCTGCCGTTCGCGGTCGAGGCGGGGGAGAAGATCCCGTACGAGCGCGGGTGACTCTTCTGCCTGCCGTTCAGTGGGCGACGTCGATGACGACGCGGTTGGGTGCGGTGAGCGTGAAGACGTTCACCGCGGTCCGCGACCGCACGCCGAGCCCGATGTTCAGGCTCGCCTCGAAGTCCCCGGTGACGGCGACGGCCATGACGTTCTGCAGGTTCCGCGTCCGGAACTTCTGCGGCCCGGTGTAGGTCGGGTTCCCGGCGGTATCGTGCGCGGCCGCGGGAAAAGCGGCGACGTTGATGAAGTATTCCCCGGTGAGCCACACGATTTCCCCGCTCGGGTCGGCGGTCAGTTCGTCGACGAGCTGGTAGGAGACGGCGGGCGCGGGCCCGCTCCCGAGGTCGAGCACGACCCGGTCGAACCCGGCGTTGAGCCCGGTCCGGATGTTGGTGAGGGTCGGGATAACGGGATCGGCGGCCTGTGCGGGCCCCGCGGCGGCGAGGATCCCGCTCCCGGCGATCAGCAGGGTGACGGCGGCGAGCGCACGTCGTCGGGTTCTGGGCATGGTGGCCTCCTGACGGAGAGAACCGATGGGAGTCCCAGCGCTGGGTTTCCGGGAGACGCCCGGTTCGTCCGGTGAGTTGCCCCAGGTCCGGCTTTGACGGCGCAAGCGTTACCCGGCTGCTCCGTCCGTGGCCGTGGGGGCGTCGACGATCCTCCACCGGAGGAAGTCATCGGCTCGCGTCGCCGCGACGAGACGTTGCCGGTCGCACAGCTCCGACGCCTCTTCCGCCCGCCGGCCTCTCGTAATCTGACAGGAATGTCAGGATCAATGGTGGGCCTGCGAACTCGCGGAATCCCCGGTGGAGGGGCGAAAACGAGGGCGCGGCTGTGATTAAGCACCTTTGCGGGCTGGCGGATTCCGTTTTGTTTGAGTCGTCCGATTACGCCACGTATAGCGCCGGGTGTGAATCGTGACCACGGGGTCTCAGCAGGACCTCGACGGATTGCTCGACAACGTTCGCTCGAAGCTCGGAGAACCGGACAAGGTCATCGATACCCCCAAGGGTAAAATCGAGACCTGGCAGATCAGCGGAGACCCGCCGTCCACGGTGACCTATCGAACGTTCAGCAAGTCCGGAGGTCCCACGATCGACATCAACAAGGTAGACGGCCTCGACACGGTCAAGCGGTTCCACGTGAATGACGGAGGCCACTGATGAGCACGTCGAACGGCTCCTACCAGGACGACCTGGACTACCTGCTCGACTACGCGCGAGAAGACTGGGTCGGCCTGTCCCCGGTCACCGCGGTGGCCGGCGCTGTCGCGGGCAAGGGGGCGACGTTCGAGGAGCTGACGTCGGCGACCCTTGCCGTCATCGGTGACCTGATCGACCGTGGCGCGGTGCCGGGGGACCTCATCGAGCAGGACCCCGGGTTCAAGGCCTGGTCCGGCACGAAGGAGGAGCACCTCCGTCGCATCGCAGCCGAGACCGAGGCCCTCGGGCGGCTGCCGGAGACCGGCGAGGTCGCCTGGATCCACGACCCTTCGGCCTGATACCGGGCAGGCGCCGATCTCCGGTGGCGTGCACCCGATCGCCGGCACCGGTCCGGGCCGGCGATGCGCAGGCAGCTCACCAGCCGCGCTCGCGCCACTCCGTCAGCTTCGGCCGCTCCGCGCCCAGCGTCGAGTCGTCCCCGTGGCCCGGGTAGAACCACGTCTCATCGGGCAGCTCGCCGAAGATCCGCGTCTCCACATCGTCCAGCAACGACGTGAAGTCCTCCGGCGACGCCGTCTTCCCGACCCCGCCCGGGAACAGCGAGTCCCCGGTGAACAGGTGCGGGTGACCTCCCGGATCCCGGTACAGCAGCGCGATCGACCCCGGCGTGTGCCCGCGCAGGTGGATCACCGACAGGGTGACCTGCCCCACCGTCAGCGTGTCGCCGTGCTCGACCAGGAAGTCCGGCGGGATCGGCAACGGCGGTGCGTCCAGCGGGTGGGCCGCCGTGTTGGCTCCGTTCGCTCCCGCCACCGCGCCCAGGGCCTGCCAGTGGTCCTGGTGCTGGTGGGTGGTGACGACCGTCCGCAACGCGGGCCGGTCGGGGCCGTGGCCGATCAGGTCGGAGATGCGCTCGGGGTCGCTCGCCGCGTCGATCAGCAGCGCCTCGTTCGTCTCCCGGCACACCAGCAGGTACGCGTTGTTGTCCATCGGGCCGACGGACAGCTTGGTGATGGTGAGCGCGTCCAGGGTGCGCCGGGCGGCGTCGCCGCCCGGGTCGACGTGCCCGGTGTAGGTGTCCACGATGTTCACCGTGCACACGGTAGTCGTTTCGTTCCAAGCGGTTCCACCCGCACAAGCGCGCGGCCACCCCGCCACGTAGGCTCACGGCGGACCCCGCCAGCCCCGACCTCAGGACGACCGTGCCCACCTCCCCGACGCCGCGCCGGATCAGCTGGGACCTCCTCCGGGTCGTCGCCGTTCTCGCGGTCATCCTCGGGCACGTCACCCACCAGGGTGCCCTTCTCCACCCCGAGCTCACGGGGTACCCCTTCCGGGTGACAGCGCAGTTCGGCGCCGCGATCCTGCTGGTGATCTCCGCCTTCTTCGTTTGCGCCAGCCTCCGCAAGGGCAATCCGCGCCGGTGGCTGTGGAACCGCGTCGCGCGCCTCGTACCCGCGTACCTGGTCGCCGTCCTCGTGACCTACGTCGTGACGCGGTGGGCGGCCATCTCCTTCAGCGGCCTGCCCTACCCGCCCGGCGTCACCGGGTTCCTGTTCGGCGTGCCGCAGGGACCGCCGTCGGACCCGTCGCCGTGGTACATCCCGACCGGGCTGGACCTGGTCACCAACCTCGGCATGGTGCAGGAGTGGGGCATCCGCTCGGGCGACTTCTACTACCTCGACGGCTCGTACTGGACGCTGCCGGTCCAGCTCATGGCCTTCACCGGCGCGGCCCTGCTGTGGCCGCGGTCGTGGCGCACCCACCGGCTGACCGTCGCCCTGCTCTGGGCGCTGATCCTCGTTCCGCTCACCCTCCGGTTCCTCGTCTTGCCGCCGGGGACGGCGAGCCCGGTCGTCGAGACCTTCTTCTACGGCTTGGGGCTGCACCGGCTGCACGTCTTCGCCATCGGCGTCGCGATCTGGCTGTGGTCGCGGGGGCGGCTCGAGAACTGGCACGCCGCGCTCTTCGTGGTCGCCGCCGTCGCGGCGCAGGACCTGCAGGTGTTCCCGTTCCACGTCGCCCTGCCGCAGGACGCGCTGCGCTGGCCGTCCACGATCGGGTTCGCCGTCCTGCTCCTGCTGGTCTGCGTGGCCGCCCGCGGCCCCGACTGGCGGTTCCCCGGGCTGGCGCGGATCGCCCCGGCCGTCACCTGGCTCGCGGGCATCTCGTATGGTCTTTATCTGGTGCACCAGGAACTGGGTTACATCCTGGCCCGTGCCCTGCTCGACGCCGGCCTCCCCGGCTGGCTGCGGCTCCCCGTGATCCTCGCCGCCGCCGTGCTGGCCGGCTGGGCGGTCACCGCGGGGGTCGAACGTCCGGCCCACCGGTGGCTCACCACCCGCCGGAAGCCCGGAGAACCGCAGGTCAGAGGCGCGGAATCAGTTTCTGTCGGTGGTGGCTCGTAGCATGGAAGCGGCCGCCCGTGCAGCCAGCTGCAGAGAGCACAGACCGGGCCGGCGACCGCAGCAGAATGACTTGAGAATGACCTGAGAGGACCCTGGCGTGGCTGATCGCCTCGTTGTTCGCGGTGCCCGCGAGCACAACCTCCGCGGCGTGGATCTCGACCTGCCCCGCGACAGCCTGATCGTGTTCACCGGCCTGTCCGGGTCGGGGAAGTCGAGCCTCGCCTTCGACACCATCTTCGCCGAAGGGCAGCGGCGCTACGTCGAGTCGCTCTCGGCGTACGCCCGCCAGTTCCTCGGGCAGATGGACAAGCCGGACGTCGACTTCATCGAGGGCCTCTCGCCCGCGGTGTCGATCGACCAGAAGTCGACTTCGCGCAACCCGCGTTCGACTGTGGGCACGATCACCGAGGTCTACGACTACCTGCGCCTGCTCTACGCCCGCGCCGGCAAGGCGCACTGCCCCACGTGCGGCGAGCCGATCAGCAAGCAGACCCCGCAGCAGATCGTCGACCAGGTGCTGGAGATGGACGAAGGCGTCCGCTTCCAGGTGCTCGCGCCGGTGGTGCGCGGGCGCAAGGGCGAGTACGTCGACCTGTTCGAGAACCTACAGCAGCAGGGCTACGCGCGGGTGGTCGTGGACGGCACGGTCCACGCGCTCACCGACCCGCCGAAGCTGAAGAAGCAGGAAAAGCACCAGATCGCCGTGGTCATCGACCGGCTGAGCGTCAAGTCGAGCTCGCGCCAGCGGCTCACCGACTCGGTCGAGACGGCGCTGCGCCTGGCCGACGGGCTGATCGAGCTCGACTTCGTCGACCTGCCGGAGAACGACCCGCACCGGATCCGCGGCTTCTCCGAGAACCTCGCCTGCCCCAACGGCCACCCGCTGGCCATCGAGGACCTCGAGCCCCGCTCGTTCTCCTTCAACTCGCCCTACGGCGCCTGCCCCGAGTGCACCGGCATCGGCATCCGCAAGGAGGTCGACCCGGAGCTGGTGGTCCCGGACGACGAGCTGTCGCTGGCCGAGGGCGCGATCGCGCCGTGGTCGGGCGGGCAGAGCGCGGACTACTTCATCCGCCTGCTGGAGTCGCTGTCGGAGACCATCGGCTTCCGGATGGACACCCCGTGGCGGCGGCTGCCGGCGCGCGCCCAGAAGGCGGTGCTGCACGGCGTCGACGAGCAGGTCCACGTCCGCTACAAGAACCGCTACGGCCGCCAGCGCTCGTACTACGCGGCCTTCGAAGGCGTCATCCCGTTCCTCGAGCGGCGCCAGGAGCAGACCGAGTCCGAGTACATGCGCGAGCGGTACGAGGGCTACATGCGCGAGGTGCCGTGCCCGGCCTGCCAGGGCACCCGGCTCAAGCCGGAGATCCTCGCGGTGACGCTGGCGCACAAGACCCGCGGCGACATGTCCATCGCCGAGGTCTGCGCGCTGTCCATCGCGGAGGCGTCGCAGTTCCTCGACGAGCTGGAGCTGGGGCAGCGCGAGACGATGATCGCCGGCGCGGTGCTCAAGGAGATCCAGGCCCGCCTGCGCTTCCTGCTCGACGTCGGCTTGACGTACCTCTCGCTCGACCGCGCGTCCGCCACCCTTTCGGGTGGTGAAGCCCAGCGCATCCGGCTGGCGACGCAGATCGGTTCCGGCCTGGTGGGCGTACTGTACGTGCTGGACGAGCCGTCGATCGGCCTGCACCAGCGCGACAACCACCGCCTGATCGAGACGCTGACCCGGCTGCGCAACCTCGGCAACACGCTGATCGTCGTCGAGCACGACGAGGACACCATCCGCTCCAGCGACTGGGTGGTCGACATCGGCCCGGGCGCCGGCGAGCACGGCGGCCACATCGTCCACAGTGGACCGTACAAGAAGCTGCTCAAGAGCAAGGACTCCCTGACCGGGCAGTACCTGTCCGGCCGGCGGAAGATCGAGGTGCCGGCGATCCGGCGGCCGATCGACAAGAAGCGGCAGCTGACCGTGGTCGGCGCGCGCGAGCACAACCTGCGCGGCCTCGACGTCTCGTTCCCGCTCGGCTGCCTGGTCTCGGTCACCGGCGTCTCCGGCTCGGGCAAGTCGACGCTGGTCAACGACATCCTCGCGACGGTGCTGGCGAACAAGCTCAACGGCGCCCGCCAGGTGCCGGGCCGCCACACCCGCGTGAACGGCCTCGGCCACGTCGACAAGCTGGTGCGCGTCGACCAGTCGCCGATCGGGCGGACCCCGCGGTCCAACCCGGCCACCTACACCGGGGTCTGGGACCACGTCCGGAAGCTGTTCGCCGCGACGACCGAGGCGAAGGTGCGCGGCTACCAGCAGGGCCGGTTCTCGTTCAACGTCAAGGGCGGCCGCTGCGAGGCCTGCGCCGGCGACGGCACGATCAAGATCGAGATGAACTTCCTGCCGGACGTCTACGTCCCGTGCGAGGTCTGCAAGGGCGCCCGGTACAACCGGGAGACCCTCGAGGTGCACTACAAGGGCAAGACCGTCTCGGACGTGCTCGACATGCCCATCGAGGAGGCCGCGGAGTTCTTCGAGCCGATCAAGGCCATCCACCGCCACCTGCAGACGCTGGTGGACGTCGGCCTCGGCTACGTCCGGCTCGGCCAGCCCGCGCCGACGCTGTCCGGTGGTGAGGCGCAGCGCGTCAAGCTCGCCAGCGAGCTGCAGAAGCGCTCGACCGGCAAGACGGTGTACATCCTCGACGAGCCGACGACCGGTCTGCACTTCGAGGACATCAACAAGCTGATCGGCGTGATCAACGGCCTGGTCGACAAGGGCAACTCGGTGATCGTGATCGAGCACAACCTCGACGTGATCAAGACCTCCGACTGGATCATCGACATGGGCCCCGAGGGCGGCTCGGGCGGCGGCCAGATCGTCGCCGAGGGCACGCCGGAGCACGTCGCCGGGGTCGAAGCCAGCTACACCGGCGAGTTCCTGCGGACGGTGCTCACCGCCGAGTAGCGGCTACCGCTCCTTCCCGGTGGTCTGGTGGACCACCGGGGAGAGCGGGCCGTAGTGCAGCGCCCGGAGCCGGTAGGCCGACTTCTCTTCACCGGGCAGCAGCGAGAGCGCACACGTCGTCACGTTCGGGTCGGTCACCTCGACCGGGTCGTAGTCCGGCGCGCCCGGGCGCCGGATCTCCAGAAGGAACCCGGCTTCGTCCGGTGAGCGGTCGGCCCAGGTGAACGTCGCCGTGTCGCCGGAAACCACCGTGTGCACCTCCGTCGAGACCGGACCGGTGAACGGCTGTTCCCGGTAGTAGAACGGCGTCCCCGGGATCAGGTCCGGGTGGTGGTAGCTCGTCGTGTGCGCCGGGAGGAACCGCAGCGTCGTCCACGGCCCGGCCGGGTCGTTCGCGTATTCGACCCGGTGGCCGGCACCGTCGTCCGGCCAGCTCAGCACGATGTCCGTGGGGGTGGTCAGGGTCGCCGTGAACGAAGGCGCCGGCGCGGAGCCGGAGCAGCCCGCGGCCAGCAGTGCCACCAGGACGAGGGGTTTGACGGGCACGGCGGCCTCCCGGATCGGGCGGGGGCGGCGGTGCGGACGTGATCAGCCTAGGAACTCCGCCCGCACGGCGACAAGATCGTGCCGATCACCGGGACAGACCAATCCGGCGGCGAACCGGCACCGAATGGGGCGAAAACCGGGCTGAACCGTTTTTCGACCACGGCCGTGTTGTGAGGTATCGAGGTCCGCCGGATGGCGGAGCCGCCCTCACCGAGGAGAGAACGTCATGAACCGTATCGGGCCGGTGGTCGCCAGCGCGGTGGCGCTCGTCGCCGTCGCTTCGTTGTCCGCCTGTGGTGACATGGCCGACGGCGCCCAAGGACCGCAACACGGGGAGCCGGGGCACAAGATGCTGCAGGTCGGCACGGTCAACGGTGTCGGCGCGGTGGTCACCGACGCCGACGGCAAGACGCTCTACCGGTTCGACAAGGACCTCTCCCAGCCGCCGACGTCCAATTGCGACGGCGAGTGCGCGACGTCCTGGCCGCCGATGATCGCCGGGGTGGCCACGCCGATGCTCAAGGGCATCCAGGACACCCAGGTGGGCACCGCGACCCGCAAGGACGGCAGCAAGCAGATCACCCTCAACGGCTGGCCGCTGTACGAGTACGCGGGCGACAAGGCCGCGGGCGACATGAACGGCCAAGGCGCCAACGGCACGTGGTTCGCCGTCGCGCCGGACGGCAGCAAGATCACCGCGGGCGGCAAGGCCGGCGGCGCCGGGTCCTGACAGACGACGGTTTTCCGGGCAGAACGAGGAAGGACGGGCAGCCGATGAACACCATGGTCGCGCTGCGCTCGGCGCACGCACCGCCGGTGGAGCTGAGGGTTGCAGTACTGTCCTCGCCGACTCAGAACACCGTCGGGAGGACGAGGGTGGCCATAGGAGGCAGGCGGCCTAAGAAGGCCAAAGGTGAAGACCTCATTCGGCAGCTGTACGCCGAACACGGGCGAAGCCTGCTGGCCTACGCGACGAGGCTGACCGGGGATCGTGCGGCAGCCGAGGACGTGGTCCAGGAGACGCTGGTCCGGGCGTGGAAACACGCCGACGACCTGCAGAACGACGGGAAAGGCTCGGTGCGCGGCTGGTTGCTGACCGTCGCGCGCAACCTGGTCACCGACCGGGCACGGGCCCGTGCGGCACGGCCACAAGAGGTGGCCGAACCGGCCGAAGGCGTGCCGACCCCGGCCGTCGAGCGTGACCACGCCCAAGGGGTGGTCGACTCGATGACCGTGCTCGGGGCGATGGACGGGCTGTCCAACGAGCATCGAGAGGTCCTGGTGGAGATCTACTACCGGGGACGGACGGTGGCCGAAGCGGCGAGAACACTGGGCGTCGCACCGGGTACCGTGAAATCAAGGTCTTACTACGCACTACGAGCACTCAGAGCAGCGATGATTTCGAGCGGAACGGAGGTGGCGCGATGAACTCGGTGGACGAGAGTCACACGCAGCTCGGCGCGTACGCCCTCGGCGCCCTCGATCCCGGGGAGGCGGCCGACTTCGAGCGGCGGCACCTGCAGACCTGCGCGCAGTGCCGGTTCGACCTGAACGAGCTCGTGGCCCTGCGCGACTCGCTCGACGAGGTACCGCCCGAGGCGTTCCTCGACGGGCCGCCCGAGGGCGGGGACCTGCTGCTGCAGAAGACCCTGCGCCGGGTGCGCGACGAGGAAGAGCGCGTGGCTCCGGCCCGCAGTGCGCCACGCCGGGGCCTGGCCCTGGTCGCGGCGGCGGTGCTGGTGGTGGCCGCTCTCGGTGGCGGCGTGCTGGTGGGCCGCCAGACCGCCGAACAGCCGCCTCAGGCGGCTCCCGGGCCGGAGACGCCCGGCACGAAGACCGTCGAAGGCCGGGATCCGACGACCGGGGTTCAGCTGACCGCGTCGATCATCCCGTTCCAGGGCTGGGTCAAGACGGACGTCAGCGTGAAGGGCGTCCGGGCCGGCGAGAAGTGCCTGCTCCAGGTGGTCACCAAGGAAGGCAAGGCGGTGACCGCCGGCAGCTGGCAGGTGTCGGAGAAGTGGGAGAGCTCGGGCTTCAACCTCGACGGGTCGGCGCTGGTCGCCCCCGACGACGTGAAGTCGGTCGACATCGTCACGGTGGACGGCCGGAAGCTGGTCTCGGCCCAGGTATGACGTCGTGACGGGGACGCGCTACCGGTTCCGCAGCACGTGGCTGCTGCCGGGAACCGTGCCCGAGCGGGTGTTCGGCGTGGTCACCGACCTCGCCGGCTACCCGAGGTGGTGGTCGGACGTCCGCGCGGTGCGCCGCGTGGACGACGACACCGCCGAACTGGTTTGCCGGTCCCGGTTGCCCTTCCGGCTCGTCGTCCGGATGCACCGGGACCTCCAGGACGAGCGCATGGGCCTGATGCGGGTCAGGCTCAGCGGCGACCTCGACGGGACCCTGGCGGGAGCGGTCCGCGCGGCGGGCGCGGGCACGCTGCTGGAGATCACCCAGGACGTCCAGGCCCGTAAGGAGTTGCTGCGGCGCTTCGACACGGTGGCCCGGCCGCTCTTCCGCGCGAACCACGCGCTGATGATGCGGCGGGGCCACCGTGGGCTTTCGGCCTATCTCGCGTGATCAGAACGCCGACACGCGTGATCGGAAGGTCAACTCGCGTGATTGAAGGGTCGACACAGCCGGGGAAGCCGTGTCGACCCTTCAATCACGTGTGTCGACCCTTCGATCACGCTTGGCCGGCGATGCAGACCTCCGGCTCCGAAACCGCCGGGGCCGCCGGGGCGACCTTCCGGGTGCGGCGGGTCAGGACCACGCCGCCCAGTGCCACCGCCGCGATCAGGAAGCCCGCGCTGACCCCGTAGGCCAGCCGGAACCCGGCCGCCAGGGCTTCGCGGTGGTCCAGCGTGCCGAGGCTCTCCGTGCGGGAGGCGGCCACCGCGGCCAGCACCGCCGTGCCGACGGCCGCGCCGACCTGCTGGGTCGTGTTGATCAAGCCGGACGCGACACCCGCGTCTTCCGCCGGGACGTCCGCCATGGCCAGGCCCATCAGCGCCGGGATGGCCGCGCCGGCACCGAGGCCCATCAGCAGCAGCGCGGGCAGGACGTCGGCGAAGTAGGCACCGTCCACCGACACCCGGGTGAGCAGCATCAGGCCCACGATCACCAGGCCCAAGCCGCCCAGCAGCACCGCTCGCGGGCCGAACCGCGCCGCGAGCTTGCCCGCGAAGCCCAGCGACGCCACCGCGATCACCAGCGGCACCGGCAGGAACGCGACGCCGGTCCCCAGCGCGTCGAGGCCGAGCACCTGCTGCAGGTACAACGCCGTGACGAACTGGAAGCCGAGCATCCCGGCGACCATCAGCACCATCACCACGTTCGCGCCGGCCACCGCGCGGATCTTGAACAGCCGCAGCGGCAGCAACGGCGTCCGCGCCTTCGCTTGCCGCACTCCGAAAGCCGCGAGCAGGACGACGGCCGCGACGAGCGCGCCCCAGGACGACGACGAAATGCCGTACACGCCGAGCATCACCGCGGCGGTGACGAGGACCGCGCCGAGCACGTCCAGCCCGTCCCGCAGGCCGGTGCCGCGGTCGGGCTCGACCACCCGCACGGCCAGCAGCAGCGCCGCCACGCCGATCGGCAGGTTGACGTAGAACGTCCAGTGCCAGCTCAGCGCCTGCGTCAGCGCACCGCCCGCGATGAGCCCGATCGACGCGCCCGCCGCCTGCGTGAAGCTGTAGACGCCGATCGCCTTCGCGCGGGCCCGGGGCTCGGGGTACATCGTGACGATCATCCCGAGCACCACGGCCGACGCCAGCGCGCCGCCGACACCCTGGACGAACCGCGCCGCGACCAGGACACCCGCGTTCGCGGCCAGGCCGGCGACCAGGGACGCACCGGTGAACAGGCCCAGGCCGCCGAGGAAGACGCGGCGGCGGCCGAGCAGGTCGCCGAGCCGCCCGGAGAGCAGCAGCAGGCCGCCGAACGCGACCAGGTAGCCGGTGAAGACCCAGGAGAGCCCGGCGGGCGTGAAGCCGAGGTCGGCCTGGATCGCGGGCAGCGCCACCGCGACGATGCTGCTGTCGAGCACGACCATCAGCGAGGCGGCGCACAGCACCGCCAACGCGAGGCCGCGGGAGCGGGTGGGGTGGTTCTCGGCCCCGTTGTTGTCGATTGGCACAGTAGGCCCCTCCAGTCGAGAGTTTCCCTGGTCGACGCCAGGGCACTTCTTGTAACAGTGCCCATCATGTGTGACCATGGGTGCCCGCGTAAGGAGGCACTTCCATGTCCCAGGGGAACATCGGTGTACCTGTCCAGGTCACCGAGATCGACCCGGAGAAACTCGACGTCTGCACGGTGCTGGAGGTCATCAACCGGATCAGCGGCAAGTGGGCGATCGGCATCCTCCTGGAGGCCATCCGGGGCCCGGTGCGGTTCACCGAGCTGGAACGCTCGGTCGCCGGCATCAGCCGCCGGATGCTGACCCTGACCCTGCGCAACCTCGAGCGTGACGGCCTGCTGGATCGCACGATCTACCCGACCGTCCCGCCGCGCGTGGAGTACGAGGCCACCGCGATGGCGAAGGAGCTCTACCAGTCGCTGAGCGGGTTGCTCGGCTGGGCGGAGCAGCACCGCGACGACATCGCCGCCGCCCGCGTCGTCTACGACGCCCAGGCCGCCTCCTGAAACTCTGCTCGCCGAAAAACGTGGAACGGGCCGCGGTGCGAGGTCGGGGGGACTCGCACCGCGGCCCGCGGTGGTTCGTGCTCAGCGGGGGCATGAGCACGAACGTTCAAGGGGTCAGGCCGGGACCTTTTCGCCCTCCGGCTCGGTTTTCACCGGTTCGTGTTCGTCGAGCATGGTGGCTTCGTCGAACGGTTCTTCGCCGGCGAACACCCGATGCGCCTGGTCGCGGTCGAACTCCTTCGTCCAGTTTCCGATGAGGACGGTCGCGACGGCGTTGCCGGCGAAGTTCGTCAGCGCGCGGGCCTCCGACATGAACCGGTCGATGCCGAGGATGAACCCGACGCCGCCGACCAGGTCGGGCCGGTGCGACTGCAGGCCGCTGGCGAGCACCGCGATGCCCGAGCCGCTGACGCCGGCCGCGCCCTTCGAGGCGATGATCATGAACAGCAGCAGGACGATCTGCTCACCGACCGACAGCGGCGCGTCCTGGGCGGAGGCGATGAACAGGGTCGCCATGGTCAGGTAGATCGCGGTGCCGTCCAGGTTGAACGAGTACCCGGTCGGCACGGTGATGCCGACGACCGACTTGCCCACCCCGAGGTGCTCCATCTTCGCGATCAGCCGCGGCAGCGCCGACTCGGACGACGACGTCGACAGGATCAGCAGGAACTCGCGGCGCAGGTAGTTGAGCAGCTTCAGGATGCTCACCCGCGCACCCACCCACAGCACCGTGCCGAGGACGCCGAAGACGAACACCAGGCAGGTCAGGTAGAAGCCGATCATGATCACCGCGAGGCTCTTCAGCGCGTTGACGCCGGTCGCGCCGACCACCGCGGCGATGGCACCGAACGCGCCGATCGGGGCGGCCCACATGATCATCGCCAGGATCCGGAAGACCAGCCGCTGGAGGTGCTCGATGCCGCGCAGGATCGGCGCGCCCTTCGGGCCGAGCTTCTGCAGCGCGAAGCCGACGAGCAGCGCGACCAGCAGCGTCTGCAGCACCTGGCCTTCGGTGAACGCCGAGACGAGCGTCTTCGGGATGATGCCGAGCGCGAACTCCACGGGGCCCGCCGAGCCGGTCGCCGAGTCGTGCGCCTTCTTCACGTCGCCCGGGTTGAGGTGCAGCCCGGTGCCGGGGTGCAGCAGGTTGCCCACGATCAGGCCGATCGCCAGCGCGAAGGTCGACATCGCGATGAAGTAGACCAGCGCCATCAGGCCGATCTTGCCGACTTTCGCCGCCTTCGCGACCGACCCGACGCCGATCACGATGGTGCAGAAGATGATCGGCGAGATCATCATCTTGATCAGGTTCACGAAGCCGTCGCCCAGCGGCTTCAAGCCCTTGGCGAAGCCGGGAAAAAGGAAGCCGACCGCGATGCCCAGCGCGACCGCGACGATCACGGCCAGGTACAGGTAGCGGGTCTTGTCGCGGCGCGGCGCCGCGTCGGGGGTCGGTGTAGGCACCGTTGCCTCCAGCTCGGGGGTGTTCAGGTTGCGGCACACTGTAGGCCGAGTTCGGTGATCCGGCTCACTTGTGTTCATTGAGTTCGTGTGATGATCGCACCGTCCCGTTCGGACAGCTGCTCGCGCGGTGTGCTGGTATGAGGAGGTGCCCCCGACGTTGCGGTCCCATTGGAGCCTGGCGCGCCAGCTGCTCGTGCTGCAGCTCGTGGTGCTCTGCGTGCTGGCCGGCGCCGGGATCACGTTCGCCTGGATCGACGCGCAGCACGCGGTGGACGAGAACGCGCGCGACCAGGTCCGCGTGGTCGCCTTGACGGTCGCCGACGCGCCCAGCGTCGTGGCGGCGGTGGGCACGCCGAACCCCAGCGCGGCGCTCCAGCCCTTCGCTCAGCGCGTGAAGGACCACACCCAGGTCGACTTCATCACGATCATGAGCCCGGCCGGAATCCGCTACACGCACCCGACTCCGGCGCTGATCGGGCAGTCCTACATCGGCAACATCGCCAAGGCGCAGCGCGGCGAGGAATTCACCGAGACCTACACCGGCTCCCTCGGCCCGTCGGTGCGCACGGTCGAGCCGGTGTTCGACGCCGGCCACCGGGTGATCGCGCTCGTCGCGGTCGGGATCACCGTCAAGGCGATCTCGGCCGAGCTGCGCGAACGGCTGTGGCCGCTGTTCGGCGTGGCGGGTGCGGTCGTGCTGGTCGGCGCGCTCGGCGGCTGGCTGATCAGCGCCCGGCTGCGCCGCCAGACCCGGGGCGTCGCGCCGGACGAGCTGAGCAACCTCTTCGAGTACCACGAGGCCGTCCTGCATTCGGTCCGCGAAGGCGTGCTGCTCGTCGACCGGGACGGGCGGATCGGCCTCTGCAACGACGGCGCGCGCACGCTGCTCGGCCTCGGCACCGACCCGGTCGGCCGCGACCTGGCGACGCTGGGCCTGCCGGACGGGCTGGCCGAGGCGTTCACGTCGGCGGAGAACCGGGCCGAGGAACTGCACCTGACCGACTCGCGCGTGCTGCTGGTCAGCACGACCGCCGTCCGCTCGGGCGGCCGCTCGCAGGGCACCGTCGTCGTCTTGCGCGACCACACCGAACTGCAGTCGCTGACCGGCGAGCTGACCACCGCCCGCGGTCTCGCCGAGGCGCTGCGGTCGCAGGCGCACGAGGCGGCGAACCGGCTCCACACGGTCGTTTCCCTCGTCGAGATCGGCAAACCCGAGCAGGCCGTCGAGTTCGCCACCGCCGAGCTCGCCCTCGCCCAGGAACTGACCGACCGGGTCGTCGGCGCGGTCGCCGAGCCGGTGCTCGCCGCGCTGCTGCTGGGCAAGGCCGCCGAAGCGAGCGAGCGCGGAGTCGAGCTCACCGTCACCCCGGACACCGTGATCGACGACGTCTCGCACGGGATCGAGGCCCGCGACCTGGTGACGATCCTCGGCAACCTGATCGACAACGGCCTCGACGCGGCCGTGCGCGGCGGCGGCAAGCCGTCGGTCGTGGTCACCGCCCGCACCGACGACGACGGGCTGCTGCTGCGCGTCGCCGACACCGGGCCCGGCGTGCCCGAGGACGCCGACGTGTTCCGCCGCGGCTGGTCGACGAAGGCGGAGGACGGCCACGGGCTCGGGCTCGCGCTCGTCGGGCAGGCGGTGCGCCGCTACGGCGGTACGGTCGAGGTCGGCCGGGACGCGGGCGCGGTGTTCACCGTGCGGCTGCCGCGGCAGGAGGCGGGCCGGTGATCCGGGTGCTGGTGGTGGAGGACGAGCCGGTGGCCGCGGAGGCGCACCGCGTCTACGTCGAGCGGCTCGCCGGCTTCGCGGTGGCCGGCGTGGTCCACTCGGGCGGTGACGCGCTGCGATTCTGTGAACGCGAGCCGGTCGACCTGGTGCTGCTGGACTTCTACCTGCCGGACACGCACGGGCTGGCGGTGTGCCGGTCGCTGCGTGCGGCGGGGCTGCCGATCGACGTCATCGCGGTGACGTCGGCGCGCGACCTCGCCCTGGTCAAGGCGGCGGTGTCGGTCGGGGTGGTGCAGTACCTGCTCAAGCCGTTCACGTTCGCGACCCTGCGCGAAAAGCTCGAGCGCTACGCGGAATTCCGCGACGCGTCCGGCGAGGTCACCGGCCAGGCGGAGATCGACCGGGCCCTCGGGGCGTTGCGCACGACCGAGCAGCTCCCGCTCCCGAAGGGCATGAGCGTCCAGACCCTCGAGGCCATCACCGACGCCCTTTCCGTTGCGGCGGAAGGACTTTCGGCCGGCGCGGCGGCCAGCGCGATCGGTGCGTCCCGCGTGACGGCACGGCGGTACCTGGAGTACTTGGCGGACAACGGGATGGCCGACCGCGAGCCGCACTACGGCCAGGTCGGCCGCCCGGAGGTCTGGTACCGGCTCACTCGCGTATGACGACTTACAGCCGGTCGGCGAGCAGCTGCGCGATCTTCGGGTAGACGTCCGACCGGGTGGGCCACAGGTGGAATTCGGCCAGCCGTGTCTCGCCGTGGCCCTTCTTCCCGACCAGGATCATGACGTCCCCGCCCTGGCCCGCGCCGCTCAGGGCGCAGGTGCGGCCGGTGGCTTCCAGCCCGGCGATCGGCTTCGCGGGCTCGGCGCAGTCCTTGGTCCACTCCTTCAGCAGCGACGCGAACTGCCCGGTGCCCGGGATGACGGTGACGAACAGGTCGTGGATCTGCAGCCCGCCGGTCCGGCTGGCGTAGGCGCAGTGGTAGGTGGTGACTCCCGGCCGCTTGTCCGGTGCTTCTTCGACGGCGTAGGCATCGATGTGGGCGCTCATCGCGGTGCTGGCGTCGGTGACCCCGAGGAACGGGCACGCCGAGGTGACCTTGTCCGGCGAGTGCGGCGGCGGTGGCTGCGGTGTGGTCGGCGCCGGCGAGCCCGGCCCCGGACCCAGCGCCGGCGCATCCGAAGCCGGAGCCGGCTTCGGAGACGAAACCGCCGGCGTGGGCGGCGCGGTCTGCGCGATCGGCTCGGCGCCCGAGCACGCGGTCAGCAGCACGAGCACGCCGGCCGCGATCGAGATTCCCCCTCGATTCCCCATCCGGTCAGCATAGCCCCGACTTCCGGCGGGTTCCGGCGTTTCGACGGGTGCGGTACACCGGAAAGATCGCCGACCAGGGGAGTGCCGCCATGCGGAAGTGGGCCGGGTTCATCGCAGCCGCGTTCTTCAGCGCGACGCTGGCCGCTCCCGCGTACGCCGCCGAGCCGGCCGCGAGCGTCACCGAGGTCCAGGTGACCGGGCCGGTCGCGCAGCGGTTCAACCTCGTCGTCCTCGGGGACGGCTACACCGCCGCCGAGCAGCCGAAGTTCTTCGCCGACGTCGAGCGGCACGTCAGCACCCTGTGGTCGCTCGAGCCGTTCAAGTCCTACCGCAGCTACTTCAACGTCTACGCCGTGTCCATCGCCTCTCCGGAATCCGGTGTGGACTGTGACCCCGCACTCGACGCGCCTCGCCGCGATACCCCGCTGGACATGGGTTTCTGGGGCGGCTGCGACGCCCAGAGCGTGCAGCGGCTGCTGACCGTCGACGACGCGGCCGCCCAGCGGTACGCCGACCTCGTGCCCGGCACGACCCGCGCGAACCGCCAGATCCTGGCGCTGGGCAACAGTTCCACCTACGGCGGCGCGGGCGGCACCTACGCGACGGCGTCCGGTGGGAACGCGCTGTCCGCGCTCATCTCGCCGCACGAACTCGGCCACTCGCTCGGTGGCCTCGACGACGAGTACGACTACTACGCGCGCGGAGTTCCGGGCGGCGCGTACGAGGGCGGCGAGCCGGACTCGGTCCACCACACGCTGCTGACCGAGCCGCAGATGCGTGCCCAGCACGCGAAGTGGTGGCGCTGGCTCGGCGAGCCCAGCGAGTCCGGCGGCACGATCGGCCGCTTCGAAGGCGGGCTGTACACCCAAACCGGGGTGTGGCGGCCGAGCGGGCACTCGATGATGAAGACCCTCGGCTACGCGTTCGACCAGGTCGGCCGCGAACGGATGACGCAGCGGATCGCGGCGAAGGTGCCGCTCATCGCCGGCGGCACCCCGGCCGGGACGATCGGTGCCGACCGCGTCGTCTGGGTGCGCCCGTTGCACCCGGTGGATCACCGCCTCGACGTCCGCTGGACCCTCGACGGCGCCACGCTGCCCGGGCGTGACGCGGTCGACCTGCGCCGCGCGCACCTGCGCCCCGGCCGCCACACGCTGACGGCGACGGTGACCGACCCGACGCCGTTCGTCCGCGACCCGGCCGTCCGCCCGGCGGCGACCCGCACCTGGACGGTCGACACGGCGGTGGTCACCCCGCCCGCCGGCGGCCCGGCGGTGGTGGCGTCGACGCCGGTTTCGCGCCCGGTCGGCGGCCACGACGTGGTCTACGTCGAAACCGGCGAGCCGACCGGCTCGATCCCCGAGGTTCGGTGGGCGCTCGACGGCCGCCCGGCCGGAACCGGCTCCGACTTCGCCCTCGACGCCTCCCGTGGCGCGCACACGCTCACCGCGACGACCGGCGGCACGACGTTGACCTGGCCGGTGGACGCGACGGGCCCGACGACCACGGCCGAACTGCCCGAGGGCAGCGTGTACCACGGTTCGTTCACGATGCGCCTGAAGTCGCCGGACGGAATGCCGGAGTTCCGCGTCGACGGCGACGGCTGGCACAAGTACTACGGCTGGCCGACGGACCCGGCGGCGCCGTACCTGTTCACCCCGCGCGGCACGGAGATCGACGGCCTGGCGTACGGCAACCTCGGCGAGGGCGGCCTGACGGTGTCGCCGTTCTCGGAGCGCAAGCCGGGCTACGGCACGCACCGGATCGAGTACCGGTCGATCGACGCGGCCGGCAACGTGGGCCCGACCCGGTCGGTCACGGTGACGCTGCTGCCGTGATCACCGAGGGCGGCGGTTTTCCTGCCGGCTGAAACCGGCAAGAAAACCGCTTTCGGACATGGCCGGAAAACTACGTGGCGGGATTCGATTGGTTCGCCTGCATGGTGTACACGACCGCCATGACGATCATGATCGCGGCGACCACCCCGCAGGCGACCATGATTCCGGTGCTGATTCCGGTCATCGACTTCGCGGTGGTGCAGGTCGCTCGGAAGGTTGGCGACAACCGCTGGTGGAGGTCTCCGAACGTGGTGGAGCAGCTTTGGGCCTGCGCGGCGTTCTTCGCGTGCAGGATGAGCCCGACGACCACCCCGACGATCGATGCGACCAGGACGGCCGGGAGTCATTTCGGATACACTTTGAGCACGGCCACACTTCCTTTCCGTAAATCCGTCCGGGTGGCCCTGGGTGGTCTCCCGAATCACACCACCCCCAGTCGCACTGCTCTGGCGATGTGTTACGAATAACGGATTCCGTGCCATTTCACCGGCACGTGCGTGCGGAACGAAAATTGTCTCTCGCGGCCGGTGCTCCGGAGGTCACCGCGGCCGGCCCGGCACCCCCGGCCGCAGCTGCCAGGGGTGCGGCCCGTCCAGCGGCCGGTACTCCACGCCGAGCGCGTCCAACCGGGCCAGGTGGTGGTCACGCAGCCGCGGCAGGAACTCCGCGTAGTCCCGTGGCCCGGAACTCCAAGCCACCTCCGCGAACGCCGACAACCGCGGGAACGCCATGTAGTCCACCCGCCGGACGCTGTCCAGGTGTTCGCTCCACACCTGCGCCTGCACCCCGCGCAGCCGCGGGCCGCTCAACGCGGGCTCGTACGCGTAGACGTCCTCCAGCGTGTGCACCTCCCCGACCGGGATCGGCTCGTCGGGATGACCGGACTGCCGGTGGTCCAGGTACACGTGCTGCTCCGGGCACATCACCACGTCGTGTCCCACCGAAGCCGCCCGCAGGCCCGCGTCCTCGTTGCGCCAGGCCGCGATCACCATCGGCGGGAGGCCGTCGGTGTCGAGGACCTCGTCCCAGCCCATCGGGGTGCGGCCGCGGGCCACCAGGTGCTCGGCCAGCTGCCGGACGAACGCGCGGTGCTCGTCGGTCGCGCCCGGCGTCTCGTCGCCGCCCAGGGCGATCACCGGGGACGGGAAAATCTCCAGCAGGTGGTCGAACACCTGCCGGAAGAAATCCAAAGTGGACTCCACCGGCGACAGCAGTGAAGTGCTGATGCCCCAAGCGGTCCAGACTTCGTAGGACGACGAAGTCCCGAGCGCGGGGTAGGCCGCCAGCGCCGCCCGCGCGTGGCCGGGGATGTCGATCTCCGGCACCACCGTGATGGCCCGCGAAGCGGCGTAGGCGACGATCTCGCGCAGGTCGTCGCTCGTGTGGAACCCGCCGTGCGGACGGCCGTCCTGGACACCTCCGCTGCCCACCATGGACGACGGCCGCCAGCCGCCCACCGACGTCAGCCGGGGGAACGCCGGGACCTCGAAGCGCCAGCCCTGGTCGTCGGTGAGGTGCAGGTTCAGCACGTTCAGCTTGTGCGCGGCCAGCAGGTCGACGAACCGGAGCACCTCGGCCTTGGTCCGGAAGTGCCGGGCGACGTCCAGCAAGCAGCCGCGCCACCCGAATCGCGGGTGGTCCTCGACCACGCCGCACGGCAGCGACGAAGGCGCGAACCCGGCCACCCGGAACGCGCCCGGCCCCGCCAGCTGCCGCAACGTCTCCCGGCCGTGGCACTCCCCGGCGGAATCGGCCGCCTCCAGAACCACACCGGAGGGGGAAATCGTGAGCCGGTAACCCTCCGGCGGCAAGGACGCCGACCGAATCTCCACAGTGGACGGCCATGGGCACGAACCCGGCATGGGCGTCACCGAAACCGGGCGGGGGAGCAGGGTGTCGAAAGCCATGTCAGCCCTTCACGGCGCCGGCCATGCCGGACACCAGCCGTCGTTGGACGAGGACGAAGAACACCAGCACCGGGATCGTCATCAGCGTCGACGACGCCATCACCGCGCCCCAATCGGTGTCCTCCGGTTTGAAGAACACCAGGATCGCCTGCGGCAGCGTCTGGTTCTCGGTCTTGGAGACGATGAACGTCTTGGCGAACAGGAAGTCGTTCCACGCGTGGATGAACGCGAGCACGCTGACCGCGACCAGCCCGGGCGCCACCAGCGGGAACAGGATCTGCCAGGTGAACCGCATCCGCGACGCGCCGTCGAGCTTGGCGGCCTCCTCGAGTTCGATCGGCACGGCGGCGACGAACCCGCGCAGCATCCAGATCGCGAACGGCAGGCTGAACGCCAGGTGCACCAGCACCAGCGAACCCAGCTCGTTCAACCCGAAAGCCGGCACCGCCGCGCCGAGGGACCGCATCAGGAAGAACAGCGGGATGGTCAGCGCCTCCACCGGCACCATCTGGGCGACCAGCGTCATCACCAGCAGCACGGTCCGGCCCTTGAACGAAAACCGCGTCAGAGCCACCGCCGAAAGGAACGACAGCAGCAGCGACAGCGCGACGACGACCAGCGCCACCACCAAGCTGTTCACGAAGAACCGTCCGAAGCCCGAAACCGTGAGGACGCGCGAGAAGCTGTCGAACGACGGGCTGAACGTCCAGGGCTTCGGGTTCGCCGACTGGATCTCGCCGGGCGGCTTCACCGCCGACAGCACCATCCAGTACAGCGGGAACGCGACGATCCCCGCGATCACGACCGTGACGACTTCGGCGATCAAGCGCCCGGGACGTTTCACAGCCATGCCGCGCTCCGGCGCTGCGTCCGGACGTACAGCCCGGTGACCGACAGCAGCAACAGCGTCATGACGACTCCGATCGCCGAGCCGAGGCCGTATTCCTGCCCGGCGAAGGCCTGCTGGTAGGCGTAGACGTTGAGGACCAGGTTGCGCCCGGCCACGCCGCCGCCGTTGGTCATCACGTAGATCTGGGTGAACACCTTGAAGTCCCAGATGATCGACTGGACGGTGGCGATCATCAGTAGTGGCCGCACCATCGGCAGCACGATCGTCCACGTCGTGCGCCACGCCGACGCGCCGTCGAGCGACGCGGCTTCGAGGACCTCGTCCGGCACGCCCTTGATCCCGGCGTACATCGTGACCAGCACGAACGGGAACGAGCACCAGATCACCTCGGCCACGACCAGCCCGAAGGCGCCGAGCGTGCCGAAGGTCCAGGAGTGGTGCTCGAACGGCAGCCCGAGGCCCGACAGCACCTCGTTGACCAGGCCGAAGTCGGTGTCGAAGAGGAACAGCCAGACGTAGGAGCCCGCGATCGCCGGCGTCGACCACGCGCCCAGCGCGGCCAGGAACAGCAGCGTCCGGGGCAGCGAGCGCACCCGCGAAGCCAGCACCGCGAGCCCGGTGCCGACGACGAGTGAACCGGCGACGCAGGCCGCGGCGAACCCGACCGTGTTGCCGAGCACGGTCCAGAACTGCGCCTGGGACAGCAGGTCGGCGTAGTTCGCGAAGCCGAGGAACACCAGCGGTGCGTTGCCCGCGGCCTGCGGCTGGCCGTAGTCGTAGAAGGAGATCAGGACCAGCTGGTAGATCGGGTAGGCCAGCAGCGCGGCGAGCAGGACGCCCGCCGGGGCGAGGTAGAGCGCGGCGGCCCGGCCGTCCCCCTTCCGCCTCGGCCGCCGCGCGGGGGCCGTGACGGAAGGGGCTTCCTGGACCGTCACCACTAGCCGAAGGCCTTGTTCATCGCCGCGGCCGCGTCCGCCAGGGCCGCCGACGGGTCCTTCCCGCCGGTCGCGATCTGCTGCACGGCCGTCGGCAGCACGTTCTGGCTGTCGATCTTCGACCACGCCGGCGTCGCCGGGACGAACTTCGTGCCCGCCTTCAGGGTGTCGACGAACGGCTTGAGGAACGGGTCGTTCGCGGCGAGCTTCTGCTGCACCCCGCTCAGCGTCGGCAGGTTGCCCATCGCGGTGTACATCTTCTCCTGGTACTTCGCGCCGCCGAGCAGCTCGACGAACTCCAGCGCCAGGCCGCGGTGCTTGCTCGCCTTGAACACGCCCAGCAGGTTGCCGCCGGCGAACGCGGGCGCGGTGCTCCCCGCAGTCAGGCCCGGCAGCGGCACGACGGCGTACTTGCCCTTCACCGCGCCCTGCTCGACGGCCTTGCGGTTGAAGTCGCCGCCGATGGTCATCCCGGCCTTGCCGCCGGCGAACGCCGTGACGCTCTGCGTGCCGGTCAGGTTGGCGCACTGGGCGGGCGGGCAGATGTCGTCCTTGAGCAGGTTCGCGTACTGCGTCACGCCGGCCTTGGCCTGCTCACCGGTGACCGTCGACGTCCACTTGCCGCCGTTGTCCTGCGCCAGCTCCCCGCCGTTGGCCCAGAGGAAGGGCAGCATCGCGTAGGTGTACTTGCCGCCGACGGCGATGCCGTAGAGGTCCGGCTTGGCGGCGCGGATCCGGCGGGCGGTGTCGGTCAGCTCGGCCAGCGTCGCCGGCGGCTTCAGGCCGAGCTCGGTGAAGACGTCGGTGCGGTAGTACAACGCGCGGATGCCGGTGTACCAGGGCAGGCCGTAGGTCTGGCCGCCGGACTTCGCGGTGTCCAGCACGGTCGGGATGAGGTCCTTGCCCTCGGGCCATGCGGCGAGGTCGCCGGTCAGGTCGGCCAGCGCCCCGGTGGCCGCGTAGTTCGAGACGTCGGTGTTGCCGAACTCGGCGACGTCCGGGGCGTTGGCCGCGTCGTTGAAGGCACCGGAGAACTTGTCGGCGCGGCCCTCGACCGGCACCCACTGGACGTCGACCTCGACGCCGGCGTGGGCCGCCTTGAACTCGGTGATCGCGTCCTTGACCGCGGCCTCCTTCGGGGCGCGGTTGGCCTCGTCGAACAGCCAGACGCGGACGGTGCCGGTCTTGTCGTCCGCGCCGCCGCCCGCGGGTGCGGACTGGGTGGGCGCGCAGCCGGCCAGCAGGGCCAGGGCAGCGGCGAACGGCAGCAGTCTCATGGGGAACCTCCCGTAGGTGCCCTCGTGAGTGGTAAGGCGGGTTCTAACCCGCCTTACCACTCACGACGGACTCAGGTGAAGTAGACGGAGTTGACGCTGCCGACGGCCAGTTGGCCGGCGGCGGCGCCGGGCAGGCCGGTGGCCGGGTCGCGCGGCAGCCAGGTGACGGTGCCGGAGCGCTGGTTCGAGACGTAGAACCAGCTTTCGGCCGGGTCGAGGGCCACGTGCCGCGGCCAGTTGCCGCCGGTCGGCACGCTCGACACCAGCTTCAGCGTCGCGCCGCCGCCGGAGACGGCGAAGGTGGCCAGGGTGTTCGGGCCGCGGACGGTCGCGTACACGAACTTCCCGTCGTTCGACACGACGATCTCGCCCGGGAACTGGTCGCCGGTGCTCCCGGCGGGCACGGCCGGGACGACGGACAGCGCTTTCAGCTTCCCCGCCGCCGCGTCCCAGCTCGCCACGGTCACCTCCGCCCGCAGTTCCTGCAGGATGTAGGCGAACTTCCCGGTGCGGTCGAACGCGAGGTGCCGCGGCCCGGCGCCGGAGGGCAGCTTCAGCTGCTGGTGCAGCGAAAGCTTCCCGGCGGCGAAGCCGTAGACGTACACCGAGTCGGCGCCCAGGTCGACCGCCAGGACCCAGCGGCCGGTCGGGTCGTTGACGACCTGGTGGGCGTGCGCCTGTCCCGAGTCGGCGTGGTGGGTCACCAGGTCCGTGGCCGCGCCGAGCTTGCCACCGGCCAGGATCGGCAGCACGACGACGCTGCCCGAGCTGTAGTTCGCGGCCAGCACGTACTTCTGGCTCGAGTGCACGCTCAGGTGCGTCGGCGCGCCGCCCTTCGACGAAACCTTGTTGAGGAGCTTCGGTTTCCCCGGGTCGGCGAGGCTCAGCGCCGACACGTACCCGGCCGGGTCGCCTTCGTTGGTGACGTACAGCGTCTTGCCGTCGGCGCTGCGGTCGAACCACGACGTGTCGGTGATCCCCGGGATCGTCCGGAGCAGGGACAGTGCCGCGCCCGAACGGGTGGCGACGTCGAGGCCGTGCCCGGTCGCCCCGGTCGTGTAGCTGCCGAGGTACGCGGTCGTGCCGGCGAAGCAGCCCTTCTCCGTGGTGGCCGCGCCGGCCACCTGCGTGCCGAGGACGGTGGCGGCGCCCGCGCCGGCCGCGGCGCCGAGGAACGTGCGACGGGAAAGTCCGGTCATCGTCTTTGTCTCCCAACGGATTTCGGCGGTGACAGGCTCCAGTATGGTCTAGACCACGGCCATGAGCAATGCCGAAGCACCAAAACCGGACAGGGAAAGCACGGTTTCCAGCGCCGTCCAGGACTTGAGCGTCTGCGGCACGGTGAGGTTGAAGTACCGCGAAACGATCCAGAACCCGCCGTCGTTGACGTGCGAGGCGATGATCGACCCGGCCGAAATCGCCATCACGAGCAGCGCCAGCTGGATCTGCGAATAACCGAGCTGGGCCACGGTCGGGGCGATGATCCCGCTCGTGGTCACGATGGCGACGGTCGCCGAACCCTGCGCGATCCGCATGCCGCAGCTGATCACGTAGGCCGCGAGCAGCACCGGCAGCCCGGCGTCGTGCAGCGAGTCGGCCACGGCCTTGCCGATCCCGGTCGCCGAGAGCACCGCGCCGAAGAACGCGCCCGCGCCGACGACCAGCAGGATCATCGCGACCGGCCGCAGCGACTTCGCGGCCAGCTCGTTGAGGTCCTTGCCGGTGAAGCCGCGCCGCAGGCCCAGCAGCCAGGAGGCGAGCAGGACGGCGACGGTCAGCGCGACGGCCGGGGTGCCGATGAACGCGGCGACGCCGGCGAGCGCCGAACCCTTCGGCAGCCAGATGCTGCCGAACGTGCCGGCCAGGATGAGCACCAGCGGCACCGCGATGATCGAGGCGACCAGCCCCAGCGACGGCGGGTTCTCCTCGCGCTCGCCCTCCTCCTCGGCGAAGACCATGTCCTCGGGCACGTCGACCACGATGCGCTTGCCGATCCAGGTCGAGTAGAGCACGCCGCCGATGAGGAACGCCGGGACGCCGCAGGCCAGGCCCATCAGGATGATCCAGCCGAGCTCGACGTGCAGCAGCCCGGCCGCGGCCACCGGGCCCGGGTGCGGCGGCAGGAAGGCGTGCGTGATCGACAGGCCGGCCAGCAGCGGCATCGCGTACAGCACCAGGGACTTGCCGCCCTGCTTCGCGGCGACGTAGACGAGCGGGGCCAGCACGAAGATGCCGATGTCGAAGAACACCGGGATGCCGAAGATGAACCCGGCGACCCCCATGGCCAGCGGCGCCCGCTTCTCGCCGAAGGACCGCAGCAGCGCCCCGGTGAGCACCTTCGCGCCGCCCGAGCGTTCCAGGATCGACCCGAGGATCGTGCCCAGCCCGATGATCGCCGTGATGTGCCCGAGGATGCTGCCGAACCCCTTTTCCAGCAGGGAGTCCGACGCCTTCTGGGCCGACCCGACGATGGTGCCGACCGGTAGGCCCGCGGCCAGCGCCGTCAGCAGGCCGACGACGATCAGCGCGATGAAGGGTTCCAGCTTCAGCTTGATGATCAGCACCAGCAGGACGGCGATCGAGACGGCGGCGAGCGTGAGCAGCCCGCCGGTGGTGTGTTGCAGCCAGTGGATCATCGTGCTCTCCGGGGGTTGCGCAGGGAGTGGCCGGCGAGGGCGCCGGTGGGACTTCCGTCGTCGAGGGCGGCGACGCCGTTGACGAAGACGTGGGTGAGGCCCGTGGCGGGTTGCCGCGGGTCTTCGAAGGTGGCGGTGTCGGCGATCGTTTCGGGGTCGAACAGCACCAGGTCCGCGGCGTACCCGGCGCGGACCAGCCCGCGGTCGGTCAGCCGCAGCCGCCGTGCGGCCCGCCCGGTCAGGTGGGCGACGCACTCGGCGAGGTCCAGCACGCCCAGTTCACGGACGTACCGGGCGAGGTAGCGGGGGAACGTGCCCCACGCGCGCGGGTGCGGCCGCGCGCCGACGAGCAGGCCGTCGCTGCCGCCGGTGTGCGTCGAGTGCCGCATGATGGCTTGGACGTTCTCCTCGTGCCCGACGTGCATCAGGCACGACGTCCCGAGCCGCTCGTCGAGCAGGGTGTCGAAGTAGAGCTTCGCCGGTTCGGTGCCTTGTGCGCGGGCCGACGCGGCGACGCTGTGCCCGACGAGGTGGGCGTTGCGCTCGTGGCGGACACCGTTGATTTCGATGGCGTCCCAGTCGATCGGCACGCCGTGCGCACCGTCCGAACCGGACTCCTCGATCTCGGCGCGGATCCGTTCCCGTTCGTCCACATCGGACAGCCGGGTCAGCGTGGCCGGCAGGCCGCCTTCGGTGGCCCAGCTCGGCAGCAGGGCGGAGAGGTAGGTCGCGCCCGGCAGGTACGGGTAGGTGTCCAGCGAGATGTCGCAGCCGTCGTCCAGCGCGTCGTCGAGGAGCTTCAGCAGGTCGGGGGCTTTTCCCTTGTTGACCGAGAAGTTCATCGTCGCGTGGGCCAGGTGCAGCGGGCAGCCGGACCGCCTGCTCACGTCGATCATTTCGGCGAACGCCTCCAGCGCGCCCTTGCCGTAGCTGCGGTGGTGCGGGCTGTAGAACCCGCCCAGCTCGCCGACGACCCGGCACAGCTCGACCAGCTCGCTCGTCTCCGCGTACATCCCCGGCGTGTAGGTGAGGCCCGAAGACATCCCCATCGCGCCCTCGTGCAGGCCGGTCGCGACGAGTTCCTTCATCCGGTCCAGCTCGGTGTCCGTGGCGGGCCGGTCGTCCCAGCCGACGGCGAGCATCCGGACCGTGCCCTGCGGCACCAGGTAGGCGGCGTTGACGGCGATGCCCCGGTCGAGCCGGTCGAGGTACTCGCCGACCGAGCGCCAGTTCCAGTCGAACCCCGGCGGGTCGTCGTTCCAGCCCGCGAGCTGCTGCCGCAGCGCTTCGAGCACGACGTCGTCGACGGGCGCGTACGACAGCCCGTCCTGGCCGAGGACCTCGGTCGTCACGCCCTGGGTGATCTTGGCCGGGTGGTCCGGGTTGGCCAGCAGCTGCAGGTCCGAGTGCGAGTGCATGTCGATGAACCCGGGCGCGAGCACCAGCCCGTCGGCGTCGATGGTCCGGCGCCCGGCCAGCGACCCCGCTTCGGCGACACTGGCGATCTTGGCCCCGGTGATCCCGACGTCGTGCCGCGTGATGGCGTCGCCGGTGCCGTCGGCGACCAGCGCGCCGCGGAAGACGACGTCCATCAGAACCACGTCCGGACGTAGTCGACGACGGTCTCGCCGTCGGCCGCCGTCACCGGCAGCAGCGGCCACTTGTCGAACACCGTGCAGGGGTGGGAGAGGCCGAGCCCGATCCAGTCGCCGACCTCGACCGGCGACCCCGGCGGCAGTGCGAGGAAGGCGTGCTGGTCGTTCAGCTTCGTGACGACGTGGCCTTCGAGGGGTTCGGCGGGGCCGTCCGGGGTGCGGCGCAGCTGCGGCTCGGGCATGCCCTCGTCGAAGGAGGCGTCGCGCTTGCCGAGGGTGAGCAGCGCGAGCTCGTCCGACGGCTTCGACGTCACCTGTGCCCACGCCCGCAGCGCCGGCCGGAACGAGTCGACGCCGTCGATGCGCGGGTGGTCGCCGAGCGGGGAGATCTGGCGGTAGAACCCGTCGTCGTGGGTGAGGTAGGCGCCGCTGCGCAGCACCGGCAGCACGTCGAGGCCGGCCGGCCACGGTTTGGTGAGCTCGTTCGCCACCTGGTCGAAGTAGGCGCTGCCGCCGGCGGTGACGACGATCTGCCCGTCGAGGAGTCCCTTGTCGGAAAGGGAGATCGCCAGGTCGCGCAGGCCGTCCACATAGGAGCTGATTTTGGCGAGGGCGGCTTCGTCGGTGTCGTGGGAGAGTGCGCCTTCGTAGCCGCCGGTGCCGCGCAGGCGGAGCACCGGGCTCGCCTGGACAGCTTCGGCTATTGCCAGCGCGGTCGCGGTGTCGCGGACGCCGGTGCGGCCGCCGTCGGCGCCAAGTTCGACCAGGACGTCCACCGGGCGCTCGGCGCCTTCGAGGGCCGCGGTCATCAGCTCGACGCCGCGCACGGAGTCGACCCAGCAGAGGAACTCGAAGCCCGGGTCGGCCGCCAGTTCGGCGGCCAGCCAGCGCAGGCCGGCCGGGTCGAGGAGCTGGTTGGCGAGCAGGATCCGCGACACCCCGAAGGCGCGGTAGATCCGGAGGTGGCCGGCGTTCGCGCAGGTCACACCCCACGCGCCGTGCTCGATCTGGCGCGCGAACAGTTGCGGTGCCATGGTCGTCTTGCCGTGCGGGGCGAGCGCCACGCCGCGGGCGGCGCACCAGGCGGCCATCGTCCGCAGGTTGTGTTCGAGCGCTTCTTCGTCGAGGACGACGAAGGGGGCGAAGAACCCGTCGGTGAACAGGTTCAGCCGGCGGTCCGCGGCCTCTTGCAGGGTGAGCCCGGTCAGGGCGGGCGCGGCGGAGCGGAAGCGCCAGTCGACGCGCTCTTGGCGGAGCGCGTCGAGCGCGGCGGGGTCCATCAGGCAACGATTCATCGGCGGCGACTCCTGCGTTAGGAGTGTTACAGTTGCGTATGCTGCAACGGACGTTGCGCATTTTGAGTGCCATAGGTGTAGCATCCGGGTCGCCACAGGTCAACGGGGTGAAGGGCAGGGAGACGGAAAGTGACGAGCGGGCCCGAGGTGCTGTGCGTGGGCGAGACGATGGCGTTGTTCGTGCCCGCCGAACCCGGCCCGCCGGACGAGGTGAAGCACTGGGTGCGCACCATCGGCGGCGCCGAATCGAACGTGGCCTGCAACCTGCCGACGCTGGGGGTGCGCAGCGGCTGGGTGAGCGCGGTGGGCGACGACCCCTTCGGCCGGGCGATGCTGCGGGAGGTCGCCTCCCACGGCGTCGACGTCAGCGCCTGTTCCGTCGACCCGCTGCGCCCGACCGGGCTCTACGTCAAGGAAAGCGGCGCCGGCGGCAGTCCCGTGCGCTACTACCGGACGGGCTCGGCCGCGTCCGGGATGGGCCCGGAGCTGCTGGATCGGCTCGACCTCGACGGCGTCCGCGTGCTGCACCTGTCGGGGATCACGCCCGCGCTGTCGGACAGCTGCCTCGCGCTGGTCCGCGCCCTGCTGGAGATGCCCCGGGCCGACCGGCTGATCTCCTTCGACGTCAACCTGCGGCCCGCGCTGTGGGCCGGCCGCGACCCGGGACTGCTCGCCGAGCTGGCCGGGCAGGCCGACATCGTCCTGACCGGCGACGACGAGGCCCAGCGGGTGTGGGGGACCGGGGACCCGGCGGAGTTGCGCACGCTGCTGCCGGGGCCGCGCACGCTCGTGGTCAAGCACGGCGAGCGTGGGGCGACGCTGGTCGAGGGGGAGCCGTTGTTCGCGCCCGCGCTGAAGGTCGACGTGGTCGAGCCGGTCGGCGCCGGCGACGCGTTCGCCGCCGGGTTCCTGGCCGCGACCCTGCGCGGCGCCACGCCCCTGGAACGGCTGCGGCAGGGCCACCTGCAGGCCGCCGTCACCCTGCTGACCCACGACGACGTCGGGGTCCCGCTGCCCCGGAGCGTCGTGGATACCCTCCTTCACGCGGACCCGGACGAGTGGCGTTCGGCCCGGCTGACCGGAGAGGGCGTGGTGCTCACGTGAGCCAAAGTCTGGACCGCGCGTTGACGCTGCTGGGTTCGATCGCGCAGGACGCGCGGACCCTCGACGACCTCGCCGACGAGATCGGCGTGCACAAGTCGACCGTGCTGCGGCTGTTGCGCACCCTCGAGCAGCACCACTTCGTCCGCCGCGAAGGCGCCCGCCACTACCGGCTGGGCAGCGCCATGTTCGACCTCGCCAACCAGGCCCTGGACTCCTTCGACGTCCGGCGCAGCGCCCACCCCGCGCTCGCCGGCCTCAACGCGCGCACCGGGCACACCGTGCACCTGGCCAGCTACGAGGACGGCGAAGTCGTCTACATCGACAAGTTCGAAGGCCGGCACTCGGTGCGGATGTACTCGCGCATCGGCAAGCGCGCGCCGCTGCACTGCACCGCGGTGGGGAAGGTGCTGGTCGCGGCGATGCCGGTGGCCCGGCGCGAGGAGATCGCGCGGTCGATCGAGTACCCGGTGCGGACACCGAACACGATCACCACGCCTTCGGAATACCTGGCCGAACTGGAGCGGGTGGCGCAGGCCGGGTACGCCGTCGACAACGCCGAACACGAGGACTTCATCCACTGCATCGCGGCGCCGGTGCGGGGAACCGGCGGCGAGGTGCTGGCCGCCGCGTCGATGTCGGTGCCGAAGGTGCTGCTCGACTACGACGGCCTGCTGGCGCTGGTGCCCGAGCTGCGGGCCGCCACGAAGGAAGCTTCCGTCCACAGTGGATGGACGGAGAACGGAAAGGGGCACTGATGAGCAAGACGGCAGTTTCCACCGAGAACGCGCCGAAGCCGCCGGCGAAGTTCTCGCAGGCCGTCCGCAAGGGGAACCTGCTGCAGGTCGCCGGCCAGGTCGCCTTCGACCCGGCCACGAACGAGATCGTCGGTGACGACGTCGCGGGCCAGACCCGGCAGACGTTCAAGAACATCGAAGCCGTGCTGGCGGCGGCGGGCTCGAGCCTCGCGGACGCGATCATGGTCCGGGTGTACCTGACCGACACCGCGCACTTCGCGCCGTTCAACGAGGTGTACGACGAGCTGATCGGCGACGCGCCGCAGCCCGCCCGCACGACGGTGTACGTCGGTCTCCCGGGCGAGCTCCTCGTCGAGATCGACGTGCTCTGCGTGCTGGACTGAGCTTGTGGTGGGCCGGGAGCTCCCGGCCCACCGCCGCCCCCGCAGCCCCGGACGCGCGTGTAGCCGGTGAGGGCGGGCTGCCCCCCCAGGGGGGCGGAGAGGACGTAAGAGAGCGTGCCGA
>NZ_JBFAZA010000060.1:0-39090 GCF_040681595.1 Amycolatopsis sp. NPDC051716 | reverse complement strand
GCCGCGCTACCGCGCGCCGCCCGCGCTACCGCGCGCCGCCCGCGCTACCGCGCGCCGCCCGCGCTACCGCGCGCCGCGTCGCCCGGTGCGCGGTAACGAACTTTGCTCGTGGCTTCCCCGGTTGCACGGTCCGGTCCGGCGCATGTGGACTTCCCACTCCGTGGTCACCCTTGCCGACCATGGTGGGACGATCATTTGTCCGGTGCGTGTCCGGTGACCGGTTCACCGCTGCGCTGAACGGCCTACGTCATCCGTCCCATTCGGGAAATTATCCGTCCTTTGTCACTCGAACGGCTGATGTTTACGGAGAACTAGCGGTACTTGACTGGATCCTGCCGGTGATCACCGGCGTCGGTCAGCGTGAGTCGGGGCACGCGCCTGGAGAATCGGAGGGCGCCCGTGCGCCGTACCCGTTCCAACAGATCGAGATCCACTGTGCTCACCGCCGGAGCCGCGGCACTGCTCGCCGCGCTCGGGCTGGTTTCCCCGCCTGTCGCGGGGGCCGCACCCGCGTCCGGTCCGGACGCGTTCAGTGAAACCGCGCAACAGCAAATCGCCGCCCTGCAGGCGGTCAAGGCGGGCCGCACCGCCGCTGAGTCCAAAGTGGACAGCAAGCTGCTCGTCGCCGCCAAGGGCGTGGGGAAGCAGCTGAACGCACTGCAGTCCGGGGCCACCGTCTCCGCGGCCGGGACCGTCCTGGTCGACATCCGCGCGAGCAAGGTCTCGCCGGACCTCCTCGCCGGGCTCACCAAGGCCGGTGCGGGGATCCGCGCGGTGTCCGACCGCTACGGCAGCGTCCGCGCCGAAGTCCCGCTCGGCAAGGTCGGCGAGATCGCCGCGCGCGGTGACGTCAAGCGCGTCGAGCAGGCCGACCAGGCGATGACCGCCCGGGAACTGGCGACACCGGCGACGACGCCGGAAAAGACCGAAACCAAGCAGCAGAAGGCCGACCGCATCGCCGGCGAGCTGCAGAAGGCCGTCAGCGCCAAGACCCAGCGCAGTGCGGCCGCGGCCGCGCCGCTGGTCAGCGAAGGCGACCGGGCCCACAACGCCGACCTCGCGCGCCAGCAGTTCGGCGTCACCGGTGTCGGCGTCAAGGCGTGCGCCCTGTCCGACGGC
Source organism: Amycolatopsis sp. NPDC051716 (assembly GCF_040681595.1). Lineage (NCBI taxonomy): Bacteria > Bacillati > Actinomycetota > Actinomycetes > Pseudonocardiales > Pseudonocardiaceae > Amycolatopsis > Amycolatopsis sp. NPDC051716. The sequence continues at coordinate 37,971 of NZ_JBFAZA010000060.1, read as the reverse complement.
GTCGACTCCCTGGCCGCTTCGCAGGCCAAGGGCGAACTCCCGCCGGACGTCGACGTCATCGCCGGCCAGGAGGGCGACGGCGACGAGGGCACCGCGATGCTCGAGATCATCCACGATCTCGCGCCCCGCGCCGCGCTCGGCTTCGCCTCGGCGTTCAACTCGGACGCCAGCTTCGCGGACAACATCCGCAAGCTGCGCTTCGAGTCGCACTGCGACGTCATCGTCGACGACGTCATCTACTTCAAGGAATCGCCGTTCCAGGACTGGATCATCGCCCAGGCCGTGAACGACGTGACCGCCGACGGCGCGCTGTACTTCTCGTCCGCGGGCAACGAAGGCAACGTCGCCAGCGGCACCGCCGCGCACTGGGAAGGCGACTTCGCCGACTCCGGCAAGTCGGTCGGCAAGTTCGCCGGCACCGCGCACAACTTCGCCGGCGCCGCGGGCAACCAGATCTACGAGCCCATCTCGAACGCGTCCTCGGCCGGCGTCCCGGTGACGCTGCACTGGTCGGACCCGCTCGGCGCGTCCGCCAACGACTACGACCTCTACCTGCTCAACTCCGCGGGGGCCGTGGTCAGCTTCAGCCAGAACGTCCAGGACGGCACCCAGGACCCGTACGAGATCCTGCAGACGCCGGCCTTCGGCGGCACCGGGCTGCGCCTGGCGGTCGTGAAGTTCTCCGGGGCGAACCGCTACCTGTCGCTTTCGGCGCTGCGCGGCCGGTTCTCCGACTCGGCCGACGGGCTCAAGGCCTACAACACCCCGGGCGTGACGGTCGGCCACTCGGCCGCGCGGGACGCCTTCAGCGTCGCGGCGGCCCCGGCGGCCAAGGCGTTCGGCCGGGCCCTCGAGCCGGGCGACCCGGCCAACCCGGCGGGCCCGTACCCGGGCTCGTTCAGCGGTGCCACCAAGGCCGAGCGGTTCACCTCCGACGGTCCGCGTCGCGTGTTCTACGAGGCGAACGGCACGCCGATCACCCCGGGCAACGTGTCCTCGACCGGTGGTGAGGTCCGGAACAAGCCGGAGATCACCGCGGCCGACGGTGTGCAGACCAGCGTGAGCGGGTTCAACCCGTTCTTCGGCACCTCGGCCGCCGCTCCGCACGCGGCCGCCATCGCCGCGCTCGTGCTGTCCGGCAACCCCGGCCTGCCGCCCGCGGAGGTGCGGGAAGCGCTGATCAACACCGCGATCGACATCGAAACCCCGGGCCGCGACAACTTCACCGGGTCCGGCGTCATCCTCGCGGACAAGGTGCTGGCCTACACCGGCGCCAGCCCGCAGCCCCTCGCGGTGGCGAAGCAGCCGACGGTCACCCCGGCCGACGGCGGCTCGGCGCTCGACCCGGGCGACACCGCCAAGGTGACGCTGCCGGTGACCAACGACGGTGACGGCACCGCGGTGTCCACCAGCGTCGTGCTCACCAGCCCGACCCCGGGCGTCACCGTGGCGCCGCGCTCGAAGTCCTACGGCACCATCAGCCCGGGACAGACCGGCGTGAACGACTTCACCATCACCGTCCCGGCGAGCCAGCAGCTCGGCGTGCCGGTGGTGCTGAACGCCCGCGTCACCTTCGCCGGCGCGCACTCGCCGACGACGACGTCCTTCGCGCTCCCGGTCGGCACCCCGTCGCCGGTCGCGCAGGACTTCGCCTACGCCGGCGAGCCGGTGGCGATCCCGGACAACAGCCCGGTCGGGGCGTCGGTGACCATCCCGGTCACCGGGGTCGGCCGCGCGTCCAAGGTGACGTTCTCCGTGGACGGCACCACGTGCAGCACCGATCCGACCTCGACGACGGTGGGGCTCAACCACTCCTACGTCGGTGACCTGGTCGGCACGCTGACGTCGCCTTCGGGCGCGAAGGCCACGGTGTTCCAGCGCAACGGCGGCTCGGGCAAGAACCTGTGCCAGGTCGTCTTCGCCGACAACGCGGCGGCGGCGTTCAGCACGGTGACCTCGGCCAACGCGCCGTTCACCGGTTCGTGGCGGCCGACGCAGGCCCTGACCGGCAACCTCGCCGGCGCGGCGGCCGACGGCACGTGGACGTTCGGCGTGGTCGACGCGGCGGGCGGCGACGCCGGCTTCATCCGTTCGGTCGCGCTGCACATCAACGGCTTCGTGCAGCCCCCGGCGGCCGGCGCGCCGTCGAACGTGCGGAGCGTGACGAACAACGGTCCGGTGCACCCGCTGTAACGCACCACCAGCAGTACGGGGCCGTCGCGGTGATCGCGGCGGCCCCGTACCGTTTTCCCCGTGAAGCCACGGGAAGTCGCGGGCGGCGGGCGGGCGGTCGAGGTGCCGCCCGAACGGCTGGCGGGGTTCTTCACGCGGTTCGCCGAGCGGCACGGCGGGATCACGGCGACCTCGGGAACGGCGCACGAGGTCCGCGTGACCGCGGCCGATGGCACCTCCGCCACCGCCGCGGTCCCGTTCGGGCCACTCGAAGAACCGTCCGTGGCCGGGCTGGTCGCCCACGCGCTGGTGCCGCGGCGCATCGCGCTCGTGGTGGTGCGGCGGGGGAGTCACAGCGTCGGGATCGCGCGGGACGGCCGGATCGAGGTCTCGCGCACCGACCGGCACCTCGTGCAGGGCCGGTCGGCCGCGGGCGGGTGGTCGCAGCAGCGCTTCGCCCGGCGTCGCGCGGGCCAGGCGCGCCACGCGCTCCAGGACGCGGCGAAGGACGTCTTCGAAGTGCTCGTGCCCCGGCTGTCCGAAGTGGATGCCGTGGTGCTCGGAGGTGACCGGCGCGCTCTCGACGAGCTGCGCGAGGACCGCCGGCTGGCCCCGCTGTTCTCCCGTGCGGAACCCCGCGTGCTGGACGTCGGCGAACCGAGCCGGGCCGTGCTCGAGGAGGCCGCCGTCCGCGCGCTGTCCGTGCAGGTCACGCTGCGCGACGGGTGAGTCCGGCCACGTCCGGAAAATCCGCTGGCGCGCAGCCCGTACACTGGACTCCGTGGATATCCAGCTGGAGTGACGCCGCGGCCCGAGCGGTCGCTTGACGCTGTCCTTCAAAACGCTCCCTCTCGAGCGCTGTCCTCCGTTCACCCCCGTCCACGGGAGTTCCCTTGATCACGGCCACCGGCCTTGAGCTGCGCGCGGGTTCGCGCATCCTGCTCAACGGCGTCACCCTCCGCATCCAGCCCGGCGACCGTATCGGCCTCGTCGGCCGCAACGGCGCGGGCAAGACCACCTCGCTGAAGGTCCTCGCCGGCGAAGGCGAGCCGCACGCGGGCGACGTCCGCCGCACCGGCGAGCTCGGCTACCTGCCGCAGGACCCGCGCGAAGGCGATCTGTCGGTCACGGCGAAGGACCGCGTGCTCTCCGCGCGTGGTCTGGACAAGCTGATGCGCGACATGGAGAAGGCGCAGGCCTCGATGGCCGAGCTCGTCGACGAGGCCGCGCGCGACAAGGCCATCAACCGCTACGCCCGGCTCGAAGAGCGCTTCGCCTCCCTCGGCGGGTACGCCGCGGAGAGCGAAGCCGCGCGGATCTGCTCCAATCTGGGCCTCGCCGACCGTGTCCTCGCGCAGACGCTGGGAACGCTTTCCGGTGGCCAGCGCCGCCGCGTCGAGCTGGCGCGGATCCTGTTCGCCGCGGCCGAAGCCGGCGCCGGCGGCAAGTCCGAGACGATCCTGCTGCTCGACGAGCCGACCAACCACCTCGACGCCGACTCCATCAACTGGCTGCGCGGCTTCCTCAAGCAGCACGACGGCGGCCTGGTCGTGATCAGCCACGACGTCGAGCTGCTGGCGGACGTGGTCAACAAGGTGTGGTTCCTCGACGCCACCCGCGGCGAGCTCGACCTGTACAACATGGGCTGGCAGCGCTACCTCGACGCGCGCGCGACCGACGAGAAGCGCCGCCGCCGTGAGCGCGCCAACGCCGAGAAGAAGGCGTCGGCGCTGCAGCAGCAGGCCGCGAAGCTCGGCGCGAAGGCGACGAAGGCCGTGGCGGCCAAGAACATGGCGCGCCGCGCCGAGCAGATGCTGTCCTCGCTCGAGGACACCCGCCACGCCGACAAGGTCGCCCGGATCAAGTTCCCGGAGCCCGCGCCCTGCGGCCGCACCCCGCTCACCGCCGAGGGTCTCTCGAAGTCCTACGGCTCGCTGGAAATCTTCACCGGCGTCGATCTCGCCATCGACCGCGGTTCGAAGGTCGTCGTACTCGGGCTGAACGGCGCGGGAAAGACGACTTTGCTCCGGCTGCTGGGCGGAATGGAATCCATGGACACCGGATCGGTCGTTCCGGGTCACGGATTGCGCTTGGGGTATTACGCACAGGAACACGAAACTCTTGATCATGATGCGTCGGTGTGGGAAAACATCCGACATCTCGCTCCGGACACCGGTGCGCAGGAGTTGCGGAACCTGCTCGGCTCGTTCCTCTTCACCGGTGAACAACTCGACCAGGCCGCCGGCACGCTTTCCGGTGGCGAGAAGACCCGGCTCGCGCTGGCGGGCCTGGTCTCCAGTGCTGCCAACGTGTTGCTGCTCGACGAACCCACGAACAACCTCGACCCGGCCAGCCGGGCCCAGGTCCTGGACGCTTTGCGCAGCTTCGCCGGTGCCGTCGTCCTGGTGACGCACGACCCCGGAGCGGTCGAGGCGCTGGAGCCCGAGCGGGTCATCCTGCTGCCCGACGGGACCGAGGACCACTGGTCGGCGGACTACCTCGAACTTGTCCAGCTCGCCTGAGGCGTGCGTCCATTCGGGTGCAAGATCACTCGCCGTAGAGCACTGGAATGGCCCAATGTGATCGCAATTTCGGCTGTTTCGCGTCTGTCGTCTGGCATTCCGGCGCTCAGTGTTCGATCATTGCCCCGGCAGGGGCCGATATGTGGCCCAGAACACTCTCGGCGGGAAGGCGATCGACGTGGCTGATCTCAAGAAAGGCGCGCGGATCACCGGCAACACGCGCGACAAGCTAGCCGCTGACCTGAAGAAGAAATACGAGAAGGGCTCGAGCATCCGGGCGCTCGCGGAGTCGACGGGGCGGTCCTACGGGTTCGTCCACCGGGTGTTGTCGGAGTCCGGCGTCCAGCTGCGGGGGCGTGGCGGGGCCACCAGGGTCAAGAAGAAGTAGTCGCGGACTGCTGCGCGGGGGGCGCAGCGGGAACTTCGGCCACGCGGAACGCCAGGTGGGCCCCGAGCAGGACCAGCGGGTACACCAGGTAGCCGTACCGGGTGGCCGGGGTGAGCAGGATCAACGCGCCGAGTCCGACGGCGGTGCGCAGCAGTGCGCCGGAGCCGTTCGCGGGGGGCCGGCGCACCAGCCAGACCACCATCGCCACGGCCGCGGCGCCGACGAGCACGAACGCCGCCACCTGGCCGACCGGGCCGGTCTCGGCGATCAGGTGGCCCGGCAGCGGGCTGGCCGCGGGCGACCGCACCACGCCCATCCCGAGCGGGAACCGCACGACGTGCTCGACGAACGCCGCCGGATCCACCAGGTACACCGGCAGGTGCAGGGCGGCCGTCGTCGCCACCAGCGCCGCCGCGAACCGGCCCAGCGCCGCCCAGTCGAGCCCGTTCCCGCGGCGCACCAGCACGAGCACCGCCAGCACGGCGGCCGCGGGCGCGACGATCAGCTTGGCGCTGACGACCAGCGCCAGCACCAGCCCCGACCAGGCGACCCGCCCGGTGGCCGCGAGCGCGCAGCTGAGCACCAGCAGGCCGACGATCGCCAGGTCCGGGCCGGCGACGGCCCAGGTGAGCGCGGTGAGCGGGCAGGCCAGCGCGAGCTGCGCGGCGCCGACCGGCACCCGCGGCCACCTCAGCAGCTTCAGCGTGCCCAGCACGCACGCGCAGGCGGCCAGGGCGAACATCCAGCGGGCGTCGGTGAGCGCGTCGGTCAGCGGCGTGCCGCCGAACAGCGCCCGCGGCAGCCCGAAGATCGCCATGACCGGCCCGTACGGCGTGTAATCGTTTACCACGGGCGGCCGGCCGAGTGCGGTGACGTCGACGTACGGCGTTCCGAGGTGCAGCAGCAGATCCGCGGACCGCTCGATCACCCAGACCTCGGGCTGCGCGGCCCAGGAGAACGGCGTGATCAGCCAGTCCACTCCGGTCAGGCGCCGAATCACCAGAAGCGCCAAGGGGAGGATCATCGCCAACAGGGCCACCGCGGCGATCCCGCACCAGCGTGAACCGGCTACGCCACGCGGCGTACGCCCGCTTCGTGCGGACAGCAGCAGATAGCCGCTGTGGACCGCGCCGAAGCCGTAGGCGACCGTGGCGAAGTTGCCCCAGACGCGGTAGCCGTAGAACTCGGACACCAGGGCGGTCGGCAGCGCGAAAGCCAGGCAGGCCAGGTAGAACCCCAGGTCCCAGCGCAAGGGGGCGGCCTCTCCCGGGCGCGACGGCGCCGTGAAGAGCCGGGCCGCGCGCCGCCATGCGGGCGCCTGGCCCACCTCCGTTCCCACGTCGCCAGGCTACCGAGGGGGCCGCCGCCCGGTTCAGCCGACGTCTCGCAGGCGGGGCAGCAGCTTCGCGGCCGCTTCGGAGGCCGCGACGACGTCGTCGCGGCCGGCGGGCATGAGTACCAGCTCGGTGAATCCGGCCTCGAGGTAGCTCTGCGTGAGACGCAGGGCGCTGTCCGCGTCGGCCGGCAGCCGGAACTGCACGGCGCGGCGGACGGTCGCCGGATCACGGCCCACGGCCGCGCAGTGCTCGTCGAGGACGCGGGAAAGCCGTTGCAGCTCGGCGATTTCCGTTCCGGGCAGGGCCGCGTTGAGCCAGACGTCGGCGTGCTCGGCGACGACGCGGAGGCCGCGCTTCTTGCCGCTGCTGCCCAGCCACAGCGGGGGTTTCGGTCGTTGCAGCGGCTTCGGATCGCTGATCGCGCCGGTGAGGCGGTAATGCCGGCCTTGATGGTCGGTGACCGGCTCGGTCCACAGCAGACGGAGGATTTCGCAGGTCTCGGCCAGCCGTTCCACGCGTTCCGCCGCGGACGGCGTGGGCGTGCCCATCATCGCGTCGGTCAGGGTGTCGCCGCCCGCGCCGAGGCCGACGTCGAGCCGGCCGCCGGAAAGGTGGTCGACGGTCACGGCGATCTTGGCGAACGTGCCCGGGTGCCGGTTGGTGTTGCCGGAGACCAGGCAGCCGATCCGCACGCGCTTCGTCGCTTCGGCCATCGCGGCCAGCAGGCTCCAGCCGTCGAAGATGTCGCCGGTGCGCTCGGGGCCCATCGGGGCGAGGTGGTCGAACACCCAGCAGCCGTCGAAGCCGGCGTCGTCGGCGATCGCCCAGATCTCGCGGAGGGCGGCGATGCCGATGTGCTGCTGGGGTGGTTTGAGCCCGACGGTGGTCATGGGGAACTCCTGATCGTCAGTGAATAGAATCATCAGTGAAACTGACGATCAGCGTAGGTGTAGAGTCTGCGCATGTCCAGCGCGCCCCTCGCCGTCACGCAGCGGCTCGGCTACCTGCTCAAGCACGCCCAGCTGCGGCTGGCCGAGCTGGCCGAGCCGCTGTACGCCCCGCTCGGCGTCACCGGGCGGCAGCTCGCGCTGCTCACGCTCTTCGGTGACGGGCCGGCGCGGTCGCAGCAGGACGGCGCGGCCCGGCTCGGCGTCGACCGGACGACGATGGTCGCGCTCGTCGACGAACTGGAGGCCAAGGGCCTGGTCCGGCGCGAGGTGGCGCCGGGCGACCGGCGCAAGCGCCTGGTGCTGCTGACTCCCGAGGGGGAGCGCGTCCGCGAGGCGGGGGCGGAAGTCACGCGACAGGCCGAGGCGCTCCTGCTGGAACCGCTGTCGGCCGAGGACGCCGAGCGGTTGCGCGCCGCCCTGCACCAGGTCGTTCGCGCGGAGTGAACGAGTTCGGGAAGCAAAGGGACAGCGAGGGCGTTGTCCAGGTCATATCCGGCGAAAACCTCAGCTAAAGTAGAGGTTTCTGATCCTGGGGGTTTCCCGTGGACAACATGTGGGGGCTGTGGAGCTCGGCGATGCGCGCCGGCGACACCCCGAAGGCGCTCACGCGCGGCACGCTCAACCGCGTCGCGCGCTTCGCCCGGCCGCATTGGCGGCGCCTGCTGGCCTTCCTCGTGCTGACCGTCGTCTCGGCCGTTCTCGCCGTGTCGACGCCGGTGCTGGCGGGCAAGGTGGTCGACGCGATCGTCGGCGGCCACGACGTCTCGGTGGTCGTGTGGCTCGCCGTGGTGATCGCCGCGCTGGCCGTCGCCGACGCCGGGTTCGGCCTGATCGAGCGCTGGCAGTCCGCGCGCATCGGCGAGGGCATCATCTACGACCTGCGGCGCGCGGTCTTCGAGCACGTCCAGCGCATGCCGATCGCGTTCTTCACCCGCACCCGCACCGGCGCGCTGGTCTCGCGGCTCAACAACGACGTCATCGGCGCGCAGCGGACCTTCACCGCGACGCTGTCGGGGCTGGTCACCAACGTCATCCAGCTGGCGCTGTCGCTGGCCGTCATGCTCACGCTGTCGTGGCAGGTCACGCTGATCGCGCTGGTGCTGCTGCCGATCTTCGTCATCCCCGCGCGCCGGCTCGGCCGCCGGATGGCCGGGCTGCAGCGGGAAGCCGCGGACCTCAACGCCGGGATGACCACGCAGATGACCGAGCGGTTCTCCGCGCCGGGCGCGACGCTGGTCAAGCTCTTCGGCCGGCCGGTGCAGGAAGCGGACGACTTCGGGGTGCGCGCGGGGCGCGTGCGGGACATCGGCGTCCGGACCGCGATGCTGACCCGCTGGTTCATGACCAGCCTGACCCTGGTTTCGGCGCTGGCGCAGGCGCTCGTCTACGGCCTCGGCGGCTACCTCGCGCTGACCGGCAAGCTCGCGCCCGGCACCGTCGTGGCGCTGGCGCTGCTGCTGACCCGGCTCTACGCGCCGCTGACCGCGCTGGCCAACGTCCGCGTCGACGTCATGACGGCGCTCGTGTCGTTCGAGCGGGTCTTCGAGGTGCTCGACCTGGAGCCGATGATCAAGGAGAAGCCCGCCGCGCGTGCGCTTTCCGTCTCCGGGGGCGTCTCGGTCGAGTTCGCGGGAGTCCGCTTCGGGTACCCGGCCGCCGACCGGTACTCGCTGGCTTCGCTGGAGGACGTCGCCACGCTCGACCACCGCGGCGGGGAAGAGGTGCTGCACGGCATCTCGTTCCGGGCCGAGCCCGGGCAGATGGTCGCGCTGGTCGGGTCCTCGGGCGCGGGGAAGTCGACGATCGCGTCGCTGCTGCCGCGGCTCTACGACGTCGACTCCGGTTCGGTGCGGTTGTCCGATGTGGACGTCCGGGAGCTGACTTTCGCTTCCCTGCGGGAAACCGTAGGTGTGGTGACGCAGGACGGGCACCTCTTCCACGACACGATCCGCGCCAACCTGGCGTACGCGCGCCCCGGCGTCACCGACGACGAGATCTGGGAAGCGCTGGAGCGGGCCCGGCTGGGCGAGCTGGCGCGCTCGCTGCCCGACGGCCTCGACACGACGGTCGGCGAGCGCGGCTACCGCCTCTCCGGCGGCGAACGCCAGCGGCTGACCATCGCCCGGCTGCTCCTGGCCCAGCCCAAGGTCGTCATCCTGGACGAGGCGACCGCGCACCTGGACTCGGAGTCCGAGGCCGCCGTCGGCGAGGCCCTGACGCACGCACTGGCCGGCCGCACGGCCCTGGTCATCGCCCACCGGCTCTCGACGGTCCGCGCGGCCGACCAGATCCTGGTCCTGGAACACGGCGAAATCGTCGAGCGCGGCACCCACGACGAACTCCTGGCCGCCAACGGCCGCTACGCAACCCTCCACGCAACCCAGTTCGCCGACCAGGAACCCGCCGTCGCGTGATCCAGAGGTCATCACGCGTGATGGGAGAGTCAACTCACGTGATTGAAGGGTCGACACGGTGCAAGTGCCGTGTCGACCCTCCAATCACGCGTGCCGACCTCTGGATCACGCGTGTCGACCTTCCAGACACGTGTAGAGGGCCTGGACCAGGGCCATTTTGCGGGGGTCGTCGCGGATGAGGGGGCCTAGCTGGTTGAGGGTGTAGCCGAAGGCGATGCCGTTTTCCGGGTCGGCGGCGCCGGTGGAGCCGCCGAGGCCGTCGTGGCCGAAGGCGGCGGGGTTGGGGCCGAAGCCGCGGGCGTCGCTGCCGAGGTAAAAGCCCAGGCCCCACTCGTTCGGGAGGCCGAGGACCGCGTCGATCTCCTTGCCCTGGCTTTCGCGGGCCCGGGCGAGGGCCGCCGGCGACAGGAGGGTGCCGTCGGCCAGGCCGGCGTAGATCGTCGCGATCGCGCGGGCCGTGCCGTGTCCGTTCAACGCCGGCATGACCGCCCGCCGCCACGCCGGATCGTTGGCGTCGTGGCCCTGGACGCGCGGGTTCATCAACGCGGCTTGCGCCACCGGACCGGCCGCCGCGAACGCCGTGGCCAGCGCGTTCGCCATCTCCTCGGTCATGACCGGGTCGACCAGCGTCGCGCAGCGGTCCAGGTCGGCGGCCGAGGCGAGGCCGATCGAGAAGTCCGCGCCCAGCGGCCCGGCGACCTGCTCGGCGAAGAACTCGCGGATCCCCTGCCCGGCGATCCGGCGGACGACTTCGCCGACGAGCCAGCCGTAGGCCAGCGCGTGGTAGCCACCCGCGGACCCGGGCTCGTACAGCGGTTCCTGGGCCGCGAACAGTGACGTCATCAGGTCCCAGTCGTACAGCTCCTCGACGCGCACCGGCCGGTCCAGGCCGATCCCGGGCACGCCGGACCGGTGCGAAAGCAGCCACCGCACCGGGATCTCCGCCTTTCCGGCCGCGGCGAACTCCGGCCAGTACTTCGCGACCGGCGCGTCGACGTCGAGTTCGCCCGCGTCGGCGAGCTTGTGCGCGCACAGCGCGGTCATGCCCTTGGTCGTCGACCAGACGTTGGCCAGGGTGTCCGACTGCCACGGCCGGGTGCGCTCCGGTCCGGCCCAGCCACCCCACAGGTCCGCCACGACTTCGCCGTGCCGGATGGCGGTGAACGCGGCCCCCAGCTCGCCGCGGGAGCGGAAGTTCTCCTCGAAGGCCTCGCGCACCGGTTCGAAGCCGGGCGCGCACTCGCCGTGCACCGTCGCCGTGGCGCTGTCCATCGGACCTCCTCCGGGAGCGACCGGTCCACACCGACCAGTCGGTATGTCGACGCTAAAACGGCCGGGCACGTCCGTCAAGACGTGCCCGGCCGGTGCTTATTCACGAAATACTTCAGCACGAAATGCTTCAGCGCGAACTACCGCAGTACGAACTACCGCAGCCGGGGGACGATTTCGCCGTACTTGGCCAGCAGCGCGGTGTTCGCCTCGTCGCCACCCTCCACATTGGAGCTCCGCCACAGCGGGACGTCGAGGCCTTCGGCGGTCCCGCGGTCGTAAACCTGGGCCAGCACCAGGTTCCACAGGTACGCGTTGACCACAGTGGACAGCGGCGCGGTGCGTGGCGCATCCGGCGGGTAGCTCGCGTCACCCGGGACGACCAGCGAGTCCAGCACCACCGTGCCCTGCTCCACCAGGGTGCTCGACGACCGCTTCGGCGCCGCGGCCACGCACGCCCGCGACGTCACCGCGATGACCGCCGCACCCCGCTTGCGCGCCTCGATGCACAGCTCGACCGGGTAGGGGTTGACGCCGGACGTCGAAAACACCACCAGCACGTCGTCCGGCCCCGGCGCGCGCTCGGCCAGCACCTCCGCGGCCAGGCCGCTGCGCCGCTCGGTCCGCGTGCTGGACACCGCGCCGTGCAGCGGGAGCAGCTCCGGGTGGTAGAGCGGATAGACGCAGGCCAGCCCGCCGGCCCGGTAGAACGTCTCGGCGACCGCGGCCAGCGAGTGCCCGGCGCCCGCGGTGTAGACCAGTGCGTCGGCCCGGATCACCCCCAGCACCAGGTCCGCCGCGGCCCGCACCGATTCGGCGTTGACCTGCTCGACTTCGGCCAGCTGCCGGGCGACGCTGCCGGTGATGTCCGTGGCGCTCACCACACCCACCCTTCCGTCGGGGATCGGGCGCCGAATCTACCGTGCGGACCACTTCGCGCGGTGGAATAGCCGGGTGGGGGACCGAGGTTGACCCGCATGGCGGGGGAACAGGAGGACGCGGGTGGGCGAGGTGGATCCGGCGGTGGCCGTGTGGCCGGCGCGGGGGCGGACCCGGGCGGTCGTGCTGGTGCTGCACGGCGGCGCGGAGCGGGGCACGGGCAGCGTGGCTCCCTGGAAGCTGGCCTACGTCAGGATGGTCCCGATCGCGCGCGCCCTGCACCGGGCCGGCCGTCGAGACACCGGCTTTTCGGGGGTTCCGGGTGGCGGAGCCCCCGGCTCGGGGCGGAGCCCCGATGGTCACGGCGTCGAGGTGCGGCTGCTGCGCAACCGCCGCTACGGCTGGAACGCGCCCGCCGAGGACCCGATCGAGGACGCCCGCTGGGCCCTCGAACGCATCCGCGAAGACCACCCCGGCCTGCCCGTCGTGCTGGTCGGTCACTCGATGGGGGCACGGGTCGCGCTGCGCGTGGCCGACGACCCGGCCGTGCGCGGTGTCTGCGCCCTGGCGCCGTGGACGCCGCGGGGCGAGCCGGTCGAGGCCGTCGCCGGGAAGTCGGTGCTCGTCGTGCACGGCACCCTCGACCGGATGACGAGCCCGGCGGAATCGCACGCCTTCGCCGAACGGGCCGCCGACGTCGCCGCCCGTGTCGCCCGGTTCGAAATCGCCAACGAGGGCCACGCGATGCTGCGCCGAGCCCGGGTCTGGACCCGGCTGACGGTGGCGTTCACCCTGGATCTGCTCGCCGGGGACGACGGCGGGACCCTCCGCGGGGCGTGGGCCGCGAGCGGGCCCGACCGGCTGCGGATACCGGTGTGAACGTGCCCCGAACAGGGCATTCGCCGAAACGCGCCGCGGGGGTGCGGCGACTACGATCGATCACCGGCGAACCTGGCCGGCCGGAGGGAGTACCCGTGACCACTTCGAGCGCTGACCGGGCGTCGGCCCGGGACGTCCCGGACGGGACCCGGTGGCCGGGCCTGGCCACCCCGCCGCACTCCGCGCTGCGCGCGCGGATCGCCGCCGCACTGTTCCGCCACGCGATCCGCCCGCTCGACGTCCGGGCGACCTTCCCGGACGGCACCGTGCTCGGCGCCGGCGGCCCGGAGGCGCCCGAGATGCGGATCCTGCGCCCCGAGGCGTTCTTCCACCGCATGGGCGTCGACGCCAAGATCGGCTTCGGCGAGTCCTACATGGCCGGTGACTGGACCGCGTCCGACCTGGCCGAGGTGCTCACCCCGTTCGCCGAGCGGATGGCCACCCTCGTCCCGCCGGTGCTGCAGAAGTTCCGCCGGCTCGCCGAGCGGACGCAGCCGCCGTCCGAGGAGAACACCCTCGAGGGCGCGCGGGCGAACATCCACCGCCACTACGACCTGTCCAACGACCTGTTCGGCGCCTTCCTCGACGAGTCGATGACGTACTCCTCGGCGCTGTTCGGCCCGGGCGACGACCTCACCACCGCGCAGCACCGCAAGATCGACAGCGTGCTCGACTACGCCGGCGTCCGCGCCGGCAGCGACGTCCTCGAAATCGGCACCGGATGGGGTGAACTCGCCATCCGCGCCGCGGCCCGCGGCGCGCACGTGACGTCGCTGACCATTTCGGAGGAGCAGCGCGCGCTGGCCACCGAACGCATCGCGGCGGCCGGGTTCTCCGACCGCGTCGAAGTGAAGCTGTGCGACTACCGCGAGTCGAGCGGCCGGTACGACGCCGTGGTCAGCGTCGAGATGATCGAGGCCGTCGGCGCGTCCTACTGGCCGGCGTTCTACGCCACGATCGGGGACCGGCTGCGCCCCGGCGGGCGGTTCGGCCTGCAGGCCATCACGATGGACCACGACCGGATGATGGCGGCGTCACGCGCGTACGGGTGGGTCCACAAGTACATCTTCCCGGGCGGCCTCATCCCGTCGGTGCGGTCGATCGAGGAGGGCGTCAAGGCGGACACCCGGCTCAAGCTGGCCGGGATGCGCGAGTTCGGCCAGGATTACGCGCGCACGCTACGGTGGTGGCGCGAACGGTTCCTGCACCGCTGGACCGACATCGCCGGGTTCGGGTTCGACGACGTCTTCCGCCGGATGTGGGAGTTCTACCTGGCCTATTCCGAGGCCGGGTTCCGGTCCGGGTACCTCAAGGTCCACCAGTTCGGCTACGAGGCGACCGGCCGGTAACCCCGCGCGGCAACCCGACCCCGGTGCCGCACGTCCTTCTACCGAGGACGTGCGGTGTACTGACGGCGACAATTTGTCCGGATCGGGATTGGGTGATGGTGATGACGTACCGTGGCGACGACGGCGGGCGCCGGATGCCGCCGCCCCGGCCGTCCGGCGGCCGCTCCCGGGACCACCAGCGCGCGCAGATGATGCCGCTGCCCGGGCGGGGCCGCAGCCCGTACGACGAGCGCACCCGCCCGATGGGCACCCGCGACCCCGAGTACGCCCCGCCTCCGCCGCCGCGGCAGGACCCGCCTGGCCGCCCGGCCGGGGACGGCTACCCGCCGTCCCGGCCGCCGCGCCGGCGTCGCTGGAGCATCGGCAAGGTCCTGGGCGCCCTGGTGCTCGTGTTCGTCGTGTTCCTCGCCGGCATCTGGGTGTACCTCGAGTTCTCGATCAAGCGCGTCGACGCGCTGGAGGACTACTCCGGCCGTCCGGTGGCCGCGTCCGGCACCAACTGGCTGATCGTCGGCTCGGACAGCCGCGAAGGCCTGACCGCGGAGGACGAGGAGCGGCTCGCCACGGGCGACGTCGCCGCGGCGGGCGGCGGGCAGCGCACCGACACGATCATGGTCGCGCACCTGCCGGACAACAGCACCAAGCCGACGCTGCTGTCGCTGCCGCGCGACTCGCAGGTGTCGATCCCCGGCCACGGCAAGAACAAGATCAACGCGGCGTTCTCGCTCGGCGGCCCGAAGCTGCTCGCGCAGACCGTCGAAGGCGCGACCGGCCTGCACATCGACCACTACGCGGAGATCGGCTTCGGCGGGTTCGCCAAGATCGTCGACGCGATCGGCGGCGTCGAGATGTGCATCGACAAGGACATGAACGACACGGTGACGGGGATCAGCATCAAGGCGGGCTGCCCCCAGACGCTCGACGGCCGGTCGGCGCTGGGCTTCGTCCGGATGCGCCACAGCGACGCGACGCCGCGGTCGGACCTCGACCGCGTCGCCAACCAGCGCAAGTTCATCGGCGCGCTGGTCAGCCAGATCGCCAGCCCCGGCACCTTGCTGAACCCGTTCGACTTCTTCCCGCTGCTGTCCTCGGCCCCGGACGCGCTGACCATGGATTCCGGCGACCACGTGCACAACCTCGCCGGCCTGGCGATCGCGATGCGCGGGATCTCCTCCGGCGGCGTGGTGACGACGACGGTGCCGGTGACCAGCGGGTCGGCGGAGAACTGGGACAAGGCCAAGTCGAAGCAGCTGTTCGACGCGCTGAAGAACGACGCCGAGGTCCCCGACAGCGTGATCGTGAATTGATTCGCGCGTGACGTCCCGGCCGGGGCACCATGAGCCGCATGGAAACCCCGGCCGAGACCTACCGCGAAGGTGACCTCACGCTGACCCGCTGGCACCCGGGCGACCGGACGACGCTGACCACGGTCGTCAGCGGCTCACTGGCGCACCTGAGGCCGTTCCTGATCTGGGTCGCCGACGGGTACACCGACGACGACTCGGCGGAGTTCCTGCGGCGCACCGCGAAGCACTGGGAGAGCGGCGAAGCGTACGACTACGCGTTGCGGCTGGGCCCGGAAGTGGCCGGCGGCATCGGCGTGATGACCCGCGACGGCGGCGTCGAGATCGGCTACTGGCTCGCGGCCGGTTTCGTCGGCCGCGGCTTGATGACCCGGGCCGTCACGCTGCTGACGGAGGAGGCGTTCCGCCTCGGCGCCGGGTACGTCGAGATCAAGCACGACGAGCGGAACGTCCGAAGTGGAGCGGTGCCCGCGCGCCTCGGCTTCACCCGGGTGCGCTCGGAACCGGCGGAGAAGCCGCTGGCCCCGGCGTGCACGGGCACCAACCACGTGTGGCGGCTCGTTCCCCGCTAGGAGACCTTGTTCCGCTCCCGCAGCACCTTGAGCGCCTCGTCGGCGTGGACGGTGAAGTTCAGTTCACTCTTGATCTTCGCGATGATCTTCCGGTCTTCGCCGATGACGAAGGTGGCGCGCTTGGTGTGCAGCGGCAGGAGTTTCCGCCACACGCCGAACTGCTTCGCGACCTCACCCTCCACATCGGACAAGAGCGGGTAGTCGAAGCCGTTGGCGGCCGAGAAGGCCCGCTGCTTGGTGATGGCGTCCGGGCTGATCCCGACGCGGTGCGCGCCGACCGCCGCGAACTCCGCCGCGAGATCGCGGAAGTGGCAGCTTTCGGCGGTGCAGCCCCCGGTCATCGCGGCCGGGTAGAAGAACAGGACCACGGGCCCGGTGGCCAGGAAGTCCGAGAGCGTGCGCTCCTGGCCTTCGTCGTCGGGCAGCGTGAAATCGGGGGCGAGGTCTCCGGCGTCCATGGACGTCCCTTCTCGTCGGCGGCAGAACCCATCCTGCCGGGTGTTCGGAGCCATCGCGCCGGCGGCTTGGTTGTTCCCGCTTTTCGTCCTTTGATTGTTCGACACCGGAGAGCGCGGCGGGGACGAGGGGCGGGGGAGGTGTAGGGCGGTGGTTGGTTTCTGAGGGCGGGTGCCGGTTGAGGGCCGCCCGGTGGTGGGTGGTTCGCTCAAGTTGGCGGGTGGCGGGCGATCATCTCGTCGACCTCGTCGCCCGTTGCCGAATCCGCCACGAACGGGCCGCGGGCCGCGATCACCCCGAGCTGGCGGAGCCGGGCCGCCTGCTCGTGCGTGCGCACCCCCTCAGCCCCCACCCGCAGGTGCAGCTCGCGGGCGCGGGTGATCAGCTGCGTCAAGTGGCGCAGGTCGGGCTCCGCCGGGTCGTCCGTGTCCAGTGCGTCGACCACCGGGCCCGAGAGGATCACGTGCCGCACCGGGAGGCGGTGCTGGGGGATCAGCTCCAGGTCCGCCGACCCGGAGATCGTCAGCACCAGCTGGGCGCCCAAGTCGGCCAGGACCGCCAGGGAGTCCAGGACCTCGCCGCGGGGGTCGAGCATCGAGTCGCGGTCCGTGCACAGCCTCAGCGCCCGTGCCGGGAGCTCGTGCTTGTCCAGCTGCTCCTTCACCAGCAGCACCAGGTCCGGGTCGATGGCCAGCCGGGCCGGCAGCCGCACGCAGACGTCCGGTGCCGCGTCGCCCAGGTGCGTGCGCCAGCGGGCCGTCGCCGCCAGGGATTCGGCGAGGAGCCAGCGGCCCAGCGGCACCGTCATGCCCGTGGTCTGGGCCAGCGGGTAGAACTCGTCGGAGCCGAGCTCGCCCTTCTCCGGGTGGTTCCAGCGCAGCCCGGCGTTGACCGCGGCGAGCTCGTCCGGCCGGGACAGCTTCACCGTGGGCTGGTAGACGAGCGAGAACTCGCCGTTCTCCAGCGCGCCGGCGATCACCGCGCCCAGCTGGTAGCGGCCGCGGTCGCGGGCGTCCAGCTCCGGGTCGAACAGCATCCACTGCGCCTTGCCGGCCTCCTTGGCCCGGTGCAGCGCGATTTCCGCCGCCCGCAGCAGTTCCGCGGCGCCGCCCTCGACCGCGGCGCGCACGACGATGCCCGCGCTCGCGCTGACGCCGATGCCGTGCCCGCCCAGGTAGATCGGCTCGTTGAGGTCCTCCAGGGCCCGCTCGACGAGCCGGACGACCTCGGTCGCCGCCAGCTCGCCGCGCAGCAGCACCGCGAAGCCGTCGCCGGACAACCGGGCGACGAACCCGTCGTGGTGGCCGGTGAACACCGCCGACAGCTTGTTCGCGACCCCGCGCAGCACCTGATCGCCGACCCCGGCGCCGAGACCGTCGTTGATCACCTTGAAGCCGTCGACGTCGAGGTAGATCAGCGCGATGTCGTCGCGCGCGCCGGCGCCGAGCGCGGCTTCGAGCTTGGTGGTGAACGACGAAGCGTTCGGCAGCCCGGTCAGCGGGTCGTGCACGTTCTGGTGCAGCAGCCGCTCCTGCAGCAGGTGCAGCTCGTTGGCGTCCGACACCATCAGCACCGGGTAGACCGAGCCGGGCCGGTCACCGGGCAGCCGGGCGAGCGTCACATCGGTCCAGAGCTGGCCGTCTTCGGTGTGGTCGAGCAGCATCCGCTCCTGGTAGCGGTCGCGGCCCGTGCGCACCTGCTCCAAGCCCGCCTTGAGCCGCGAAACGTCGTGGTCGGTCGAGCCGAGGTCGGTGATGTGCCTGCCCCGCAACCGATCCGGCGAGCAGCCGAGCAGCTGGCCGAGGGCGAGGTTCGCCTCCACGATGGCGCCGTCGGGGTCGGCCAGCGCGATCCCCATCGGCGACGCGGCGTACAGCGCGGTGAACCGCAGCAGCGCGCCGTCGTGCTGCGAGCCGGCTTGGTCGACCGCTTCGTTCGCGACCTCGAGCAGCAGGGCCTCGAGCTCCTCCGGGGGAAGCGTTACTCCTTTGGTGTCGGCCAACGTCGCCGCCCACCGGCGCGCCACGTCCAGTAGCCCTGACGCGGCACCGGGTTCAGGCACACTCCACCTCTTCACGCACAGGTATGGCCAGGTCGGACACGGTGTCGGGGATCATGAAGCCACACCAGGCAGCCTTCGCCCACGATCGATGCCACGCCATCATGTGCGTGACGGGGTGTCTACCGGCTGAACGAGTGAACGAATCTCCACAAACGGTAACTTTTCGTTACCTAGTGTATGCGGTGGTGGACGGATGCCGGGTCAGCGGGGGGTCAAGTGGACCGGCAGACCGTCCGCCGGCACCGGCAACGAGACGTAATCCCAGCGCGCGGTGTAACTCTCCGGAACCGACCAGCGGTACGCCCGCAGTAGTTCGTGCATCAGCAACTTCACCTCGAGACCGCCGAAGTGCAGCCCGATGCACTTGTGCGCGCCGCCGCCGAACGGCATCCACGCCATCCGGTGCGACTTGTCCTCGCGCCGCGGTTCGGCGAAGCGTTCCGGGTCGAACGCGAAGGGGTTCGTCCAGCACTCGGGCGCGAAGTGGTTGACCGTGGGCGAGACGCCGACCAGGGTGCCCGCCGGGATGTAGTGGCCGAGCACTTCGGTGTCCTTGACGGTCTGGCGGGTCAGCGACGGCACCGGCGCGACCAGCCGCAGCGCCTCCTTCATCACGAGGTCGAGGGTCTCCAGCCGCTCCAGCGCCGCGATGTCGGGCAGGTCGTCGCCCAGGGCCAGGGACTCCGCGCGGGCGCGTTCCTGCCACTCCGGGTGCTTGGCCAGGTAGTAGGCCATGGCGCTGCTGGTGATGGTCGTCGTGTCGTGCGCGGCCATCATGAGGAAGATCATGTGGTTGACGACGTCGGTGTCGGAGAACCGGTCGCCGTCCTCGGTGGTGGCCTGGCAGAGCGCGGCGAACAGGTCGTCGCCGCCCGAACGTCGTTTGGCGGGCAGGTTTTCGCCGAAGTAGCGCTCGAGGACCTTCCGGCCGTGCAGCCCGGCCGACCAGCGCCCGCCCGGCACCGGGAAGCGCACGAAGGCGGTGCCGGCCCGCACCGAGCTGACGAACGCGCGGTTGATCCGGGCCGCGTCGCCGCCGCTGCGCATGCCCATGAACACGCGGGTCGCGACGTCGAGGGTCAGCTGCTTGAGCGCCCAGTACAGCCGCGGCCGCTCGCTCGAGCCCCAGCTCGCGACGCCTTCGCGCAGCGCGGGCCCCATTTCGCCGACGTAGCCGGCCAGCCGCGGGCGCGTGAAGGCCTCCTGCATGATCCGGCGGTGCAGGTGGTGCTCGCCGAAGTCCATCAGCATCAGGCCGCGCTCGAAGAACTTCTCGATGAAGAACTTCCAGCCCTCCTGCGAGAACGCCTTGTCCTTGTTGACGAGCGCGATCTGCGTGGCTTCGGGCCCGGACAGCGCGACGATCCGGCGGCCGAACCCGCCGGTCCACGACACGGGGCCGTAGAGCTCGTAACGGCGAAGCCCGAACGCCGGGCCGAAGCGCATCATCTCGAGCATGTGCCCGACCAGCGGCGGCCCTTCGTCGCCGAGCACCGGCTTGAGGCCGCTGCCCGCGGGCGGCGCCGCGAGTTCCTTGACGGGCCAGCGCGACCGCAGCCAGCGCTCGTCGACCTTGGGCGGCAGGGGAAGCGCGGTCAGTGTCGGCACGCGTTCGCGCAGTGCTTCGGCGGCTCGGCTCACGGTGCCCGGCAAAGTGACCACCTCCTGCGTCGAGATCGGCTGTCCCCCACGATGCACCCTTGTTGACGGTCTGACAACACCTCGCCGGCCCTCTTTTCGGGTGATGCGCGAGAGTGTCGCGGGTCGCGATGACCGGATGCTTGCCGGTTTCTCATTGCGTGCTCGTGGACTTACCCGCCGCTCGCCGGTACTCGCTCGGCGTGACGCCGCGGACCCGTTTGAACGCCGCGCTGAACCCGAAGGCGTCGGCGTACCCGACTTGGCGGGCGACTTCCGAGACGGTGGTGGCGGTCCGCTCGGCCAGCAGGTCCGCCGCGAGCGCCATCCGGCGCCGGGTGAGGTAGGTGAGCGGCGGTTCGCCGACCAGCTCGGCGAACCGCTTGGCCAGGGTCGAGCGGGAAACCCCGGCGCGGGTGGCCAACGCCGCGACCGTCCACGGCGCCGCGGGTTCGTCGTGCAGCAGGCGCAGCGCGGGGCCGGCCACCGGGTCGCGCTGGGCGCTCCACCACGCCGGGGGTTCGCCGCCGGGCCGCTCGAACCACTCGCGCAAGGTGCAGACGAGCATCCAGTCGAGCAGCCGGTCGAGCACCACCTGCTGCCCGGGCGTGTCGGCGGCGACCTCGGCGGCGAGGTGGTCCAGGACGGCGTCGCCGGTGCCCCCGCCGCCCACGCGCAGCACGGCGGGCAGAGCGTCCAGCAGCGGGCGGCTGACCTCCCCGCCGGCCGGGTAGGCGCCCACGATCAGCGTGGTCGGTCCCTCGCCGTCGTCGCGCCAGCCGCGGCGGTACCGCGTCCCGCCCAGTTCCGGTGCGGCGCAGTACTCGCCGTACGCGACGGGCTCGGCGGCAGTGCCGATTTCGTCGACGAAAGTGAACGTCTCCGGGCCGCGTACGACGACGGTGTCGTAGGCGCGCAGCGGCTCGGGGGTGCCCCGCTCGGGGACGATCCAGCCGCCGCCGGACAGCACGGTGCACAGGGTGAGCGGTGCGCCGTCGACGAAGTGCAGCGAAAACGGCGGCGAGAGGGCCGAGCTGCCGAACAGCGAGCCGTGGGCCCGTACGCCGCGGAAGAGGTCGTCCACGCCCTTGAGGTTAGACGAATGGACAGGGATTCCGGCTTCTCACCCATGGGATCGTCCGGACGTGCCCGGTTGAATGGAGGTCATGACCGCACTGACTTCCGACGACCTCGAGTTCCTCCAGCGCCCGTTGCACGGCTTCCTGTCCGTGGCCGCCGGCGAGCCCCGCCCGGTGTGGTTCGAAGCCACCGGCGACGGCCTCATCCAGCTGTTCACCGAACCGGACGCGCTCAAAGTACGCCGTGCGCGCCGCGACCCGCGGGCGTCGATCGTGGTCGCGGCGCCGGTGGGGGAGCGGGAACGGTGGGTGTCGGTGACGGGCCGGGTTTCCGTGGAACCCGACGGCGCCCACGACCTCGCCGCCCGCCTGGCGGCCCGGTACTGGGATCTCGACGACCCGGTGCGCGCCGCCGACCTGGAAGCGATTCTGAAGGGCGACCTGGTGCGCTTGGTGCTCCACCCGGAAACCGTGCGCCGCTACGCCTACTGACGGGAGACGATGCCGACGTGGCCGAGCTGCCCCTCCATGACCGAGCGGGCGCCGCGCTGCTCGCTGTGCGCGCGATCGCGGAACGGGACCTGCCGGCGCTGCCCGCGGCGCTGGTGGTGGCCGTCCACGCCGGCGCCGTCCTGATGATGTTCGACAAGCGTCGCAGGCAATGGGAACTGCCCGGCGGGATGCGCGAGCCCGGCGAAACCTGCCGCGAAGCCGCCGGGCGCGAGCTGGCCGAGGAAACCGGCATCCGCGGCGTGGCGCTGACCTTCGCCGTGGTGGCCGAGTTCGCCCTGACCGAGCCCGCCCGCCGGGAATCCCTCGCCGTCTACCGGACCGGACTGATCACCGCACCGCGGCTGACCCTCGGCGACGAAGGGCTCGGCTTCCGCTGGTGGTCGCCCGGCGACCCCGTCGCGGCGGACATGAGCCCCCTGGACGCGGAGCTGGCCGCGCGAGTGGCCACGACGTGAACCGGCCCCGCCCTGGCGAACCAGGGCGGGGCCGGGGTGCCTCGGGACCTCAGTCCCAGTCGAGCGCGCCGCCCGACTGGTATTCGATGACGCGGGTCTCGAAGAAGTTCTTCTCCTTCTTCAGGTCCATCGCCTCGGACATCCACGGGAACGGGTTCTCGGTCTCGCCGAAGATCGGGGCCAGCCCGATCTGCTGCGCGCGCCGGTCGGTGATGAAGTGCATGTACTGCTCGCACAACTGGGCCGACAGGCCGAGCATGCCGCGCGGCATCGTGTCGCGCGCGTACTTGACCTCGAGCTCGCACGCCTCCTTCAGCATCCCGCGGACCTCCTCCTGGAACTCGGAAGTCCACAGGTGCGGGTTCTCGATCTTGATCTGGTTGATGCAGTCGATGCCGAAGTTCAGGTGGATCGACTCGTCGCGCAGGATGTACTGGTACTGCTCGGCGATGCCGACCATCTTGTTCCGGCGGCCCAGCGACAGGATCTGCGCGAAACCGGTGTAGAACCACATGCCCTCGAAGATCACGTAGAACGCGACGAGGTCACGCAGGAACGCCTGGTCGGCCTCCGGCGTCCCGGTCTCGAAGTCCGGGTCCTCCAGGTGCTGCGTGTACTTCAGCGCCCACGCGTCCTTGTCCGAAATGGACGGAACCTCGCGGTACATGTTGAACAGCTCGCCCTCGACCAGGCCGAGGCTTTCGCAGATGTACTGGAAGGTGTGCGTGTGCACGGCCTCCTCGAACGCCTGGCGCAGCAGGTACTGGCGGCATTCGGGGTTGGTGATCTGCCGGTACACCGCGAGCACGATGTTGTTGGCCACCAGGGACTCCGCGGTCGCGAAGAAGCCCAGGTTGCGCTTGAGCATCTGCCGCTCGTCCTCGGTGAGGCCGTCCTTCGACTTCCACAGCGCGATGTCGGCCTGCATGGCGACCTCGGTCGGCATCCAGTGGTTGTTGCAGCCGGCCAGGTACTTCTCCCAGGCCCAGGTGTACTTCATCGGCAGCAGCTGGTTGACGTCGGCGCGCGCGTTGATCATGCGCTTGTCGTCGACGTTGATCCGGGCGGCGCCGACCTCGATCTCCCCGAGGCCGGTCGCGCCCGTCGTCTCCACGTTGGTCATCTGTACAGGGTTCCTTTACTGGCAGGCTTCGCAGTCGGGGTCGTCGATGCGGCAGGCGGCGCCTTCGGTGGCGACGAAGTCGACGTCCGGCTCGGGCTTGGGCGAAGGCGAAGGCGCGGGAACCGGCGCCGGTGCCGGCGTCGGCGCGGGGGCCGGGGCGGCCGCTGCGGGAGCCGCCGGGGCCGCGGTCGCCGAGACGGCGTTCAGCTTGCCGTCGGTGCCGCGCAGGGTGCTCTTCTCCACGTGCGTCGCCGACTGCGCGCGCAGGTAGTACGTGGTCTTGAGGCCCTTGTGCCACGCGTAGCGGTAGAGCTGGTCGAGCTTGCGGCCGCTCGGCGCCGCGATGTACAGGTTCAGCGACTGCGCCTGGTCGATCCACTTCTGGCGCACCGAACCGGCGTCGACGATCCACTTCGACTCGATCTCGAACGCCGTCGCGTACAGCGCCTTCAGGTCGTCCGGCACGCGGTCGATCTGGCCGAGGCTGCCGTCGAAGTACTTGAGGTCGCTGACCATGACCTCGTCCCACAGCCCGCGCGCCTTGAGCGAGCGGACCAGGTGCGGGTTGACGACGGTGAAGTCGCCGGACATGTTCGACTTGACGAACAGGTTCTGGAACAGCGGCTCGATCGACTGGCCGACCCCCGAAATGTTGGAGATCGTCGCGGTCGGCGCGATCGCCATCACGTTGGAGTTGCGCATGCCCACGGTCTTGACCCGCTCGCGCAGCGGCGCCCAGTCCAAAGTGGACGAGGTGTCGACGTCGAGGCCGTCACCCTGGCGGGCGTCGATGAGCAGCTGCAGCGAGTCGATCGGCAGGATGCCCTTGCTCCACAGCGATCCCTCGAACGACTGGTACTGCCCGCGCTCCTCGGCGAGGTCGGTCGACGCCGAGATCGCGTAGTAGGAGAGGTGCTCCATGGAGACGTCGGCGAACTTCACGGCCTCGTCGGAGGCGAACGGGACGCCGATCTCGAACAGCGCGTCCTGGAAGCCCATGATGCCCAGGCCGACCGGGCGGTGGCGCAGGTTGGAGCGGCGCGCCTCCGGGATCGTGTAGAAGTTGATGTCGATCACGTTGTCCAGCATGCGGACGGCCGTGCGCACGGTCTTCTCGAGGCGCTGGGTGTCCAGGCCTTCGGGCGTGACGTGCTTGAGCAGGTTCACCGAACCGAGGTTGCAGACCGCGACCTCGTCGACGGTGGTGTTCAGCGTGATCTCGGTGCACAGGTTGGACGAGTGCACGACACCGACGTGCTGCTGCGGCGAGCGCAGGTTGCACGGGTCCTTGAAGGTGATCCACGGGTGGCCGGTCTCGAACAGCATGGTCAGCATGCGGCGCCACAGGTCGACCGCGCGGACGCGCCGGAACACCTTGATCTCGCCGCGGTCGGCCATCGCCTCGTACTC
This sequence comes from Amycolatopsis sp. NPDC051716, assembly GCF_040681595.1. Taxonomy (NCBI): domain Bacteria; kingdom Bacillati; phylum Actinomycetota; class Actinomycetes; order Pseudonocardiales; family Pseudonocardiaceae; genus Amycolatopsis; species Amycolatopsis sp. NPDC051716. Next base: position 13,200 of record NZ_JBFAZA010000060.1, on the reverse strand, counting down.
GCGGTAGCGGGCGGCGAACTCGTTGCCGTAGAGGTCGTGCAGGTCCGGCGTCTCGTTCGGCGAGAACAGCGTCCACTGCGCGTCGGCCTCGACGCGGCGGAGGAACTCGTCCGGCACCCAGTTCGCGGTGTTCATGTCGTGGGTGCGGCGGCGGTCGTCACCGGTGTTCTTGCGCAGGTCGAGGAACTCCTCGATGTCGACGTGCCACGTCTCGAGGTACGCGCAGGCCGCGCCCTTGCGCTTGCCGCCCTGGTTGACCGCGACGGCGGTGTCGTTGGCGATCTTGAGGAACGGCACGACACCCTGGGACTGGCCGTTGGTGCCCTTGATGTGCGCGCCGAGGCCGCGGACCGGGGTCCAGTCGTTGCCGAGGCCGCCCGAGTACTTGGCCAGCAGCGCGTTGTTCTTGTACGCCTGGAAGATCGAGTCCAGGTCGTCGTCCACCGTGGTCAGGAAGCAGGACGACAGCTGCGGGCGCGTGGTGCCCGAGTTGAACAGCGTCGGCGTCGAGGCCATGAAGTGGAAGCTCGAGAGCAGCTCGTAGAACTCGATGGCCCGGGCTTCGCGGTCGTCCTCGCGGATCGCGAGACCCATGGCGACGCGCATGAAGAACGCCTGCGGCAGCTCGAAGCGGGTGCCGTCGTGGTGCTGGAAGTACCGGTCGTACAGCGTCTGGAGGCCGAGGAAGCCGAAGTCGAGGTCGCGCTCCGGACGGATCGCGGCGGTGATCTTGTCGAGGTCGAAGCGCTGCAGCTCGGCGTCGACCAGCTCCAGCTCGATGGCGCGGCGCAGGTAGGCGCGGAAGTACGCGGGGTACTCGGTCGCCATCTCGTCCTGGCTGGCCAGGCGCGGCTTCTTCGCCAGGTAGCTCAGCGCCTCGCCGCGCAGCTTGTCCAGCAGCAGCCGGGCGGAGACGTAAGAGTAGTTCGGCTCCTGCTCGACCAGCACGCGGGCGGCCAGCACCTGGGCCAGGGCCAGCTCGTCGGCGCTGATGCCGTCGTAGAGGTTGCGCTTGGCCTCGGCCAGCACCGGCTCGGCGCTGACGTCTTCGAGACCGGCGACGGCCTCGCCCACGACGTGGGACACGCGGGCCCAGTCGAGCGGGCGCAGGACGCCGTCGGTGCCCTTGACGTTCAGCGAGACCTCGGTCGCGGCCGGCTTGGCGGCCTCGCGGGCCTTGGCGCGCTCGTCGCGGTAGAGGACGTAGGCGCGGGCGACCTTGTGGTGCTCACCGCGCATGAGGGCGAGCTCGACGATGTCCTGGATCTGCTCGATGTGCAGGGCGGTCTCGGGGCCGGCGTGACGCAGCAGGGTGGTCTCCACCTGCTGGGTCAGCTCCGCGACGACGTGGTGCACGCGGGAGGACGCGGCGGCGTCGCCGCCCTCGACCGCGAGGAACGCCTTGGTCAGCGCGACCGAGATCTTCCCGGCGTCGAACGGCGACACGCTGCCGTCCCGCCGGATGACCCGGATCGCGGTGGGTGAGGCGGTCCCGGAGGGCCGCTGACCGGTTTCGACTGACATGCGTGTCTCCACTGTGCTCTCGAAAAAATGGGCGCGTTCGATCGCCGCACGGCCGAAAACGGCCGTGCGCTGCAGGTTCTCCAAAGCTGCCCGGCCACCCTCTGCAGCGGTCTCCCCGTCGCTGGGGGCTGCCGGTTCTCAGAGACTACATGTAGGGGTCGCTATGCGCGCGCGCCCCCAGATGGCGTGTCGTGAGTTCACTCTGACGGGATTACGTGATCACCGAGAGGCGCTGCTCAAGCCCCGAAAACCAGCTCGCTGCCGGGCAGGGCGAGGCTCAGGAAGGGGCGTCGGCCGGCCAGGTAGCCGAGCGGTCCGCTCGCGTTGACCGTCCAGTCGGCCGCGGCGAGTTCGGGCCGGATCTTCGCGGCGACCGGGGTGCGCACGGGGGTGCCGTCGCGGTCCTGGAGGACGTCGAACCGGCTGGGGAGGGAGAGCGGCGAACCCGGCCTCGGTGTGAAGGCCGCGGTGGCGATCCAGTCGTCGCCGGTCGCCGCGGTGTACGTGCGGTCGGTGAACTGCAGGGCCGCGAGGTCCTTCGGGATGGCCCACAGCTCGCGGCCGCCGGCGAGGGAGACCGCGGAGTCGACCCAGATCTGCGTGATCGTGCACGTGGTCCGCTTCCCGCGCACCGGGACGGCGGCGAGCAGCTCGTGGTAGCCGAGCTGCCCGGGCTCGCGGTAGGCGATCCAGGCGGTGAACACCGTGGTGTACCCGGCGAGGGACAGGGCGCCCGGGTGCACCTCGTGCGCGGGGACCCGCCAGATCGACACGTGGGCGTCGGCGACCAGGTTCCAGGGCTGCGGCGGGTACGAGGTCATTTCTCCAGCCAGGGCAGGTAGTCGGGCAGGTCCTTCTCGACGCGCATGCCGAACGACGGCGGCCGCTTCTGCAGGAACGACAGGACACCCTCGACGGCGTCCGGGTTCGCGCCGAGGCCGCCGATCAGTTTCGAGTCGAGCTCGTGCACGGGGAACGGCGAATCGGCGCTCGCCATCCGGTAGAGCAGCTGGCGGGTCACCGCGACCGACACCGGGGCGGTCTTCTCGACGATCTCTCGCGCCAGCTCGTACGCCGCGTCGAGCACGGTCCCGGTCTCGACGACCGTGTGCACCAGGCCTTTTTCGACGGCTTCGACCGCCCCGAAGACCCGGCCGCTGATCATCCAGTCGAGCGCGGTGCCCATCCCGACGAGCCGGGGGAGGAACCAGGCGGAGGCGCCTTCGGGGTAGATGCCGCGGCGGGTGAAGACGAAGCCGAACCGGGAGTCCGCCGAGGCGAGCCGGTAGTCGCACGCCAGCGTGATGGTGATGCCCCCGCCGACGGCGGCCCCGTGCAGGGCGGCGATCACGGGCTTGTTCATGGTGAAGATCCGCTTCGAGCACCGGCCGGCGGGCTCCTGCCACTCCCGGCCCGGCCCCTCGGCGGGGTCGAAGTCGAAGCCGCCCTGCGAAAGGTCGGCCCCGACGCAGAAGTCCGTCCCGGCCCCGGTCAGCACGACCACGCGGACGTCCTCGTCCCGATCGGCGCGGTCCATGGCGGCACCGAGCTCGTCGGCCATCCGGATCGTGTAGCCGTTGCGGGCCTCGGGCCGGTTCAGCGTGACCGTGGCGATCCGGTCCGCGACGGCGTAGGTGATCTCGGCGTAGTCGGCCATGCGACGAAGCTATTGCAGTCCGGCACTACTGGCAAGATGTCAATAGTGGGTTCGCAGCGTCCGGAGCGAAACAATCAGGCGTGCTTGATTTTTCTCCCCGCCGGTGCCACGCTGGCCCGAGACGCAAGGAGGCGGGCGATGGCGGATCTCGGCGTGATCCTCGGGGATCTCGACGCGGAGACACGGACGATCGAAGACGTGGTGGCGAACCTGCCCGCGGCGGACTGGGCGCGGCCGACACCGGCCGAAGGGTGGACGATCGCGCACCAGATCGCGCACCTGGCCTGGACCGATCGCAAGTCCCTGATCGCGGCCGCGCACCCGGAAGACTGGCCGGCCGAGGTCGAAGAGCTCCTCAAAGGCGGGGAGACCTACGTCGACGACGGGGCCGCGGCCGAAGCGCAGCGGCCGCCGGGGGAGATTCTCGAAGACTGGCGCGAAGGGCGCGCATTGCTCGCCGCGGCCCTCGCCGCCGTCCCCGAGGGGCAGAAGCTGCCCTGGTACGGGCCGCCGATGAGCGCCGCCTCGATGGCCACCGCGCGGATGATGGAGACCTGGGCGCACGGCCAGGACGTCTTCGACGCCCTCGGCCTGACCCGCGAGCCCACCGCGCGGCTGTGGCACATCGCCCGCTTCGGCACCCGGACCCGCGACTTCGCCTACAAGGTCCACGCGCTCGCGCCGCCGCCCGAGGAGTTCCGCGTCGAACTGACCGCGCCCGACGGCTCCACCTGGGCGTTCGGCCCCGAGGACGCCGAGCAGAAGCTCACCGGCACCGCGGTGGACTTCTGTCTCGTCGTCACCCGGCGGCGGCACCCGGCCGACACCGACCTGGTCGCCCACGGCGCCGACGTCGAGGAATGGCTCGGCATCGCGCAGGCCTTCGCCGGCCCGCCGGGGAACGGCCGCAAGCCGGGGCAGTTCACGTGACCTACCGCATCGGCAACGCGTCCGGGTTCTACGGCGACCGCTTCTCCGCCGTGCGCGAGATGCTCACCGGCGGCCCCCTCGACGTCCTGACCGGCGACTACCTGGCCGAGCTGACCATGCTCATCCTCGGCCGCGACCGGATGAAGGACGCGAACCGCGGCTACGCCAAGACGTTCCTCCGCCAGATGGAGGAAAACCTCGGGCTGGCGCAGGAAAACGGCGTCAAGATCGTCGCCAACGCGGGCGGGCTGAACCCGGCCGGGCTCGCGCACGCGCTGCGCGAGCTGGCCGGGAAACTGGGGCTCGACGTCAAGATCGCGCACGTCGAAGGCGACGACCTGGTGGCGCGGGCCGAGGAGCTGGACCTCGGCAAACCGTTGACCGCCAACGCCTACCTCGGCGCCTGGGGCATCGTCGAATGCCTCAACGCGGGCGCCGACGTCGTCGTCACCGGGCGCGTCACCGACGCCTCCGTCATCGTCGGCCCGGCCGCCGCGCACTACGGCTGGGCCCGTGACGACTTCGACGCCCTCGCCGGCGCGGTCGCCGCCGGGCACGTCATCGAATGCGGCGCCCAGGCCACCGGCGGCAACTACGCCTTCTTCACCGAGCACTCCCTCGGCGTGCCCGGGTTTCCGATCGCCGAGATCGAAGCCGACGGTTCGAGCGTCATCACCAAGCACCCCGGCACCGGCGGCGTGGTCAACGCCGGCACGGTCACCGCGCAGCTGCTGTACGAAATCACCGGCGCGCGGTACGCCGGGCCGGACGTCACGACCCGGTTCGACACGCTCTCGCTGACCGAGGACGGACCCGATCGCGTGCGCATCTCCGGCGTCCGCGGGGAAGCTCCGCCGCCGGCGCTGAAGGTCGCGCTGAACACCCTCGGCGGGTTCCGCAACGAGACGACGTTCGTCCTCACCGGACTCGACATCGAGGCGAAAGCCGCGCTGGTCCGGGAACAGCTCGAAGCGTCCATGAAGGACCGGCCGCCGGCCGACGTCCGCTGGACCCTCGCGCGCACCGACCACCAGGACGCCGACACCGAACAGACCGCGAGTGCGCTGCTGCACGTCGCCGTCAAGGACGCCGACCCCAAGGTCGCCGGCCGCGCGTTCACCGGCGCGGCCGTCGAACTCGCGCTGGCCAGCTACCCCGGGTTCCACGTCACGGCACCGCCGTCGGACGCCTCGCCGTACGGTGTCTACACCGCGGCCTACGTGGACGCGGGCGAGGTCCCGCACGTCGCCGTGCTGCCGGACGGGATGCGAGTCGACATAGCACCCTCGACGTCCACCCAGGACTTGTCCGAAGTGGATGAACCGGCGCTGCCCGAACCCCTCGGCCACGGGCCGGTGCGGCGGGTGCCCCTCGGCACGATCGCCGGCGCGCGCAGCGGCGACAAGGGCGGCAACGCCAACCTCGGCGTCTGGGTGCGGTCGGAAGAGGCGTGGCGCTGGCTGGTGCACCGGCTGACCGTCGCCGAGTTCAAGCTGCTGCTGCCCGAGACCGCGGACCTGCCGGTGACGCGGTACCTGCTGCCGAACCTGCGGGCGATGAACTTCGTCGTCGAAGGCCTCCTCGGCGAGGGAGTCGCGTCGCAGGCCCGGTTCGACCCGCAGGCCAAGGCGCTCGGTGAGTGGCTGCGGTCGCGGGAGATCGACGTCCCGGAGGTCCTGCTGTGACCGACCCCTTCCGGACGCCCGAACGGGCCGAGCTGCGCAAGACCGTGCGGAAGTTCGTCGAGCAGGAGGTCCTGCCGCACCTCGACGACTGGGAGCGCGCCGGCGAACTGCCCCGGGACCTGCACCGCAAGGCCGGCGACCTCGGCCTGCTCGGCGTCGCCTTCCCGGAAGAGATCGGCGGCGGCGACGGCAACTACCTCGACGCTCTGGTCGTCGCGGAGGAAATGCACTACGCGGGTGGTTCCGGCGGGCTCTTCGCGTCGCTGTTCACCTGCGGCATCGCCGTGCCGCACATCGCCGAGGCGGGCGACCCGGTGCAGGTCGAACGCTGGGTGCGGCCGACCCTGGCCGGGGCCAAGATCGGCTCGCTCGCGGTCACCGAGCCGGACGGCGGCTCCGACGTCGCCGGGATCCGGACCACCGCCGTCCGCGAGGGCGACGAGTACGTCATCAACGGGGCCAAGACGTTCATCACCTCCGGGTGCCGCGCGGACTTCGTGACGACGGTCGTGCGGACCGGCGGTGACGGTGCCCACGGGCTCTCGCTGATCGTCGTCGAGCGCGGGACACCGGGGTTCACGGTGAGCCGCAAGCTCGAGAAGATGGGCTGGCTCTGCTCCGACACCGCCGAACTGTCCTACATGGACGTCCGGGTGCCGGTGGAGCACCTGGTGGGCGCCGAGAACAGCGGGTTCGCGCAGGTGGCCACCCAGTTCGTCACCGAACGGCTGTCGCTGGCCGTGCAGGCGTACGCGCACGCCCAGCGCGCGCTCGACCTGACGCTGGACTGGTGCCGGCTGCGCGAGACGTTCGGCCGTCCGCTCATCTCGCGGCAGGTGGTCCAGCACAAGCTCACCGAAATGGCGCGGAAGATCGACGTCGCCCGCAGCTACACCCGGCAGGCCGCGATCCGGCACGTCTCCGGTGAAGAGGTCATCGCCGAAGCCTGTTTCGCCAAGAACACCGCCGTCGAGGCCGCCGAGTGGGTGGTCAACGAGGCCGTCCAGCTGCACGGCGGGCTCGGCTACATGCGCGAGTCCGAAGTGGAGCGCCACTACCGCGACGTCCGGATCCTCGGCATCGGCGGCGGCACCACCGAGATCCTCACCGGCCTGGCCGCGAAGCGATTGGGATACACCTCGTGACTGCTCTGAGGTCCACAGTGGACACGCGGGCCGCCGAGTTCGGCGCGAACCGCGAGGCGATGCTGGAGAAGCTCGCCGAGATCGACGCCGAGCACGCCAAAGCCGTCGCCGGCGGCGGCGAGAAGTACGTCGAGCGGCACCGCAAGCGCGGCAAGCTCCTCGCGCGGGAACGCATCGAGCTGCTCCTCGACGCGGATTCGCCGTTCCTGGAGCTGTCGCCGCTGGCCGCGTGGGGCACCGACTACCGCGTCGGCGCGAGTCTCGTCACCGGGATCGGCGTCGTCGAAGGCGTCGAGTGCCTGATCTCGGCCAGCGACCCGACGGTCAAGGGTGGCGCGAGCAACCCGTGGACGACGAAGAAGAGCTTCCGGGCCGCGGACATCGCCGCGCAGAACCGGCTGCCGTCGATCAACCTCGTCGAGTCCGGCGGCGCGGACCTGCCGACGCAGAAGGAGATCTTCATCCCGGGCGGCCGGATCTTCCGGGACATCACGCGGGCCTCAGCCGCGGGCTGCCCGACGATCGCGCTGGTCTTCGGCAACTCTACCGCCGGCGGCGCGTACCTGCCGGGCATGTCGGACTACGTCGTGATGGTCAAGGAACGCGCGAAGGTGTTCCTCGGCGGGCCGCCGCTGGTGAAGATGGCGACCGGGGAGGAGTCCGACGACGAGTCGCTCGGCGGCGCCGAGATGCACGCGCGGACCTCGGGCCTGGCCGACTACCTGGCCGCCGACGAGCAGGACGCCATCCGGCTCGGCCGGAACATCGTCAAGCGGCTCAACTGGACCAAGCAGGGGCCTTCGCCCAAGCCGGACTACGAAGAGCCGCTCTACGACACCGAGGATCTGCTCGGCATCGTCCCGACCGACCTCAAGGTGCCGTTCGACCCGCGCGAAGTGATCGCCCGCGTCGTCGACGGCTCCGACTTCGACGAGTTCAAGCCGCTCTACGGCTCGTCGCTGGTGACGGGCTGGGCGAGCATCCACGGCTACCCGGTCGGCGTCCTGGCGAACGCGCAGGGTGTGCTGTTCGGCGAGGAGTCGCAGAAGGCCGCGCAGTTCATCCAGCTGGCCAACCAGATCCACACCCCGCTGGTGTTCCTGCACAACACGACCGGCTACATGGTCGGCAAGGAGTACGAGCAGAGCGGCATCATCAAACACGGCGCGATGATGATCAACGCCGTCTCGAACTCGAAGGTGCCGCACCTGTCCGTCCTGATGGGAGCGTCCTACGGCGCCGGGCACTACGGGATGTGCGGCCGCGCCTTCGACCCCCGCTTCCTGTTCGCCTGGCCGAGCGCGAAGTCCGCGGTGATGGGCCCGGCACAGCTGGCCGGCGTGCTGTCCATCGTGGCCCGCGCGGCGGCCGAGAGCCGCGGCCAGGAGTACAACGAGGACCACGACAAAGCCATGCGTGCCATGGTGGAGGGCCAGATCGAGGCCGAGTCGATGCCGATGTTCCTCTCCGGCATGCTCTACGACGACGGCATCATCGACCCGCGCGACACCCGCACCGTGCTGGGGCTGAGCCTGTCCGCGATCCACAATGGACCAGTGAAGGGCGCCGAGGGCTTCGGCGTCTTCCGGATGTGAGCGAGCGATGATCCAGAACCTGCTGGTCGCCAACCGCGGCGAGATCGCTCGCCGCGTCTTCCGCACCTGCCGCGACGCCGGGATCGGCACCGTCGCGGTGTTCTCCGACGCCGATGCCGCCGCGCCGCACGCCCGGGAGGCCGACGCGGCCGTCCGGCTGCCCGGCAACGCGCCGTCCGAGACGTACTTGCGGGCCGAGCTGCTGGTCAAGGCCGCGGCCGAGACCGGCGCCGACGCCGTTCACCCCGGCTACGGCTTCCTGTCCGAGAACGCCGCGTTCGCCCGCGCCGTGCTCGACGCCGGGCTCACCTGGGTGGGCCCGCCGCCCGAGGCCATCGAGACCATGGGCTCCAAAGTGGAGTCGAAACGGCTGATGGCCGCGGCCGGGGTGCCGGTCCTGTCCGAACTGGACCCGGCGTCGGTGACCTCCGAAGACTTGCCGTTGCTGGTCAAGGCGTCCGCCGGCGGTGGTGGCCGCGGCATGCGCGTGGTCCGGTCGCTCGACGAGCTGGCCGAGGCGGTGGAAGGCGCCAGTGCGGAGGCCGCGTCGGCGTTCGGCGACCCGACCGTGTTCTGCGAGCGCTACCTGGAGACCGGGCGGCACATCGAAGTCCAGGTGCTCGCCGATCGGCACGGCACGGTGTGGGCGGTGGGGGAGCGGGAGTGCTCGATCCAGCGCCGCCACCAGAAGGTCGTCGAGGAGGCGCCCTCGCCGTTCGTCGACGACGCCATGCGCGCGGAGCTGTTCGACGCCGCGCGCAAGGCCGCCCAGGCGATCGACTACGTCGGCGCGGGCACGGTCGAGTTTCTCGCCGGGCCCGACGGCCGGTTCTACTTCCTTGAGATGAACACCCGGCTGCAGGTCGAGCACCCGGTCACCGAGAACGTCACGGGGCTCGACCTGGTCGCCTTGCAGCTGCGGATCGCCGAGGGCGAGCGCCTCCCGGCCGAGCCACCACCCTCGGTGGGGCACTCCATCGAGGTCCGGCTCTACGCCGAGGACCCGGCGGCGGGCTGGCAGCCCCAGAGCGGCACCCTGCACACGTTCGACGTGCCCGATGTGGACCGTCAGTTCACCGAAGGCGCCGGGCTCCGGCTGGACTCCGGCTTCGAGAGCGGCTCGGTGGTGGGCGTCCACTACGACCCGATGCTCGCCAAGGTGATCACCTGGGCACCCACTCGCGCCGAAGCGGCGAGGCGGCTGGCGAAGGCCCTGGCCGCGGCGAAGATCCACGGTGTGGTCACCAACCGCGATCTGCTGGTGAACATCCTCCGCCACGAGGCTTTCCTGGCCGGGGAGACGGACACGGCGTTCTTCAACCGCCACGGCCTCGACACCCTGGCCGCCCCGCTGGCCACAGTGGACACCGAACGGCTCTCGGCCCTCGCGGCGGCGTTGGCGGACGCGGCGGGCAACCGGGCGTCGGCCACCACGCAGAGCAGGCTCCCGAGTGGCTGGCGCAACGTCCGCTCGGCCGGGCAGCGCAAGGTCTTCTCGGTCGCGGACCGCGAGTACGAGGTCGGCTACTCGCTCACCCGCGACGGCCTGAAGGCGGACGGGTTCGAAGCCGAGCTGGTGTCGGCCGAGCCGGGGCGGGTGGTCCTGGACGTCGCCGGGGTGCGGCGCGCATTCGACGTCGCCCGCCGTGACGGAACGTCCTATGTGGACTCTGCGCTCGGTTCGGTCGCGCTGACGGCGGCCCCGCGGTTCGCCGACCCGGACGCGGCGCTGGCCGCCGGTTCGCTGGTCGCGCCGATGCCGGGCACCGTCGTCCGGCTCGCGGTGCAGGCCGGGGACGCGGTGAAGGCCGGCGACCCGCTGCTGTGGCTCGAAGCGATGAAGATGGAACACCGGATCGCCGCGCCCGCCGACGGCGTGGTGACCGAGCTGCCGGTGACCGTGGGCCAACAGGTCGAAGTGGGCACGATCCTAGCTGTGGTGGGAGACGAAGCATGAACGCCATGAACTTCATCGAGCCGGAAGAGCGGATCGCGCTCCGGAAGGCCGTCGCCGAACTCGGCGCCAAGTACGGCCACGAGTACTACGCCCGCAAGGCCCGCGCCGACGAGAAGACGCACGAACTCTGGGACGAGGCCGGCCGGCTGGGCTACCTCGGCGTCAACATCCCCGAGGAGTACGGCGGCGGGGGCGCGGGCATCGCCGACCTCGCCGCGGTCCTCGAAGAACTCGCCGCCGCGGGTTCGCCGCTGCTGCTGATGGTCGTCTCGCCGGCCATCTGCGGCACCGTCATCTCCCGGTTCGGCACCGAAGAGCAGAAGAAGCAGTGGCTGCCCGGCATCGCCGACGGCAGCAAGCGGATGGTCTTCGCGATCACCGAGCCGGACGCCGGGTCGAACTCGCACAAGATCACCACCACCGCGAAGCGGGACGGCGACGGCTGGGTCCTCAACGGACGCAAGGTCTACATCTCCGGCGTCGACGAGGCCGACGCGGTGCTCGTCGTCGGCCGCATGGAGGACTCGAGGACCGGCAAGCTCAAGCCCGCGCTGTTCATCCTGCCGACCGGGACCGAGGGCTTCGAATACACGAAGATCCCGATGGACATCGTCGCGCCGGAGGACCAGTTCTCGCTCTTCCTCGACGACGTGAAGCTCCCGGCCGAAGCGCTGGTCGGGGAGGAGGACGCGGCGATCGCGCAGCTGTTCGCGGGCCTCAACCCGGAACGCATCATGGGCGCGTCGTTCTCCCTCGGCATCGCGCGGTACGCGCTGGCCAAGGCCGTCGGCTACGCGAACGAGCGGCGGGTCTGGGGCGCGCCGATCGGCACCCACCAGGGCCTCGCGCACCCGCTCGCCGAGATCAAGATCGAGCTGGAACTCGCGAAGCTGATGACCCAGAAAGCGGCGTCGCTCTACGACTCCGGCGACGACTTCGGCGCGGGGGAGTCGGCCAACATGGCGAAGTACGCCGCCGCCGAAGTCGCCATCCGGGCCACCGACCAGGCCGTGCAGACCCACGGCGGCAACGGCCTGGCCACCGAATACGGCCTCGGCACGCTCGTGACGGCGGTGCGCCTGGGCCGGATCGCGCCGGTCAGCCGCGAGATGGTGCTCAACTTCGTCGGCCAGCACAGCCTCGGTCTCCCGAAGTCCTACTAGGAGCCGATATGTCTACTTTGGACGGCAAGACGATCATCATGTCCGGCGGCAGCCGCGGCATCGGCGAGGCGATCGCGCTCCGGGCGGCCGCCGACGGCGCGAACGTGGCGCTGCTGGCCAAGACGGGTGAGCCGCACCCGAAGCTGCCCGGCACGATATACACGGCGGCCGAAGCGATCGAGAAGGCGGGCGGCCACGCGCTGCCGATCCTCGGCGACGTCCGCGACGACGACGGTGTCGCCGCCGCGGTGGCGAAGGCCGCGGAGCAGTTCGGCGGCATCGACGTCGTCGTGAACAACGCCAGCGCGATCGACCTGACCCCGACCGACCAGGTCAGCATGAAGCGCTACGACCTGATGCAGGACATCAACGCGCGCGGCACGTTCCTGCTGTCCAAATTGGCCATCCCGCACTTGCGCCGGTCCGCGAACCCGCACATCCTGACGCTGTCGCCGCCGATCAGCCTCGACGAGAAGTGGTTCACCGCCGGGCACCTCGCCTACAGCATCGCCAAGTACTCGATGAGCCTGGTGACCGTCGGGCTCGCCGCGGAACTGAAGGAGGACGGTGTCGCGGTCAACTCCCTGTGGCCGCGCACCACGATCGACACCGCGGCGATCCGCAACGTCGTCGGCGCGGAACTGGCTTCGCGCAGCCGGACGCCGGCGATCATGGCCGACGCCGCCCACGCGATCCTGACCAAGCCCAGCCGGGAGGTCACCGGCCACTTCTTCCTCGACGACGAGGTGCTGCGGGCCGCAGGCGTCACCGACTTCGCGAAGTACCGCATCGGCGACACCGCGGAGGAAGACCTGCAGCTCGACTTCTGGGTGGACCCGGCTTGACCGGCATCCGCGAACCCCAGCAGGAGCGCAGCCGCACCACGCGGCGGCGCTTGGTCGAGGCCGCTCTCGACAGCTTCGGCGAGCGCGGCTGGCACGGCGTGACGGTGGCCGGGATCGCCGAGCGGGCGGGTGTTTCCCGCGGCGCGGCGCAGCACCACTTCCCGGCCCGCGAGGACCTCGTGGTGGCGGCGGTCGACCTGCTCGGCGAAGCCCAGATCGACGAGCTGCGCGCCCAGGCGGCCGGCCTGCCGAGCGGGGCGTCCCGCATCGAGCGCGTCGTGGAGATGGTGCTCAACCTGTACACCGGCCCGCTGTTTCGCGCGGCGCTGCAGCTGTGGTCGGTGGCGGCGACCGACGAGGCGCTGCGGGACGTGCTGGTGCCCCTGGAAGCCCGGGTCGGCCGCGAGGCGCACCGCGTGACGGTGGAGCTCCTCGGCGTCGACGAGTCCCGGCCGGGGGTGCGGGAGCTGGTCCAGGCCACCCTGGACCTGGCCCGCGGGCTCGGCCTGGCCAATCTCCTGACCGACGACACCCGCCGGCGGCGTCAGATCGTGCGCGAATGGGCCCGCACGCTGGAGCTGCGGCTGACCTAGTGTCGCGCGTCGCAAGTTTGTTTGACGTCCGGGAAGAGCGCCCCAATGTGGCCTTCGGTGCGTTGAACGCACCCAAGGCGGCCTTCGGTGCGTTCAACGCACCGAA
>NZ_JBFAZA010000059.1:0-40353 GCF_040681595.1 Amycolatopsis sp. NPDC051716 | reverse complement strand
GCACCCAAGGCGGCCTTCGGTGCGTTCAACGCACCGAAGGCCACATTGGGGCGCTCTTCCCGGACGTCAAACAACTTGCGACGCGCGACACTAGCTCTCGCTCGGCTTCGGTTCCGCGTCCGCGTCCGCGTCCGCGGGCGGCTGCTGGACCGGTGTCCCCGCCGCCGGGGTGCCCGGGGCCGGCGTGCTCGCGACCGGAGTGCCCGAAGCCGAAGTGCCGGACGCCGAGGTGCTCGCGGCCGGGGCGCTCGAGGCCGTCACCTCGGACGGGACCGGCGCGCTCGCCTGGTGGCGGCCCGCGTCGTAGTCCTCGTCGAACGGGTCGACGATGTCCGCGATCTCGCCCAGGTCGCGCAGCAGGCGCTCGAGGCGGGACGGGCCCGCCGTCGGGACCACGCTGGCCAGCACCCACTCGTTCTCCAGCCAGGCCACGCCGACGTCGCCGCCCAGCTGGTCCGCCGCGTCGACGAGCTCCTGCGTGATCACCACGCGAGCGCCGTCCGCGTCGTCCGCGAAGGCGTAACGCGCTCCGATCGGGCCGAGCATCTCGGGCATGTCCGCGCGCTGGAACGGGACGCTGGACAGCCACATCTCGATCGGGATGCGGTGCTTCTTGTTGCAGCGCACCGCGACCACCACCGCGGGGATCTGGCCCTCGGTTTCGATGTCGAAGATGAACACCGGGCGGCGGCCGTCGGAGGTGAAGGTCGAACCCGCCACCACGTTCACGGCCGCGTCCGCGCCGAAGTAGCCGATCGCGCCGTTGGACCACTGCTGCGGCAGCCGCTCGTCCTCCTCGACGAACTGCCAGCCGCGCAACTGCGCCCAGCGCATTCGCTCGCGGTTGCGCGAGCCCTCCTTCGCCCGGTCGGCGGCGAGCAGCCCCAGCCCCGCCACCAGGGCGACGGCCGCGATGACGAACCAGATCCACGCCGGAATACCCACGACCGTCAGCGTATCGCCTGTTACGCCGGGGGGATGATCGCCGGTACCCGTGTCGCCGGGCCCATTCGGAGCATTTTCCGCGTCAGCCGGGTCGACAAATCGGCATGAACCACTGTGGACAGCCGTGAAGGCCACCTCGGGCGAGGTGGCCTTCACGAACGGTCAGACGCGGGTGACGGTCAGCGCCGCACCGGCCTCCAGCTCCGGGCCGTCGACGCGCACGGTGTCGCCGTCCCGGACCTCGCCCGACAGCAGTTCCTTCGCCAGCTTGTCGCCGATCGCCGACTGGACCAGCCGCCGCAGCGGGCGGGCGCCGTAGATCGGGTCGAAGCCGTTGAGCGCGAGCCACTCGCGGGCACCGTCGGTGACCTCCAGGTTCAGCCGCCGCTGGGCCAGCCGCTTGGCGAGCCGGGCGATCTGGATGTCCACAATGGACGTCAGCTGCTCGGTGCCGAGCGAGTGGAACACCACGATGTCGTCGAGCCGGTTCAGGAACTCCGGCTTGAACTGCCGCTGCACCACCTCGAGCACCGCGTCCCGCCGCTGCCGCTCGTCGAGCGACGGGTCGGCGATCGCCTGCGAACCGAGGTTCGAGGTCAGGATCAGGATGGTGTTGCGGAAGTCCACCGTCCGGCCCTGGCCATCGGTCAGCCGCCCGTCGTCGAGGACCTGCAGCAGCACGTCGAAGACGTCCGGGTGGGCCTTCTCCACCTCGTCGAGCAGCACCACCGAGTACGGCCGGCGCCGGACGGCCTCGGTCAGCTGCCCGCCCTGGTCGTAGCCGACGTACCCCGGCGGGGCACCGACCAGGCGCGCCACCGAGTGCTTCTCGGCGTACTCGCTCATGTCGATGCGCTGCATCGCGCGCTCGTCGTCGAACAGGAACTCGGCCAGCGCCTTGGCCAGCTCGGTCTTGCCGACGCCGGTCGGGCCGAGGAACAGGAACGAACCCGTCGGCCGGTCGGGGTCGGCGACGCCGGCCCGGGCGCGGCGCACCGCGTCCGAGACGACCTGCACGGCCTCGGCCTGCCCGATGACGCGCCGGGTCAGCTCCTCTTCCATCCGGAGCAGCTTGCCGGTCTCGCCCTCCAGCAGCCGGCCCGCCGGGATGCCGGTCCACGCGCTGACCACGTCCGCGACGTCGTCCGCGCCGACCTCTTCCTTGAGCATGACGTTCTGCTGGCTGGCCTCGCTCGCCGCGGTGGCCGCTTCGAACTCCTTCTCCAGCGCGGGGATCCGGCCGTAGCGCAGCTCGGCGGCCTTGCCGAGGTCGCCGTCGCGTTCGGCGCGCTCCGACTCGCCGCGCAGCTGCTCGAGCTGCTCCTTGAGCTCGCGGACGCGCTCGATGGAGCCCTTCTCGTTCTGCCAGCGCGCGGTCAGCGCCGTCAGCGTCTCCCGCTTCTCGGCCAGTTCGGCACGCAGGTTGGCGAGCCGCTCCTTCGAAGCGGCGTCGCTCTCCTTGGCGAGCGCCATCTCCTCGATCTCGAGCCGGCGCACGGCGCGCTCGACCTCGTCGATCTCCACCGGCCGCGAGTCGATCTCCATGCGGAGCTTCGACGCGGCCTCGTCGACCAGGTCGATCGCCTTGTCCGGCAGGAAGCGCGCGGTGATGTAGCGGTCGGACAGCGTCGCGGCGGCGACCAGCGCGGCGTCCGTGATCCGGACACCGTGGTGCACCTCGTAGCGCTCCTTCAGCCCACGCAGGATCGCGATGGTGTCCTCCGGCGACGGCTCGCCGACGAGCACCTGCTGGAAGCGCCGCTCCAGGGCGGCGTCCTTCTCGATGTGCTGGCGGTACTCGTCGAGGGTGGTCGCGCCGACCATCCGCAGCTCACCGCGGGCGAGCATCGGCTTGATCATGTTGCCGGCGTCCATCGCACCGCCCTCGCCGGTCGCCCCGGCGCCGACGATGGTGTGCAGCTCGTCGATGAAGGTGACGACCTCGCCCGCGGAGTCGGTGATCTCCTTGAGCACGGCCTTCAGCCGCTCCTCGAACTCGCCGCGGTACTTCGCGCCGGCCACCATCGACCCCAGGTCGAGGGCGACGACGCGCTTGCCGCGCAGCGACTCGGGCACGTCCCCGGCGACGATGCGCTGGGCCAGCCCCTCGACGATGGCCGTCTTGCCGACGCCCGGCTCGCCGATCAGGACCGGGTTGTTCTTCGTGCGCCGCGACAGCACCTGGACGACGCGGCGGATCTCGGTGTCGCGGCCGATGACCGGGTCGAGCTCGCCGGCGCGGGCGCGCTCGGTGAGGTCGACGCCGTACTTTTCGAGCGCCTTGAACGTGCTTTCGGGGTCCGCGCTGGTGATCCGGGCCGAGCCGCGGACCTTGGCGAACGCCTCCTGCAGCGCGTCCGGCGTCGCACCGTGGCGCTTGAGCAGGTCGGCGACCTGGCCGCCCTCGGTCGCGAGCCCGACGAGCAGGTGCTCGGTCGAGACGTACTCGTCGCCCAGCTCGGTGGCGAGCTTCTGGGCGCGCGTCAGCGACTTGACCGCGTGGGTGTCGAACTGCGGGCTCGACACCGTCGCGCCGGTGGCGGACGGCAGCGCCGCGATGAGCGGCTCGAGCTCCTTGTGCACCACCTCCGGGTCGGCCCCGACCGCGGTCAGCAGCGGTGCGGTCAGCCCCTCACCCTGCGCCAGCAGGGCGCCCAGCAGATGGGGGGCCGACACGTGCGGGTTGCCGGCCATGGTGGCCGCCTGCGCCGCGGACGAGATCGCCTGCTGGGTCTTCGTGGTCGGGTTGAAAGCGTCCATCCCTCACCTCATGCTCGGTACTGCGAGAAAGTCCTGGTGACAGGCCTGACCGTGACCCGTCACTATCCCTAACGCACGAAAACTTGAGTCTGTTCCGCTCAACTCTGTCCGGGTGCGACCGCGCTCGCCGGCAACCGCGAGCCGAGCGTGCCGAGCCCGGCCACGGCGAGACCGGCGCACGCCCCCACCAGCACCCAGGGTAACCAGTCGGCGACCGAGAACAAGGCCACCACGGCGGGCGCGATCACCTGGGCCACGGTGAACGCGTACTGGTACGCGGCGAGATAACGGCCGCGGGCGACCGGAGGTGCCGCGGCCTCGGCGAGCGCCCCCGATCTCGGCCCGAAGACCAGGTCGCCGGCGGCGAACACCAGCGTCGACACCAGCAGGTACACCACCCGCCAGCCGTCGGGCACGAGCAGCACGCCCAGGCTGACCAGGCACCACGCGGAGAACAACGCCGAGCCGACGCGCATCGCCGCGATCCGCGTCAGCCGGGCGGTGAGCCGCAGCGCGAGCGTGCCGCCGACGCTGGTCAGCACGGTCAGCAGGGCGAGGATCGCGCCCGGCAGCCAGACCGGGCCGTGCAGCCGGTCGAGCACGAACACCGGCGTCCCGATCAGGAAGAAGTCCAGCGAGAGCCCGAAGAGCCCGCTGAAGACGATGAGGGCCAGGTACGGCCGGTCACGCAGCACGCGGACCGACCGCTCGCGGACCGGCCGGTGCGGCCGCGCGAGCCGGACGAAGGAGACCAGGATCAGCGCGGCCAGGAAGAACGTCAGCGCGTCCACGGCGAGCGCGATGCGGTAACCGGAGTTCCCGAGCCACGTCAGCATCGCTCCCGCCGCCAGGCCGCCCAGGCCGAAAGAGGCGGCCCGCACCATCCCCACTTCGGCGAACGGCCGGTCCTTCGGGCCGTCGCCCGCGACGTCGGCGATGAGCACGAACAGGGAGCTGTAGAAGAGCTGCTGCCCGGCGGACAGCAGGACGGCCGCGACCACCACCGGGCCCGCGCCGTCGGCGATCAGGTACGCCCCGATCCCGGCGGCCTGCAGCAACTGGGCGCAGGTCACCACGGTGCGCGGCCCGACGCGGTCGACGAGCCGGCCGGCGAGCGGCGGCACGAGGAGCCCGCCGACGGCACCCAGGGTGACGGCGGTGCCGGCCACGGCCAGCGGCACGCCGACCACCTGCGTCACGTAGACCAGTGCCAACGGGAGGAACAGCCCTGAGCCGAAGTTGTCGATCCCCAGCGCGCACAGCAGTGCGACCCGGTCACGCGTCACCCCACCGACGTTAACCCCGACGAACGCCGCCAAGTCAGGACCGAACGGACAGTATCCGCAGGCGGAAGAGCCACTTCGGGTATGCCTCTTCCCCGCGGGGTCACTTGTTCGTGTCAGCCAGCCAAGCGTCGCTGCCGAGGGCACGGCGGAGATCGGTGTTCATCTCCGCGAGCCGGGCGGTGAGGTCGGTGACGCGCTCGTCGTCCCAGCCGCCGAGCGCCTTCTCCATGAACTCGACGTAGTTGGCGCGCCAGCGCGCGAGCTCGGCCCGGCCCTTCTCGGACACGCTCACCAGGGACGCCCGGCCGTCTTCGGGCGCGGGACGGCGGTCGACCAGCCCGGCCGCGGACAGCTGGGTGATCTGCCTGCTGACGACCGAAAGGTCGACGAACCGGCGTTTCGCCAGCTCGGACGGCCGCGTCTCGCCGTTCTTCGCCAGGTCGGACAGCAGCATCGCGGCCGCCGGGTGCAGCCCGGGCTCGCTCTGCCAGGCTTGCATGATCCAGGCGTGCTGGAGCTGGGAAGCCGTCTTCAGCTCGCGCATGAGCTCGACCCGGACGTCGTCGTCGGTGTTGTCGAAGCCCGCAGACACCACTGACACCTCCCTTAGTTGTGCCATACAAGTATATTGCCGGACACTTGCTCGGGACAACCATCTCTCCGGTGAGGTCGCCCACGCCTGACCGGGGCGAATACACCCGGTCGGAGCAACAATGCGGGCAAAAGGGCCCCCGGCGGCTACCCTGCGGACGGGCGGTGCGCGCAGCGCAGGCGAGTAACGTTGAGTGACGAGGTGGCAGCAGTGGCGAAGGACCCCGGAGGCGGTCCCCGACCCGTGAACAACCCCCGATGACAGCCGACTCCGTCAGCCCGCTCCCCAGGTCGTCGGCCCCGCGTGAAGCCCCCGCGGCCGTGACCGCGATGGTCCGGCTCATCCGGGACAGCTGGGCCAGGTCCGAGCCGTACATCGCCGACATCTCGCAGTTCTTCTACGGGATGCTGTTCACTCTCGCGCCGACCACGCGCGACTTCTTCCCGATCAACATGGAGATCCAGCGCGGCCGGCTGGTGCGCGCGCTGGTGCACATCGTGCAGATGGTCGACCGGCCCGACGACCTCGCGCCCTTCCTGCGCCAGCTGGGCCGCGACCACCGCAAGTTCGGCGTGGTGCCCCGGCACTACGAAGCGGTCGGCACCGCGCTGCTGGCGTCACTCAAGAACCACCTCGGCCCGGCGTGGACGCCCGAGGTCGAGCGGGCGTGGGCCGAGGCGTTCACCATCGCCGCGCGGGCCATGCAGGACGCGGCCGCGGCCGACACGAACCCGCCGTCGTGGTCGGCCACCGTGGTCGAGCACCGGCGGCTGACCTGGGACCTCGCCCTGGTGCGGCTGGTGCCCGACCAGCCCGTGCCCTACCACCCCGGCCAGTACGTGAGCGTCGAAGTGCCGCAGCGGCCACGGCTGTGGCGCTACCTCTCGCCGGCGAACGCGCCGCGCGAGGACGGCGGCATCGAGTTCCACGTCCGCGCGATCGACGGCGGCTGGGTCTCCCGCGCCATCGTCAGCCACACCCAGCCCGGCGACGTCTGGCGCCTCGGGCCGCCGCTGGGCCGGATGACGGTCGACCGCGAGTCCTCGCGGGCCGTGCTGATGATCGCCGGCGGCACCGGCGTCGCGCCGCTGCGGTCGATCCTCGACCACCTCGCGCTGTGGGGCGAGAACCCGAAGACCCACCTGTTCTACGGCGGCCCGGCCCGCGAGGACCTCTACGACCTCGAAGAACTGCGCGCGCTCGCCGCGACGAACCCGTGGCTGACCGTCACGCCGGTGGTCGAACGCGGCGGCGACGTCCCCGGGTTCGAGCAGGGGACGCTGGCCGAAGCCGTCACGCGGTACGGCTCCTGGCCCGGCCACCACATCCTGGTGTCCGGCTCACCGGCGATGATCCGCGCGACGGTGTCGCGCATGCTGGTCGCCGGCAGCGCGCTGGACCAGATCCAGTACGACCCGTTCACGATCGACTAGCCACTGACGGCCGCTGGCAATCCGCCGTCCGGTGAATGATTCGTTACGCATCGGAAATCGGTGACCAGTAACGGATGAATCCGAAGTCGTGATCATTTTCACGCAGCGACAGGCGGGGTTTACCGGGCGTACCTGAATTGCTCCGTTCGAGCGGGAACGCGCGGAATCACGCGCATCTACACGGGAATTCGCCTACAGTCGGGAACCCTCGGGGGCGGCACCGCACGGCGACGCCGCATGCACGGCGCGAAAAAGCCTTTGCACGACTGGAGATTACCGTTCCCGATGAGTGCTGAATCCGTGAAGATCTCCACCATGCCCGAGACGCTTCCCGTTTCGGCTGTGGCAGGTCGAGAGATGGCCCGGTTGATTCGTGAGAGTTTCGCGGAGATCGAGCCGAAAGCCGACGAACTCGCGCAGTACTTCTACGGCGCGTTGTTCGTGGTTGCCCCCGATTGCCGTGATCTTTTCCCGGTCACCATGACGACCCAGCGAAGCCGGTTGCTGCGCGCACTGGTGTACGTGGTGCAGATGGTCGACCGGCCCGACGAGCTGGTCACCTTCCTCGGGCAACTGGGCCGCGACCACCGGAAGTTCGCCGTCGTCTCCCGCCACTACGACGCCGTGGGCGTCGCGCTGATCGCGGCGCTGAAACGGTTCCTCAAGGAGAAGTGGACCGCCGAGGTCGAATCCGCGTGGACCTCGGCCTACGGGCTCATCGCCAAGACGATGCGCGAGGCCGCCCAGGCGGAAACCGGGCCGGCGGCGTGGTCGGCGACCGTGCTCGAGCACCGGCGGCTCAGCCGCGACGTCGCCCTGGTCAAGGTGCGCACCGAGGGCCTGCTGCCCTACCGCGCGGGCGGGTACGTCAGCGTGGAAGTGCCCCAACGGCCGCGGTTCTGGCGGTACCTCTCGCCGGCGAACGCGCCCCGCGGCGACGGTCAGCTCACCTTCCACGTGCGCGCGGTGCCCGGCGGCTGGGTCAGCGGGAGCATCGTCAGCCACACCAGGCCGGGGGACGTGTGGCGCCTCGGGCCGTCGATGGGCGTCCTGAACGTCCGGCCGACGTCCGCGAAACGGCGGCTGCTGATGATCGGCGGCGGCACCGGGATCACGCCGCTGCTGGCGATCCTCGACGACCTTTCGCGCTGGAAGCGGAACCCGCCCGTGCACCTGTTCTTCGGCGGCCGGCGACCGGAAGACCTGTACGCGCTGGAGGAGCTGCGCCGGCTGGCCACGACGTCGAAGTGGCTGACGGTCACCCCGGTCACCGAGGAGGGCGCGCTGTCCGGCGGCGACCGCGGCACGCTCGGCCACGCCGTCACCCAGCGCGGCACGTGGGGCGACCACGACGTTCTCGTTTCCGGTTCGCCGCCGATGATCCAGGCGACCGTCGCCAAGCTGCTGGCCAGGGGAATCGATCTGGAACGAATATCCTACGACCCCTTCACCCTGGACTGAGATTTGTCCGGAATGCGCTGAGAAACTCTCAGCGTGGGGCGCGGAAGCGGCGGTGGCTCGCTATCTTCGCCGATATGGAGATGACTATTCCGGTTTCGGACGGGACCATCGGCGGCTACCTGGCGGAGCCCGCGGGCGCGGGACCGCACCCCGGCGTGGTGCTCATCCACGACGCGTTCGGGCTGAGCCAGGACACGAAGAACATCACCGACCGGTTCGCCCGCGAGGGGTATCTCGCGCTCAGCCCGGACCTGTATTCACGCGGCGGCATGTTCCGCTGCGTGCGGCGGGTGTTCTCGGACATGTTCGCCAACCGCGGCCGGGCGTTCGACGACATCGAGGCGTCCCGCGCGCTCCTGGCCGCGCGGCCGGACTGCTCGGGCCGCATCGGCATCGCCGGGTTCTGCATGGGTGGCGGCTTCGCGCTCGTCGCCGCGTCACGCGGGTTCGAAGCGTCCGCGCCGTACTACGGGCAGCTGCCGAAGAACCTGTCGGTGCTCGACGACGCCTGCCCGGTCGTCGCCAGCTTCGGCAAGAAGGACTTCGGGCTGCGCGGCGCCGCGGCGAAGCTCGAGACGGCGCTCACCGAGCGCGACATTCCGCACGACGTCAAGGAGTACCCGGACGCCAGCCACGGGTTCGCCAACAAGATCGACACCGCGGCCCCGGTGAACCTGCTGCTCAAGGTCGTCGGCTTCACCTACCACCACGAAGCGGCCGAAGACGCGTGGAGCCGAGTGACGTCTTTCTTCGGCGAACACCTGCAGCAGCCGGCCCGACCTTCGCACTGATCCGACCGGAGCAGCGGTTTCGTCGAACGGCGGTAGTTCGTTGACCGTTGTGCCCGAATCGACTTATGGTCTAGACCACGTCTTCCCCGGACGTGCTCGTTCGTCCTCCCCTCCGGAACGACGCTGTTCCCCCTCGAGGAGCCGAAATGACCTGGAAAAGAAAGCTCTTCGCGGCCGCTGCCGGCGCCCTGCTCGCGCCGGTGCTGGTCGTCGTCCTCCCCGCCACCAGCGCGAGTGCCCACGGTTACGTGTCCGATCCGCCCAGCCGGCAGGCCAACTGCGCGGCCGGGAAGGTCTCCGGCTGCGGCGAGATCGTCTACGAACCGCAGAGCGTCGAAGGCCCGAAGGGGCTGCGCAGCTGCAACGGCGGGTTGTCGCAGTTCGCCGAGCTGACCGACGAGTCGAAGCCGTGGCCGGCCAAGTCGGTGGGCACCACGGTGACGTTCAACTGGGTGTTCACCGCCCGGCACTCGACGTCGAACTACGAGTACTACGTCGGCGGCACCCGCGTCGCGGTGTTCAACGGCAACAACCAGCAGCCGCCGTCGACGTTGTCGCACACGGTGAACCTGGCCGGCTATTCGGGCCGGATCAAGGTGCTGGCCATCTGGAACATCGCGGACACGGCGAACGCGTTCTACAGCTGCGTCGACCTCCAGGTGGGTGGCGGCGGCACCCCGCCGCCGACGACCACCCCGCCCCCGACCACGACCCCGCCGCCCACCACGACCCCGCCCCCGACGACCAAGCCGCCGACGGGTGGCACGTGGGCGGCGGGCACGGCGTACAAGGCGGGCGACGTCGTGACGTACGGCGGCGCGAGCTACCGCTGCCTCCAGCCGCACACGGCGATCGCGGGCTGGGAGCCGCCGAACACCCCGGCGCTCTGGCAGCGCCAGTGAGAGTGGTCCTGGCCGTCGTCGCGCTGCTGCTGGCCGGATGCGGCAGTGGCGCGACGGCGGCCGCCCCTTCGTACAACGCCGCCGACGTGATGTTCCTGCAGATGCTGATTCCCCAGAACCAGCAAGGGATCGAGATCGTCCGCCTGGCCGCGGCCCGGCCGTTGCCGGCCTCGGTGAAGGAGCTGGCGGCGGCGATCGAAGTGACGCAGCAGACCGAGGTCGGCGACATGCGGCGCTGGCTCCACGACTGGAACCAGCCCGAGACGGTGGCCCCGCAAGCGCACGCGGGCCACGGCGGCATGAAGCTGACCTCGCCGGACCTGGTGGGCGCGCTCCGGTCGGCCCCGGACACCGAGTTCACCCGCCGGTTCCTGGACGTCCTGACGGGACAGCAGCAGGGAGCGGTCGAGCTGGCCCAGACGGAGAACGGGACCGCCGGCGGCGTCAACGCGCAGGCCCGGGACCTGGCTCGCCGGGTCATCGAGTCCCGGACGGCGGAGGTCAAGCAGTTGCTGAACACCAAGACGTAACCCGCGGCGCGGCCGCGAGCAGCCGGGAGGGACTGCTCGCGGCCTCACTTTTCACGAACAAAGGCCTCCCCGGTCGCCCGGGGAGGCCTTCGCCGCTTCGTCGCCGCGGTGGTCAGCGGCGCTTGGGCCGCCAGACCACCAATGCCGTCTGCTGGTTGAGCGGCACCAGGTCCCGGCGGTAGGACGCGTGCGCCGCCGCCGCTGCCTGCTCCGCCGCCACGTACGCCGCCGTCAGTTCCTCGGTCAGCTCGGTGATCCGGGCGCGGAGCGCGTCGACCTGGTTTTCCAGCTCGATGATGCGCTTGATGCCCGCCAGGTTGACGCCGTCCTCCTGCGACAGGCGCTGGACCTCGCGCAGCAGCGCGATGTCCCGCATCGAGTAGCGCCGCCCGCCGCCGGCGGTGCGGCCCGGGGAGACCAGGCCCTGCCGGTCGTACGTGCGCAACGTCTGCGCGTGCATCCCGGCGAGCTGCGCCGCCACCGAGATGACGAACACCGGGGTCTCCTCGTCCCCTTCCTGGGGAATCCCGCCGAACACCACTCTCACCTACCTTGCAGCAGCTCGGTGATCTCGGGCCGGGGGTCGTGCCCGGCCATCGCCTCGGCGTACGCCTGCAGTGCCTCGCGCGCCTTCTCGTCCAGTTTGGCGGGAATCGCCGCCTGGAGGGTGACGAGCAGGTCACCTTGCGAACCGTCGCGCTTGGCGATGCCCTTGCCGCGCACGCGCAGCACCCGTCCGCTCGCGGTGCCCGGCGGCACCTTGAGCGAGACCTTGCCGTCCAGCGTCGGCACCGTGATCGTGGTGCCGAGCGTCAGCTCGGTGAAGTCCACCGGCACGGTGAGCGTCAGGTCGAGCGACTTCGGCTTGCGGCCGAACAGCGGGTGCGGCGCCACGTGCACCCGGACGTACAGGTCGCCCGCCTGCGCCCCGCCCCGGCCCGGCTCGCCTTGGCCGGCCAGCCGGATGCGCTGGTCGTCGTCGACGCCCGGCGGGATCCGGACGGTCAGCGTGCGGGTCCGCGTGCTGATGCCTTCGCCGCCGCACTCGGGGCACGGGTCGTCGATGATCGTCCCGCGGCCGCGGCAGTCGCGGCACGGCTCCGAGAACGCGAACGCGCCCTGGCTGCGGCTGACCAGCCCCGACCCGGAACAGGTCGGGCAGGTCCGCGGCGTCGTCCCCGGCCGGGCGCCGTTGCCGCTGCACGTGGCACAGGTCGCCGGGCTCGACAGCCGCAGCGGCAGGGTCGCGCCCTTGACCGCCTCGGTGAAGTCGATCCGGACGTCCGTCTCGACGTCGGCACCGCGCTGCGGCCGGTTCGCCGTCGCGCCCGCCGAGGTCCGGCCACGGCCGAAGATCCCGCCCAGGATGTCCCCGAGCCCGCCGAAACCACCCTGCTGACCCGCGCCGGCACCGGCCTGGCCGAAGATGTCGCCCATGTCGAAGCTGCCGCCACCGCCGCCACCGGGGAAGTTGAAGCCACCCCCGCCGCCGAACAGGCGCCGCGCCTCGTCGTACTCCTTGCGCTTGCTCGCGTCGGAGAGCACGCCGTAGGCCTCGGAGACCGCCTTGAACTTCTGCTCCGCCTGCGCGTTGCCGGAGTTCGCGTCCGGGTGGTTCTCCTTGGCCAGCTTCCGGTAGGCCTTCTTGATTTCGTCCGCGGTGGCGTCGGAGGAGACGCCCAGTTCACGGTAGAAGTCCTTACCGATCCATTCCCGTGCACTCATCGGGCGCCTCCTCCTTCCACTTGAACCGGATAGTGCTTACTGCTGTTGCTCATCGACTCCGCCGCCGAGTGGCAGCTCGCCACCCACGGACGGGTCCCCCGGGGCCGCACCGGGCTCGTGGTCGGTCACGCCGACCAGCGCCGCCCGCAGTACGCGATCCCCGAAGCGGTACCCGCGGCGCATGACCACGGTGACCGTCGGGCCCGCCACGTCCGGCGAGGTGTTGTGCTGGACGGCCTCGTGCACGCTCGGGTCGAAGGGCTCGCCCTCGGTACCGAACGATTCGAGGCCCGCGCGCTGCAGGCCGCTGATCAGCTTGTCGCCGACGGCCTTGAACGCGCCGGTGAGGTCGCCGTGCTGCTCGGCCCGCTCGAGGTCGTCGAGCAGCGGCAGCAGGTCGTTCACGACGGTCGCCTTCGCGCCGATCACGACCGCCTCGCGGTCACGCTCGACCCGCTTGCGGTAGTTGGCGTACTCGGCCTGCAGGCGCTGGAGGTCGGCGGTGCGCTCGGCCAGCTCCTTCTCCACGTCGGAGACGACCGACACCGCGTCATCCATGATCGTGTCGCCGAGCGAGGGGCCCGCGTGCTCCACGGGCGCCTCCTCCGGCTCCGGCGCGGCGTGGGCCGGACCGGGCGGGCGGACCTGCCCGGTCTGGGGGTCCACCCGCCGCCGATCCCGCACGACCACCGGCTCCTCGGGGCCGCGGCCCTGGTTCTCGGATTCGTCGTAGCTGTGGGTCACTTCTTCTCGTCCTCTTCGACGATCTCGGCGTCCACCACGTCATCGGCCTTGGCCTGGCCGCCGGCCGCACCGGCCTGATCCGCACCGGCCGCCCCCGAGGCACCGGCCGCACCGGCCGCCGCGTCGGCGTTCGCGTTGGCGTACAGGGCGGTGCCCAGTTCCTGCGAAGCGGTGTTCAGCTTCTCGATCGACTCGCGGATCTTGGTCGAGTCGGTGCCCTTGAGCGCTTCGTTCGACTCGTCGATCGCGGACTTGACCTTGGCCTTGAGGTCCTCGGGCAGCTTGTCGTCGTTGTCCTTGAGGAACTTCTCGGTCTGGTAGACCAGCGTCTCCGCCTGGTTGCGGGTCTCGGCCTCTTCGCGCCGGGTCTTGTCTTCCTCGGCGTGGGCCTCGGCGTCCTTGACCATGCGCTCGATGTCGTCCTTCGGAAGCGCGGAGCCACCGGTGATCGTCATCGACTGTTCCTTGTTCGTGCCCAGGTCCTTCGCGGTCACGTGCACGATGCCGTTGGCGTCGATGTCGAAGGTGACCTCGATCTGCGGCACGCCGCGCGGGGCCGGCGGGAGACCGGTCAGCTCGAACATGCCGAGCTTCTTGTTGTGCGCGGCGATCTCGCGCTCACCCTGGAACACCTGGATCTGCACCGACGGCTGGTTGTCGTCCGCGGTGGAGAAGATCTCCGAGCGCTTGGTCGGGATCGTGGTGTTGCGCTCGATGAGCTTGGTGAAGACGCCACCCTTGGTCTCGATGCCGAGCGAAAGCGGCGTGACGTCCAGCAGGAGGACGTCCTTGACCTCGCCCTTCAGCACACCGGCCTGCAGCGCCGCGCCGACCGCGACGACCTCGTCCGGGTTCACGCCCTTGTTCGGCTCGCGGCCGCCGGTCAGCTCCTTGACCAGGTCCGACACGGCCGGCATGCGGGTGGAACCACCGACGAGCACGACGTGGTCGATGTCGCCGACGGCGATGCCCGCGTCCCGGATGACGTTGTTGAACGGGTTCCGGGTGCGCTCGAGCAGGTCCGCGGTGATCTTCTGGAACTCGGCGCGCGAGAGTGTCTCGTCGAGGAACAGCGGGTTCTTGTCCGCGTCCACGGTGATGTACGGCAGGTTGATGCTGGCCGAGTTCGAGCTGGACAGCTCGATCTTCGCCTTCTCCGCCGCCTCGCGGATGCGCTGCAGCGCCATCTTGTCCTTGGTCAGGTCGATGCCGTTCGTGGCCTTGAACTTGTCGACCAGCCACTTGACGATGCGCTCGTCCCAGTCGTCACCACCGAGGTGGTTGTCACCGGAGGTGGCGCGGACCTCGACGACGCCCTCGCCGATCTCCAGCAGCGAGACGTCGAAGGTGCCACCACCGAGGTCGAAGACCAGGATGGTCTGTTCCTTCTCGCCCTTGTCCAGGCCGTACGCCAGCGCGGCGGCGGTCGGCTCGTTGACGATGCGGAGCACGTTCAGGCCGGCGATCTGGCCGGCTTCCTTCGTGGCCTGCCGCTGGGCGTCCTCGAAGTACGCCGGGACGGTGATGACCGCGTCGGTGATCGTCTCGCCCAGGTACGCCTCGGCGTCGCGCTTCAGCTTCATCAGCACGCGCGCGCTGATTTCCTGGGAGGTGTAGTTCTTCCCGTCGATCTCGGTCTTCCAGTCGGTGCCGATGTGCCGCTTCACGGACCGGATGGTCCGGTCGACGTTCGTGACGGCCTGGTTCTTCGCCGGCTGGCCGGTCAGCACTTCGCCGTTCTTGGCGAAGGCGACGATCGAAGGGGTGGTCCGGGAGCCTTCCGAGTTGGCGATGACCGTCGGCTCGCCGCCCTCAAGGACGGCGACGACCGAGTTGGTCGTGCCGAGGTCGATGCCGACCGCTCGCGCCATGGTGCTTCCTCCTGTTTACGGCTGCTATGTTCGTGACCTGCACGTTCGTCCTCGCCTTGAGCGAGGCTCTGGCAAGTTTTATCGGGCCTTCGCGCACTCCGTCAAGCTGGACTTGAGTCGACTGCGCTCAACCTCTGTACCCAGCCTAACGAGGCGGTTCTGCTTCTTGTTCCCGGGGCCGGTGGGCGAGGGCCCTGAACCTCCTGTGACGCCGCTCACCCGGCAGTCCGGCTCACCGGCAGACCGCCCGCGACCAGGTGTATTGCCAGCGGGGACACCCCTGGGCGCCGGGCGGGCGCCCCGAGAGCCCCGGGAACGCTAGACCCCGCCCAGCGACCCGAACCAGCTCACCGGCAGATCGCCCCACGACCAGGAACGACGCCCCTCACCAGGTACGCCACCTCGGCCGCCCGGGCGCAGGCGGTGTTGAACAGGCCCGTGTGGCCGTCGTCGGTGCGGGTCAGCAGCGCCGCGCCGTCGATGCTCGCCGCCAAGCCGCGGGCCCAGGCCAGCGGTGTCGCCGGATCATGGGCGCCGCCCACCACGAGGATCGGTGGAGCGCCGTGGACCGGGTGTGGCTGGGGTGGGTTCTTCGGCGGGATCGGCCAGCCCGTGCATCCGCTGGCGAAGTCCCAGTACTCCGAGTACCGCCAGCTGTGCGGGGCCACCGCACGCACCAGCCGGGCCATCCGGTCCAGGTCCGCCGGCCCGGTGAACGGCGACGGGAAGTCGTGGCAGCCGATCGCCCGGTAGGCCCCGTAGATCGGGGACAGGAACTGGTTCCGCTCGGTCAGCCCCTTCGCGTCCGGGAACTCGCCGCCGGCCGCGGCCAGGTCCCGGCCCAGTGCCGGCCAGTCGTCGCGGAGGTAGAGGTGGCCGTACACCCCCGCCGAGACCTCGTCGGCCGTCGCGGGCCGGCCCAGGTCGCTCGACCAGATCAAGCCGCGCGCCGCCCTGGCCACGACGTCGTCGTAGAAGCGCAGGACGTCCTGGCCGTGCAGGGCGCAGCCGGTCGCGGCGCGGCACCAGTCCGCGAACCGGACCAGCGCGTCCTCGGTAGCCGCGGCCTCCTCCAGGATCGCCTGGTTCATCGGCCGCGCGTGGTCGATCGCGCCGTCGAGCACCATCGCCCGCACCCGGCCGGGGTGCTTCGACGCGTAGACCGCCCCCAGCTCGGTGCCGTAGGAGAGGCCCAGCCACGAGATCTTCGGCTCGCCGAGCGCGGCCCGGATCGTCTCGATGTCCTCGGCCGCGCTCTGCGTGTCCGCGTTCCGCAGCAGCGGCCCGGTGCGGGCCAGGCAGTCCGCGCCCGCCCTGCGGTTGTGCGCCACCAGCGCGCCGAACCCGGCCCGCGTCGACGGGAACCGGTTCAGGGCCGGATCGAACAGCGTCGCCGGGTCGCACGTGATGCGGGGCGTGCTGTACCAGTCGCCGCGGGGGTCGAACCCCACGACGTCGAACCGCTGCCGCAGCTGCGCGAGATCCGGCGAAGCCAGCCCGCCGAACTGCACGAAGCCGACGCCGGAGCCGCCCGGCCCACCCGGGTTCACCAGCAGCGAGCCGAGCCGCCCGCCCGGATCGAGCGCGGGCAGCCGGGCCAGGGCCAGCTGCGCCGACCCGAGTTCCGGCCGCGCGCGGTCGATCGGCACGTCGACCGTCGCGCACTCCGCCGACGGCTCCTGCTGCGTGGCGCACGGGCGCCAAGTCAAAACCGACGCTGAGGCGACGGCCGGTACCGCCGCCATGCAAACGACCGCCGCGATGACCGCGACGACCCGGCGCACGTCCATGATGTGGTTCCTCCCCCTGCACGCCGGCCTTCGGCGTGCTTCCTTCCTAACAGCGGCCACCGACAGTTCAGGAGTGGCGGGCCGTCCAGGAAGAGAAGAAGAAATCCGGGTTTCCTTGCTGCACAACGACTTCTGCCGGGGTGCCCACCCAAGAAGTCACCCGATAGTGGGAATCCACGGCGACCGGTACCCCCTGCGCCGGCGTTTCCGCCGGCGCACCGCGCGAGAAGCCCACGGCCCCGAACATCGCGACCGCCCCCAGCAGCGCGGCCACCAGCACCCGCCGTTCGATCCTGCCCATCGAAATGCCCCCGTAGTAAGAGAAAGGTCAGGCCGCGCGGACCGTGACGCTGCCGCTGGCGGTCGTCAGGTCCAGCACGTGCTGGGCGGACCCGTCGGTCGGGACGCCGAACTCGCGGTGCCCGCTGTCGCTGTTGCCCTCGACGCGGTACGGCCCGCCCGGCACGGCCAGCTCGATGCTGCCGCTGTCGGCGTGCACCTTCACGTCGTTCGCCTGGGCCAGCGTGAAGTCGACGCTGCCACTGGAGGACGTCACGTCGACCGGGCCGCGCACGTCGCGGCCGGTGATGCTGCCGGAGTCGCTCTGCAGCTGGACTTCGCCGACGTCCCGCAGGTCGATCGAACCGCTGTCCAGCACCAGTTTCACCGCGCCGGAGACGTCCTCGACGCGGGCTTGCCCGGAATCGGCGTGAACGTCCACACTCGACACCCCGGCGATGTCCAGCCCCCCGGAGTCGACGTTCCCCGTGACCGGCACCCCGCGCGGCACGACGACCTCGAAGTCGACCGAGCAGTTCACGCCGCAATCGCCGAGCACCAGCTGGTCGCCGTCGACGCGGTAGAAGGGGCCGCTCGGCTTGCTCCGCCAGTGGTAGCTGACCTCTTCGTGCACCGTCGACGGCCCGGAGCCGGTGCGGATCTTGACCGATCCGGCGTCGCCCTCCAGCTTCACGCTGCGGATGGTCTGCGCAACGGTGCCGGTGTTGTCGAAGTCCGAACCCCAGCCCCACCCGAGCGCGGTCGCCAGGCCGACGCCGATCAGGACGATGCCACCCAGAGCCAGAAGCGGGCGCGCCATGGTCGTTGGTCCCCTCAGTGTTTGTTTCCTCTGCGTGAGAAACGTTATGACGAGGTGAAGGGGCCGTACATGGGGGTAACCCCCCGAAAGACCCTGAGATACCTCCCTGAGACGCGGGGACGGTGCCCTGGGCCTAACCTGGCGAAGTCTCCAGTTCCATGATCAGGAGGATCCATGCCGCAAGCACCCGGCCCGTACGAGTCCCTGCCCGACGTGCCGTCCTTCACCCTCCGCAGCAACGACGTCGCCGACGGCGAAACCCTGGCCACGCCCCACTTGTCCGGCATCTTCGGCGCCGGTGGCGAGGACCGTTCGCCGCACCTGGCGTGGGACGGCTTCCCCGCGGAGACGAAGAGCTTCGCGATCACCTGCTACGACCCGGACGCCCCGACCGGCAGCGGATTCTGGCACTGGGCGGTGTTCAACGTCCCGGTTTCGGTGACGGAGCTGGCGTCCGGCGCGGGAGACGGCTCGGGCCTGCCGGAAGGCGCGGTGACGCTGAAGGGCGACGGCGGCGTCAAGCAGTTCCTCGGCGCGGCACCCCCGCCCGGGCACGGCCCGCACCGCTACTACTTCGCGGTGCACGCCCTCGATCTGGACAAGCTGGATGTGCCGGAGGACGCGACGCCGGCGTTCCTCGGCTTCAACATGTTCGGGCACACGCTGGCCCGCGCGGTGATCACGCCGGTGTACGAGAACAAGGGCTGAGTTTTCGCACGACGGGCCCGGCGCTGTTGCGGATCGGCAACGGAGCCGGGCCCGGTTTTGTCGGACCCCGCTGACACACTGCGGTCATGCCACCACCGATAGCGACACCCCGGTCGAGAGCGCTGGGGTTCGGACTGCGGAAAGCGCGGAAGGCGCGCGGGTACGGGCTGCGCGAGCTGGCCCGCGCCACCGGCGTGCACGCGGCCGAGCTGTCCAATTGGGAGCTCGGCCTGCGGGTGCCCCGGATCGAGGAGGTCGCGCCTGCTCGGGCAGCTGCGGGTGCTCGGCGAGGAGCGCGACAGGCTGTTCGACCTGGCCCGCACCGCGCGCGAGCCGAACTGGGCCGAGAAAGAGATGCCGGACGCGCCCGCGATCCTCACGACGCTGGCCGAGTATGAGCGCACCGCGGCCGCGATCTTCAGCTGGCAGCCGATGCTGGTGCACGGCCTGCTGCAGACGCCCGACTACGCCCGGGCGATCCTGTCCTACGGCGGTTCTCCCGCACAGGTGGTCGAGCAGCGGTTGCGGGTGCGCATGGTCCGGCAGGCGGCCATGCGCGAGTACCGCGCGCCGGAATGCTCGTTCCTGCTCGGGGAGGTCGCGCTCCGGCAGCAGATCGGCGGCGTCGCCACCCTCACCGACCAGCTGCGGCACCTCGTCGGTCTCCCGCGGCGGCTGGCGGTCCGGGTGGTGCCGTCCGGCGGCGATTTCCACCCCGGCCTCAACGGTTCCTTCGCCGTACTCGAGTACTCCGACCTGCCGTCCATCGTCTTCTTGGACCAGCATCGCGGGAGCGCCTACCTCTACGATGAGGATCAGGTGGCGGACTACAAGTCGGCCGCGAAGACCGTGGCATCCCTCGCCTTGGACGTGGACGAATCCCGCGCGTTCATCGAGGGGGTGATCGCCGAACTGGAGGCCTGACGTGACCTGGCGGAAGTCGACCTACAGCGGCCAAGAGGCCGATTGCGTGGAAGTGGCGCTGGCGCCGGTGGTGCGGATCCGTGACACGAAGGACCGCCCGGGCGGAACCCTCGAAACATCCACCCGATCGTGGGACGCCCTCCTCGCCGACCTGCGTTAGCCGGCGAAGTTCGCCGCGTTGGGACCCTCACGCTCCAGGTAGTGGCCCTTGGTGTGCTCGGCGAAGCCGAACTGGCGGTACAGCCCGTGCGCGTCGGCGGTGTGCAGCATCCAGCGGAACTGCGCGCCGGGACCGTTGTCGATCATCTCGCGGACGATCTCCTTACCGAGGCCGCTGCCGCGCGCGGAGTCGACGACGAAGACGTCGGCGAGGTACGCGGACGAGACGCCGTCCGAGAAGGCGCGGGCGAACCCCACCATCGAGCCGTTCCGGTAGGCGCCGACGACCCGCCACGAGCCGTCGACGGCGGCTTCGACCTGCGCACGGGTGCGCCAGCGCCCCCAGTAGGCCTCGGTGGAGAGGAACTTCCACACCACGTCGAGGTCCAGCCGCGCGCGGTCGTCGTCGAGCTCGTAGTCACCGAAGGTCCGCATGATCCGAAACTAAGACAGCCGTCAACGCGGTTTCAGCAGGTAGTCCACCACCGGACGCAGCTCGTCGGCCGACGGCGGCCCGTCGTCGATCAAGCCCTGGATGAGCAGCCCGTCGATGCCCGCGAGGAACACCCGGAAGGCCACTTCGTCGTCGTGGCGGACCATCGACGTCAGGACGTCCAGCCAGCGGCGCGCGGCCGGCCGCAGCTCCGGCTTCCGCGCGGCCAGGAGGTACAGCTCGTACTCCGCCATCGTGCGCCCGCGCCGCGGCCCCAGCGCCTCGGCGAGCAGGGCCGCGACCTCCTCGGCGCCGCGCGAACCGCGGGACCGGGCCCGGTCGATCATCCAGTAGACCTCGGTCGCCATGTCCCTGGCGCACGAGATGAGCGTGGCGACCAGGAGGTCGTCCAGCGACGAGAAGTGGTAGGTCGTGGACGTCGTCGGCACGCCGGCCTCGGCCGCGACCGTCCGGTGGGTGACGCCCGCGACGCCGTCGCGCTCGATGATCCGCAGCGTGGCCGCGATGAGTTCGGTGCGCCGCTTCTCGCCGCGAGCCTTCCGGCCGTCCACTTGCAGCTTCACCATAGGGTGAAAACTACCTGAACGATCGTCCCGAAACAAAGAGCGACGTACACCACATCGGTGGGACTTAGGGCCACTCAACGGGTTACTCATCAGTAAGGACGGTTAGTCTCCCCGCACCACCACTGCTTTGATCAACGCAGTTTCCCGGACGAAAGGCACCCGAACGATGGGCGCTCTGCAACTGACGCTCGGCGGAATCTCCGTCGTGCTCGGCCTCGTCGCCTGGGGCATGTTCGCCGCGACCATCGCCCGGTTCGTCCGGGTGATCCGCCTCGGCCAGCCCGACTCGACGCGCAACGGGCCGTTCATGCCGCGCATGAAGACGCTGATCAAGGAGTTCGCCGCGCACACGCGGATGAACCGGAAGCGCAGCGTCGGGCCGGCCCACTGGCTGGTGATGTGGGGCTTCCTGCTCGGCTCGCTCGCCCTGTTCGAGGCCTACGGCGAGGTCTTCGTCCCGACGTGGGGCTGGCCGATCCTCGACGACTTCCCGCCGTTCCAGCTGCTCATGGAGCTGCTCGGGCTCGGCACGATCGTCGGCATCCTGGTCCTGATGGCGATCCGGCAGCGCAACCACCCGCGCCGCGCCGACCGTCAGTCGCGCTTCGCCGGCTCCAACTTCAAGTGGGCGTACTTCATCGAGGCCGTCGTCCTCATCGAGGGCATCGGCATCATCGGCGTCCGGGCCGCGAAGTCCGCGCTGAACACGCACGAAGGGCCGCTGTGGGCGTCCTTCGTCTCGAACCCGATCGGCCAGCTGCTGCCGGCCAGCCCGAACCTGGTCACGGTCTTCGCGTTCGTCAAGCTGATGAGCGCCACGGTCTGGCTGATCGTCGTCGCACGCACGATGACCATGGGCATCGCGTGGCACCGCTTCAGCGCGTTCTTCAACATCTACTTCAAGCGCGAGGCCGACGGCGGCGTCGCCCTGGGCGCGCTCAAGCCGATGATGAGCGGCGGCAAGGTCCTCGACCTCGAGGAAGCCGACCCCGACGAGGACACCTTCGGCGTCGGCAAGATCGAAGACTTCAGCTGGAAGGGCTGGCTGGACTTCTCCACGTGTACCGAGTGCGGCCGCTGCCAGGAGCAGTGCCCCGCGTGGAACACCGGCAAGCCACTGTCTCCGAAGCTGCTCATCACGCAGCTGCGTGACCACGCCTACGCGAAGGCGCCGTACCTGCTGGCCGGTGGCAAGCGCGACATGGCGGGCGACGAGGTCGGCCTGTCCGGCGACAACATGTACGCGGGCATCGACGTCCTCGCGATCGCCGAGTCGCAGAAGGCCCTGATCGGTGATGACGGCGGCGTCATCGACCCGGACGTCCTCTGGTCCTGCACCAGCTGCGGCGCGTGCGTCGAGCAATGCCCGGTCGACATCGAACACGTCGACCACATCGTCGACATGCGCCGCTACCAGGTGATGATCGAGTCGTCGTTCCCCAACGAGCTGAACGGCATGTTCAAGAACCTGGAGAACAAGGGCAACCCGTGGGGCCAGAACGCCAAGGACCGGCTGGCCTGGACCGAAGACCTCGACTTCGAGGTGCCGGTGTTCGACGGCGACATGGGCGACGCGGAATACCTGTTCTGGGTCGGCTGCGCGGGCGCGTTCGAGGACCGCGCGAAGAAGACGACGCGCGCGGTCGCGGAGCTGCTGCACATGGCCGACGTGAAGTACAAGGTGCTCGGCTCGGAGGAGTCGTGCACCGGTGACCCGGCGCGGCGCGCCGGCAACGAGTTCCTCTTCCAGATGTTGGCCCAGCAGAACGTCGAGGTCCTGAACTCGGTGTTCGAGGGCCGCGAGCGCAAGGCCCGCAAGGTCGTCGTGACCTGCGCGCACTGCTTCAACACCCTCGCCAACGAGTACCCGGAACTGGGCGGCCAGTTCGACGTCGTGCACCACACGCAGCTGCTGAATCGCCTGGTGCGGGAGAAGCAGCTGGTGCCGGTGGCGCCGGTCGCCGAGGACGTCACCTACCACGACCCGTGCTACCTCGGCCGCCACAACAAGGTCTACGAGGCGCCGCGTGAGCTGGTCGGCGCGACCGGTGCGCGGCTGCGGGAGATGCCGCGGCACGGCGACAAGTCGATGTGCTGCGGCGCGGGCGGCGCGCGGATGTGGATGGAAGAGAAGATCGGCAAGCGGATCAACGTCGAGCGCGTCGACGAGGCGCTCGGCACCGCGCCGTCGAAGATCGCCACCGGCTGCCCGTTCTGCAAGGTGATGCTGAACGACGGCCTCACGGCCCGGCAGGCCGACGGCAGCGCGAGCGAGAAGGTCGAGATCGTCGACGTCGCGCAGATGCTGCTGGAGTCGGTCAAGCGGAAGCCCGAACCGAAGCCGATCGCGCTCGGAGCGCCGTCACTCGCGGAGGAGTGACACATTTCCCGAGAACGCACGGCCCCGGTCAGGACTCCTGACCGGGGCCGTTTTCGTGATCGGCAAGATTGGCAATCAGGTAGCCATTCCATTACCCGTTGTCACACCTTTGTCCTGTCCGGCAGGCCCGCTAGCTGGGACTTCGTGAAAGTAATCGATTTCCTGAAAGATGTTCATGATAATCACCGAAATGGCCCATCAGGTTGGGGAGAAACGGCGGCCTGAACCCTGGACAAGCGGCGTATCCTGGCCTTTCCTCGCCGCCGCCGTTGCCAGCGAGGGCACCATTGTCGATCAAGGAATCAGGGGGCGGCACGGATGGCCGAGGACCGGCGGACCACTACGACCGGCCGACACGCACTCCACCCCATCCCGGACGACATCCGGCTTGCCCAGGACTACGTACCCACGCAGCGCACCCTCGTGCGCCCGTACGTCCTCACGCGCGGGCGGACGCAGTCCCGGCGGCACCTCGCGATCGAAGCGATGGTCTCGACGCGGGCCGAGGCGCACTGGGACGGCGCCCGGGTGACCGGCGAGATCCGGTCGGTGCGCTCACTGTGCCTGCACCCGCGTTCGGTCGCCGAGGTCGCGGCCACGTTGAGCGTGCCGCTCGGCGTCGTGCGCGTCCTGCTCGACGACATGGCCGAACAGGGCCTGGTGACCATCCACGACAGCCGGACCAGTGCCGACGGCCGGCCGGCGATGGCGCTCATGGAACGCGTTCTGCACGGCCTGCGCCGCCTCTGAGCACTACGCTCACCAAGGTGAGCGAGGAAGAATCCGGGAACTCCGGCGGCGAAAGCACCCTGACCGTCCTGCTCGCCGGCGGGGTGAACCTGGCGATCGCCATCATGAAGCTGGTCGCGGGCATCATCACCGGCTCGGGCGCGATGCTGTCCGAAGCGGCGCACTCGGTGGCCGACACGATCACCGAGGTCCTGCTGCTGACAGCGCTGAAGCGCTCGGAGCGCCCCGCCGACCGCGTGCACCCCTTCGGCTACGGCAAGGAGCGGTACTTCTGGTCGCTGCTCGCGGCCGTCTCGATCTTCGCCTCGGGCGCGATGTTCGCGCTCTACGAGGGCGTTTCGACGCTGCTCGGGCACGGCGAAGCGCAGAGCACGTCGTTGCTCAGCTACATCGTCCTCGCCGTGGCGTTCCTGCTCGAGGGCACGTCGTGGCTGCAGGCGGTGCGCCAGGTCCTCCGGGAGTCCCGTGCGGAAAACCGCTCGGTGTGGAGGTACCTGCGGCTCATCGACGACCCGACGCCGAAGACCGTGCTGTTCGAGGACTCGGCCGCGCTGATCGGCCTGCTGCTCGCCTTCGGGGGCATCGGCCTGCACCAGCTCACCGGCTCCGAGATCTGGGACGGCGTCGCGTCCATCGCCATCGGCCTGCTGCTCGCCTGCGTCGCGTACCTGCTCGGCCGCACCAACCGCGGCCTGCTGGTCGGGCGCCAGGCCGACCCGACCATCGTCCGCGGCATCCGCGACCACCTGACCGCCGCGCCGGAGATCGAAGCCGTCGTCGACCTGCAGACCATGCTGATGGGCACCGACCAGGTGCTGGTCTGCACCCGCGTGGACTTCGACGACTCGCTCGGCGCCGCGGACCTCGAACGCGCCTGCGTCCGGCTCGCGTCCGAGCTGACCGAGGCGTTCCACGATGTCACCGAGGTGTTCATCGAGCCGGTGCCGCGGTCCGATCCGGACCTGCGGGCGACGGTGCTGGCGCGGTACGGCGACATCGCCGAGCGGTGGAACAAGCCTTAGCGCCTTGCTGGCCTTGGTGATCCTCAGTACCCGAAGTCCTGGACCCAGTACCAGCCCGCGGTGGTGACGCCGACGCCGATCTTCTTGAGCGAGCAGTTCAGGATGTTGGCGCGGTGGCCTTCGGAGTTCATCCAGGAGTCCATCACCTGCGCCGCGGACGTCTGCCCGCGCGCGATGTTCTCCGCGCCCGGCTTCGGGTAACCGGCCTGCTTGATGCGCTGGTCGAAGGTCGTGCCGTCGGGGCTGGTGTGGGAGAAGAACTTCTCGGCCGACATCTGGTCGCTGTAGTCCTGCGCGGCCGTCGTGACGTGCGATTCCTCGGTCAGCGGCTCACAGCCGGCCTTGGCGCGCTCGTCGTTGACCAGCGCGATGACCTGAGCGGCCGTCGAAGGCGCGACCCGGGCGGCGGGCTTGGTGGTCGACGGCGGCGGCGGCGCTTCGGACGTCGAGGGCTGCGGCGCGGCGGACGTCTCGCTCGGCGTGGGTTCCGCGCTGGAGGACGTCGGAGCGGGGGCCGAGCTCGAGGGCGCGGCGGGCTGACCGGGGGTGGTGGTCTGGACCTGGCGGCCGGAGACGTCGGTCCCGCTGCCACTGCCGGCGCCGGCGGGCGCGTTGGGCAGGACCAGCGCCGCGGCGCCGAGCTCCGCGGTGTTTCCTTCAGCGGTGGCCATCCAGGTGCCTGCCGCGGCGGAAAAAACGCCGAGCAGCACACTGAGTGACACGATCACCACGTGCGCACGTTCACCAATGGGGGACACGGCGCAGGAACGTATCACGGGACAATTACGACGAGAACCCTACGAACGCACTGGTCACATTTCCCGTCGGTGACAGGCACCGATTTCGGGGCAATCGGCCGCTTCCGCGTTACTCCATTCAGCTCATTCGAACGACGAACGCCGCTTCGCCGGAAGCTGTCACCGGACGCCGGACCGGGTCTTGACCGGTGGCCGTTGCTTTGCCCGTGAAGCCAACTTTGCCGGCGATCGTTGTGCAGATGTACGAGACTTCGGCGTCCGCGGCCAGTTCCGGCACGGTGTGGGCACAGGACGGCGTGTGGTCGTCGACCACCCGCACGTCGGCGAGCGGGACGTCACCGGTGTTCTTGACCAGGATCGAAAACGTGACGGTGTCGCCTTCCCGGACTTCGTAGGGAGCCGCGTCTTTCATCACCGCGATCTCCGGGTGGACGACATCGACTTTTGCGTCACCGGCCGATTGCACCGCGCGACCACTCGGGTCGATTCCGCTGATCTCGACGGTTTGCCCGAAGTCGTCATCGGGCGCTTTGCGGGTGCAGGTGTAGGTCTTGACCGCCCCGGCGGCCACGGTGTCGAACTTGTGCGCGCAGGTGACCTGTCCGTCCACAACGGACACCGCGGTGAGCGGGACGTCGCCGGCGTTGGTGACGGTGATCGTGAAGGTGACATCGTCGCCGGCGCGGACCATCTTGGGTGCCGCGTCGGCCGTGATCTTGACGGCGGGGTGGATGACGTCGGCTTTGTCCGTGTCTTTTGCCGTGAGCGGCGGGCCGATGGGAGCGTCCGCCGTCGCCTCCGCGGCGATGTCCGCGTCGTCGGCCGGGGCGGTCGTGGTGCAGTCGAAGTTCTGTCTGTCACGGGGTTTCAGCTCGTCGAAGGTCTTCGTGCAGGCCCCGCTCCGAACGTCGACGGCGGTCAGCGGAACGTCGCCGGTGTTGGTGACGGTGAGGGTGGCGGTGACGGTGTCGCCCGGGCGGAAGGGGCCGCCGTGGAGGTCCTGAGTGAGCTCGAGGGCCGGGTGCAGCACGGTGTAGGCCGCGTTGTCGGTCGCGCTGACCTGGCGTTTCACCGGATCGGTGCCACTTGCGGTGGCGGAGCTCACGAAATTGTCGGTGCCGGCGTCTACCTTGCAGGAGTGGCGCTGCCGGGCGCCGGGAAGGAGGGTGCCGATGGACCGAGCGCACGCCGGAGTCCGACTGTCCACAAGGGACACATCGGTCAGCGGGACATCACCGGTGTTCGCGACGACGAGGGTGAACGTGACGGTGTCGCCTTGCCGGACACGCGCGGGTGCGGCGTCGTCGGTGACGCTGATGGCGGGATGGATGACGTCGACGCCGGCGCTGGCGGAGGCGGTCACCGGCCGATTCGTGGCATCGGTACCGGTGGCGTTCGCGACGGCGGCGAAGTCGGCTTCCCCGGCGGCTTGGGTGCAGGTGTAGGCGCGCTTGGCCTGAGGTTCGAGCCGGCCCAGGGATCTGGCGCAGTCCGGAGCCCGCTCGTCGGCGACGGCGACGTCTTGGAGCGCGCTGTCACCGGTGTTGGTGACGGTGACGGTCGAGGTCACGGTGTCTCCGGCGTGCACGACGGAGAAGTCGACGGTCCGGGCGATCGCGACGGCCGGATGAATGACGTCGACGGCAGCGCTGCCGGACGCGGTGACGTCCGAGCCGACTGGTGGGGTGGCGGTGACCCGGACGCTGCGGGTGACGTCATCGGCCGGGGCCGTGGTGGTGCAGGTGAAGTCGCGGGTGGCGCCCGGGGCGAGGGCGCCCTCGAGGGTTTGGGTGCAGCCGGTGGCTGGGTTCTGGGTCGCCGAGGTGGTGGCGCCGGTGCCCGGCGAGGCAGCGGGCGCGCCGATGGCTCGCGCGCCGGTGCCCGACAGGGCAGCTAGGCCGCCAAGGGCTCGCATGCCGGTGCCCAACGCGGCAGCTGGGCCGCCGATGGCCCGCGCGCCGGTGCCCGACGCGACCTCGGCGGGCGCGCCGATGGCTTGCGTGCCCGCGACCTGCGCATCCGGGGCCTGCGCGTGCGTGGTCTGCCCGTCCGTCGCCTGCGCGGCCGCGGCCTGCGCGTCCGTCGCCTGCGCGTCCCTGGCCGGCGCGTCGGTGACTCGGAGGCTCGCCAGCGGCACGTCACCGGTGTTGCGGACGGTGATCCGGAACGGCACCTTGTCGCCCTCGCGGAACGGGCCGCCCGTCACCTCGGTCGTGATCGCGACCGCCGGGTGCTGGACCGCGAACGCTCCCTCCGCGGCCGCTGTCACCGGGCGAGCGGTCGGGTCCGTGCCCGTCAGCGCCGGCTTGTTCGCGAAGCCGGCCGTGCCCGCGAGCGTCGTGCACGTGTACTCCTGCTGCGCCTGCGACTGGAGCGTGCCGAACCGCTTCGCGCACGCCGGGACCTGGTCGTCCGCGACCGTGACCTCGGTGAGCGGCACGTCGCCCGTGTTGGCCGCGGTGATCGTCCAGGTCACCGTGTCGCCCTCGCGGGCCTGGGCCGGTGTCGCGCGCACGGCCAGCCGGAGCGCCGGGTGGATCACGTCCACCGCCGCGTCGTCGGTGACCTTCACCGCGCGGCCGAGCTGGTCCTTGCCGGTGGCCGTGGCCGTCGTGGCGAGGTCGTCCGGTGGGGCTGGTGCGGTGCACCGGTAAACGACCGTCGCGCCGGGGGCCAGGGCGCCGATCGCCTTGGCGCACGCCGGGACGTCGTCCGTCACGGTGACCTCGGTCAGCGGTGCGTCGCCGGCGTTGGCGACCGTCATCGTGAACGTGATCGGGTCGCCGGCGCGGGCGATGGCGGGCGTGGCGTCCTTCGTGAGGGTCAGCTCCGGGGTGATGACCGTGACCGTCGCCGACGAGGTGGCCGTCACGGGCCGACCGGCCAGGTCGGTTCCGGTCGCCGTCAGCTGGGACGTCGTGGTCCGGGACGGGTTCGCCGTGCACGTGTACGTCTGCGTCGCGCCCGCGGCCAGGCCGGCGAAGGTGCGCGCGCACGCCGATGTCGTGTCGTCGGTGAGCTTCACCGGGGCGAGCGGGCTGTCGCCGGTGTTGTGCACCGCGACCGTCCAGGTGACGGCGTCGCCGGCGTGGATCACCGGGGGGTCCGCGGTCTTGGTGACCTGGACCGCGGGCGCGATCGTCGGCGCGGGCGCGTCGGCCGTCGCCGTGACCTGCTTGCCGAGCTCGTCGGTGCCCACCGCGCTCGCCGTGTTGACGCCGTCGGCGATCGGCGCCTTCGCGGTGCACGTCGTCGTGCGGCTTTCGCTCGGCGCGAGTGCTCCGGTGAGAGCGCACGACGGCGTCTTCGGGTCGGCGACCTGGAGGCCGGACAGCCCCGTGTCGCCGGTGTTCGT
Organism: Amycolatopsis sp. NPDC051716; assembly: GCF_040681595.1. Classification (NCBI taxonomy): domain Bacteria; kingdom Bacillati; phylum Actinomycetota; class Actinomycetes; order Pseudonocardiales; family Pseudonocardiaceae; genus Amycolatopsis; species Amycolatopsis sp. NPDC051716. The sequence continues at coordinate 11,348 of NZ_JBFAZA010000059.1, read as the reverse complement.
GACCTTGATCGTGAAGGTCACGGCCTCGCCGGCGCGGTACGCGGGCCGGTCGGCCGTCTTCGTCATGCCCAGCGCCGGGTGCAGGACGTCGACGCGCGCGCCGGCGACGCCCTCGAGCGCGTCGCCGAGCGCGCTCGTGCCCGTGGCCTTTGCCGTGTTCGTGAAGTCGTCGGGCGGCGCGGTTCCGGTGCAGGTGTAGCTGACCGTCTGGTGCGGGGCGAGCGTGCCGAGCGGTTTGGCGCAGCCCGGGACGGCCGGGTCGGCGACCTCGACACCGGACGCCGGGACCTCGCCCGGGTTGGTCACGACGACGGCGAACGGCACCGGCTCACCGGCGTGCGCCTTCGGCCGGGTAGCGCGCACAGCGAGCTGGAGTTCGGGCACCGGCACCGAAAACGCGAGATTCTGCGCCAGGATCGCGTCGCCGCTGGTGACGAAGCCGAGCTTCGTGCTCGTCGCGCCGGCAGGGATGCTGTCGACGTTGAACGCCTTCGCGTCGACGCTGAAGTTGTTCTTCGCGCCCGGCGCCGCGGCGTTGTCGGCGTTGGAGATGAAGAAATTGGACGTGCCGCCGGTCGCGGGCTCGGCGGCCGGGGTGCCGTCGACCAGGAACTGGTCGCCGGACGCACCCCAGTCGCCGTCGTACGCGGTGACGCCGAGGTGCGCGTCGGCGGCCGCGGCGCGGAAGCCGGTGATCGTCGCCTCCGCCGCCGGGGCGCCGGCGGTCTGCCGGACGTGGCCGTCGTAGACGACCACCTTGCGCTTGTTCGGCGCGTAGTCCGCGTTGCGCTCCGGATAGGCGTAGACGAGCGCGATCGACCAGCCACCCACGCAGTCGAACCCCCGCATAGCCCAGACGTTCCCGACCGTCACGTCGAAAACGGCGGGCACCTTCGCGAAAAGGCTGGTCACGTCGGCGCGCGCCGAGTAGTAACCACCGTCTTCGGCGTACCCCGAAGGCGCGATGTCCACGGAGTCCGCGCTGCCGACGGAAAGCCGGACGTTCTGCTTCGCGGGCGTCCCGGGCGGTGCGACCGCCGAGGGACCGCAGGTGGTGCTGCCGGCCCAGTTCAGCCGGGCGAAGACCACGCGGGCCCCCGGCGGGACGCCCACCGACGCGCTCGCCGAGTCGAACGTGCCCGGGTCGGCGTCGACGTCGGCCCATTGCATGAAGAAGTCGTCGTTGGCCAGCGTGTCCTTGCGGTCGGCGGTGTTCGCGCACGCCGCGGGGGTCGCGACCGACCCCTTGATCGGCGCGTCGTCGGCGGCGACCGGGCAGCGCAGGACGCCGTTGCCCGCGTAGACGAAGTCGCCGTAGACCACGTCGTCGTAGGCCACCTCGAACGGCGGTGCGCCGGCCGCGCCCGCCGACGGCACGAAGGCGGAGGCCAGGAAGACCAGTGCCAGCACGAGAATCGGGCGAAGCGGTCTTTCGGGCAACGGCACTCCTCGCCACCTGCGGGGCCGAGACGACCTTGGGAGCGTGGCACGAGAGCCGGTTTTACGCCTTCAAACTCACTCGTTCGTGGCCCCTGGCCCGGAGCCGGTCAGCTTCACCGTCGACTCGTGGGTGAGGGCGGTGGCGGCCTGGACGAACCCGATGAGCGTCCGGAGCTCGTCGTCGGTGTAGCGGTCGCAGAGCTCGTACATGCCCTTGACGAGGTGGTCCCACAGGTGCACCCCGCTCGCGATGGACTGCAGGTCCAGCGCGATGAGGATCTTGCGCCGGTCGTCGGGGTGCGGCTCGCGGTTGACGATGCCCTTGCGCTCCAGCCGGTCGATCATCGCCGTCACCGACGCGGGCGCGAGCCCCGACAGCCGCGCGAGGTCCTTCGGCGTCTGCGGCCCGAAGCGCGCGAGGTAGTCCAGGACCTTGCTCTCCACCGCCGACAGCCCCCGGGTCTCGGAGATCGCGGTGTGGAACATGACCGTCTCCGTCGACAGCTCCCGCGACCTGAGCAGGACTTCCTCGACGAGTTCCGTTCGCTCGCTTGACACGGCGACCAGCCTAGCTCACTCTTTAGTTCGACAGAACGAATTAGTTTCTAAGACATTCGAGGGGTCGAACCACATGACACGAGCACTGATCATCGGGGGTGGCGTCGCGGGCACGATCACGGCCATCGCCCTGCACGAAGCCGGCCACGAGCCGCTGCTGTTCGAGGCGTACGACCGCGACTCCGAAGGCGTCGGGGCGTTCCTGACGCTGGCCGTCAACGGCCTGGACGCGTTGCTCCCGCTCGGCCTCAAGGACGTCGTCCGGAGCGCGGGCTTCGACTCGCCGCGGATGTCGATCGGGCTCGGCAACGGCACCCGGCTCGCCGAATTCCCCCTGGGCGGCACCCTCCCGGACGGCACGGTGAGCCAGACCGTCCTGCGCTCCGACCTCTACGTGGCGTTGCGCGACGAGGCCGCGCGGCGCGGCATCCGCGTCGAATACGGCAAGCGCCTGGTCGGCGCGAGCCAGACGAACACGCAGGTCAGCGCGGACTTCTCCGACGGCTCGCACGCGCGAGGCGACCTCCTGATCGGCGCCGACGGCCTCCGCTCCCGCGTCCGCACGATCATCGACCCGGACGCGCCGTCACCGCGGTACGTCCCGCTGCTGAACACCGGCGGGTTCGCCGAAGGCCTGGACCTGCCCGACGAGCCGGGCGTGCTGAACATGGTGTTCGGCAAGCGGGTGTTCTTCTGCCACGTCGTCAGCACGGACGGCCGCGTCTGGTGGTTCGCGAACCCGGCCCGCAAGACCGAACCGGCCCCGGCCGAGCTGATCACGCTCTCGGGCGAAAAGCTGCGCGCCGAGCTCCTGCACCTGGTGGCCGGCGACCGGACACCGGCGGCCGAGATCATCCGGGCGACGCGGGAGATCTACCCGGCCTGGCCGACGTACGACTTCCCGACGGTCCCGGTCTGGCACCGCGGCCGCATGGTCATCATCGGCGACGCGGCGCACGCGACGTCGCCGGCGGCGGGCCAGGGCGCGTCGATGGCCATCGAAGACGCCGTCACGCTGGGCAAATGCCTCCGCGACGTGCCGGACGTCGAGCGCGCGCTGGCCACCTACGAGGGTCTGCGCCGCGAGCGCGTGGAGGCCGTGGTCGCGGCCGGCAAGCGCAACGGCGAGCAGAAGGTGATCGGCCCGGTCGGACGGGTCGTCCGCGACTTCTTCATCAAGCGGGCGTTCGCCAAGCCGTTCAAGGAAGACCCGAACGCCTTCATGTGGAACCACCACATCGATTGGGACGAGAAGGTATCGGTTTAGCGCCAGGTGTCGACGCGGTGGAAGTTCTTGTACGCCCGGCTGGGGGTCGGGCCGCGCTGCCCCTGGTAGCGGGACCCGGCTTCGCTGGAGCCGTACGGGTGCTCGGCCGAGCTGGACAGCCGGAAGATGCACAGCTGGCCGATCTTCATGCCGGGCCAGAGCGTGATCGGCAGGTTGGCGACGTTCGACAGCTCCAGGGTGATGTGCCCGGAGAAGCCGGGGTCGATGAACCCGGCGGTCGAGTGCGTGAGCAGCCCGAGGCGCCCGAGCGAGGACTTGCCCTCGAGGCGGCCGGCGAGGTCGTCGGCCAGGGTGACGAGCTCGAACGTCGAGCCGAGCACGAATTCGCCGGGGTGCAGCACGAAGGGCTCGTCGCCCTCCTTCTCGACCAGCGAGGTCAGCTCGTCCTGCTGCAGCTGCGGGTCGATGTGGGTGTACTTGCTGTTGTCGAAGACGCGGAAGAAGCGGTCGAGCCGGACGTCGATGCTGGACGGCTGGACCATGCCGGCATCGAAGGGGTCGATGCCGAGCCGGCCGGCGTCGAGCTCTTTGCGGAGGTCACGGTCACTGAGCAGCACGGCCGAAGCCTATCCGGTGGGTTCAGGCCGCCCGCATGTGCTGCGCGTAGGTGGTGTCGGGCGCGAAGATCTTCTCGAGCCGCTTCACGTACCCGCGGCGCCCGGCCCGCCCGATCCGTTCCTGCAGCGCGGTGGCACCGGGGATGAACCGCCGCACGGTCTCGGCGGCGAAGTTGACCCCCGCGACGGCGACGATCGCGGCCTGCGCGACGGGATCGTTCGGCAGCCCGAGGAAGTCGGCGTTGGTCTTCCCGAGCACGAGCCGGCTGATCGACGAGTGCACGGCGACGGAGACGTGCGAGAGCACCTTCCCGACGGCCCCGCGCCCCTCGCCGACGGCGGCGTTCGCCTCGATCAGCGCCTTGGCGAGCCGCTTCGAATCGTCGTCCGGGATGAACTCGGTGGCGGCGAGCAGCCACAGCAGCCGCCAAGCGTCCTCTTCGGAGGCGGGCAGCAGTTCGTCGTCGACGCCCATGAGCCAGCCGATGTAGCGCCAGAGGTGCAGGATGTCACCGCGTTCGCGGGCGGAGTAGCGGAGGCCGAGCAGCTGCGTGCCGAAGACGTAGACGAGCGAGAAAAGCAGGAGTGTCCCGGCGGTCTGCACCTGGTTGACGGGCCGATCCCAGGCGGCGTAGTCCCAGTCGTCCCGCCGGTTCATGGCGGCGCGGACGTGGGCGTGCACGAGCCGGATCCGCAGCGCGGAGGCGTACCCCTTCCGGCCGTGCTCGAGAGCACCGGGCGTGGTGACGTCGATCCACCACGCGGCGGTCTCGACGAGCCGCCGGATGGCCTGGTATTCGATCTCCCCGGTCCCCACCAGCGATTTCGTGGCGCGCGACGCGAGGTAGCCGCCCATCAGCGACATGTCCCCGAGCGGGAAGAGCCCCAGCAACCCGGCCCGCGTGATGGCTTTCGCGCCCCGCTCGAGCCGTTCGTCATCGACCCAGTAGGGCTTGGCGTCGACCTGGTCGAAGAAGTCCTTGAGCGGCCCGGTCGCTTCGGCTCGGTTCGTCAGGGCTTCCTCGAAGAGGGCGCGCCCGTGTCCTTTGGGTTGCTGCGCCATCCAGGCGACGACGTCGTCCGCGAGCCGGTCCTGCACCTGGGCGAACTCCCGCAGGCGCGCGACCTGCCGCTCGTCACCCCGGATGTCACCCTCGATGAACAGCCGCTGGGCCAGCCGGAACCCGCCTTGCCGGAACAGCTCGGGCTCGTCCACCACACTCACCTCCGCCAGTCGACAACGATTGTTGTCACTTGACGCGCGCGAGTCAAGGAGGAGGGGCCTGGACAGGGGGATCACGCTGCCGTGTATGCTGGCGACGCACTGCGGATGTAGTTCAATGGTAGAACATCAGCTTCCCAAGCTGAATACGCGGGTTCGATTCCCGTCATCCGCTCCAGCAGCGAAACCCCAGGTCAACCGGCATAAGTCGAGCGGCGTGGGGTTTTGTTTTTACCCGCCCCCGCAGCGGCGTGGGCCATTAGTGGGCCATTAGCTGTCCGCATTGGGGTCGCCCTCAGCGAGACGACTCACGCCGAGTAGCCGTGTCGCGCGCTGCGACGACCAACACGAGCGCGACCGCCAAACCCACAGTCGGCGCGACGGTCGCGCCCAGCACAGCGCGGAACAAAATCCCGCCAGGCGAAACCAGCAGCACAAGCAGACTCAACCCGGCCACCACCGCCCACACCGTGACCACCCGGCCAGTCTGCTTCCGCGCGACCAGCACCGCCACCGTCAGCATCGTGGCCGCCAGCGCGATCCCCGACCAGCCCAAACCGGCCATCGTCCACGCCGGCACCGCGAACTTTTCCTTGTACAGCAGGCGAAACACCCACGGCCCCGCCACATACGCCACCGCCCCCACGACCAGGCCGACAACCAGCGTGCCGCCCGCCCCCAAGGCCGCGAACCGCCGCAGCCGGCGCACCCCATCCGGCTGGTGCAGCACCCGCACAACGGTCGGCACCGCCAGCGTCTGGATGGGGGCCAGCACCAGCAGCAAAGGTGACCTCAGCAGCGACACCGCCAGGAACAACCCGCCCAGCGCGTCCTCGCTCCCGCGCGGCGCGACAAGCTTCACCACCGCCGGGTAGCCGGTCAGCACACTCGCGGTCAACGCCGCACTGACCGTCAGGCCCAGCATGCGCCGCCACAACGCGCCCCACGGCTCACTTGACGGATTCGGCTCGACCAAGCCACGCGCCCGGAAAGCGAACGGCAGCCACGCGCACGAGCCGACCGCCACCGCGACCGCCAGCCAGGTCAGCCCGCTGACCCCGGCGACGACGAACCCGGCGAACAGCACCAGCCTCGCTGCGGCCTCGGCCAGCAAAATCGCCGAGTAGCGCCCGTTCTGCCCAGCTCCGATGAACAACCCCCGCATCGCGTACAACGCGGGGAACGCCACGATCCCGCACCCGGCGACCAGCGCCAGCTCCCGGTGCTGGTCGAACAGCTGCGTATTCACCGCCGGCACCACCAGCACCGCGGCCACCACGATCGCGATGGTTTGCGTGACCCCGAAGGTCCGGGCAGCGCTCAAGTCCGGCTTGCGACCCTGTGCCGAGGCCATTGCCGTCTGCCGCGACAGCTCCTGCTCCACCGGTGACAAGGCGCTGCCCACGCCCATGAGCAATCCCCAAAACCCGAGGAAGACGGCATTTTCAGCGGAGCTGAGGTATTTGCCGGCCAGCAGGAGCAGCGCGTAACCCATCGCCGAAGTCGCGAGAACCGTCACGCCGAGCCCGCCGACCGTGCTCGCACGGGAGCGCCGGCCACCGTCTGACGAGACGTCTCCGTCGCCGCTGTCACCAGACGCTGAGAGCGCCACGTCGTCTAGTCGGTCTCGCCGCACCACAAACCCCTCGACCTTGCGTTCGGCCCTCATCGCCACCCGGTCAGCCTGATGATCATAGGGGAGCGCCCGCGCAGGCGAACCCATAGGGAACTGCGCGCGTCAACCACACTGCCGCGGAAGTTGACGGGTTTTCCACCGCAACCGACGGACGATTCCGGACGCCCCGATCTTTAACGTTTCGTTCTGCCACAACGAAAAACGGCGATTCTGCCGTTCAGCTATCGAGAGGCGCAACGTGATCTCCACGCTCAAGTCCGCAAGTGCCGCCGCCATCATCGGGATCGCCACGGCCGGCGCGCTCAGTCTCGCCGGCCCTGCCGTCGCCAACGCCCAGACCAGCTCTTCCGCCACCGTCCGGGACTGCGGCCTGTCCCAGGGAATCCTGCACTGGGCCTACACCAACTGCGGCAACTCCCCGGCGCACGTGCGGTTCCTGCACATTCCGCTCCACGGCTCGCAGTGGACCAACACCCTGTGCATCGCCAAGGGCGCGGTCGTGGCCGTCGGCAACTCCGCCTCCGAGAAGATCACCGCGACCGAACTCCAGGGCCCCTGCATCCCGTAAAGCGGTCAGCCTGAATGCGCTTGAGTGAGCCGTGGCACCCGAAAGGGCCCACGGCTCACTCTTTGCTTCAGTCGCGTGCCCCTGACGGCCAGGCAATGCCGTTGCGGTAGGCGAAAATCACCATCTCCGAGCGGCTGGACACATCAAGCTTGCGCATCGCCCGATGAAGATGCGTTTTCACTGTCGACTCGCTCACCACGAAAACCCGCGCGATGTCAGCGTTGCTGCGCCCCGCGGCGACGAGCCGCACGACCTCGGCTTCCCGCCGCGTCAACCTCGTCAGCGCGGCCGCGGGCTTGCCCACGGGCAGCAGCCCACGACGATGCGCGTCGACCAGACGCCGCACCGCCCACTGCGGCAAACGCAACTTCCCGCCGGCGACCTGGACAATCTCCTCGACCAGCACGCGCGGCGACACCTCCTTCGACACCGAACCCGCAGCCCCCGCCCGGACCGCGTCCAACACCAACTCCTCATCCCCGGCTGCTGCCGTGATCACGATCCGCGGGCAAGCCCGCCGACACGCGGCCAGCACCTGATCAACCAAAGCAACACCGCGGCGGCGCAGCAAAACCGCGTCCAGCACGACAACATGTGGTCCCGCCCCTCGCAGGACCGACAGCAATCCGGCGACATCGCCGGCTTCTCCCACCAGCCGGCACACTCGAGACTGCGCCAAGACAGCGCGAATTCCCACCCGCACGATCTCATGGCTCTCCGCAACAACAACGGCGATCACTGGCATCCAATCCCCAACCGCCGACCATGCCGTCGGCGCACGGCGATCAGCGGCGTTCTTACAGCTGCTGTCAGCAGTGAGAAATCAAAAAGATCTCACGCGGTCACCAGAAGCGTGGCTGACGCAGACCGCGGTCCCACCACGAAAAATCGGGTCACTCACCTAAGCCACCTCCCCTGTGACCTGACCAAAATAGCGATCCAAGATCAGCAACGTCACCACCCAAACGAGTGACTCGGTCGACGTGAACTGCGCCACAGTCAGGCACCATATGGACTCAAGGGGCCGACCGACCTCCGGCCGGGCCGGACACGGACCGTTGACAGCGGGTCAGCAGGGGTTCGATTCCCGTCATCCGCTCGCACCGAAACCCCGAGCCTTCCGACCGGGGTTTTCGCTTTCCATTCTGGCCCGCAATTGCGCAGCGTGAGGGGCAGGTAAACCGGTTTCCACCGCGCGGTCCAACGCCTCGAAGGCCGACGCGGAACCCAAGCGGTGCAACAACTCCGCCCGCGAAGCGTGCCACCACGGGTAGTCGTCCAATTCCGCCAAGGCGTCCACCAGCTCCAATGCCGAGGCAGGCCCGTCGCGTTCCGCGATCGCGGCCGCCCGGTTCAAGCGGACCACTGGGGTGTCCTGGACCGACAGCAACACGTCGTACCAGGAAATCACCGCGTCCCAGTTCGTCTCTTCGTAAGATGGCGCCAGGTCGTGGCACGCGGCGACAGCCGCCTGGACCACGTAAACGTTCGGCACCGCTGGTGTCCGGCGCAAGCCGCGGGCGACCAGCTCGACGCCTTCCTTGATCAACGACGTGTCCCACGACGAACGGTCTTGCTCGGAAAGCAACACCGGCACGCCCGACGAGAACCGCGCGGGGCGGCGGGCGTCCTGCAGCAGCACCAAAGCCAGCAGCCCCAACGCCGTCGGCTCGTCCGGCATCAGGGAAAACAGCAGGCGCGCCAGCCGCACGCCCTCCGTGAGCAGCGAAACACGGCCCGTGTAGCCCTCGTTGAAGATCAGGTACACCGTCGACGCCACGCCGGCCAGCCGTGCCGGCAATTCCTCCGCCGACGGGACCCGGTACGGGATCCGCGCCTGAGCGATCTTCTGCTTCGCGCGCGTCAGCCGCTTCGCCATGGTCGCTTCGGGGACCAGCAGGCCGCGGGCGACCTCCGCCGTCGACAAACCGCCCAACGTCCGAAGCGCCAAAGCCACCTGGGCGTCCAGGGACAACGCGGGGTGGCAGCACGTGAAGACCAGCCGCAGCAGGTCGTCGCGGACCACCAGCGGGTCGGGGAACGGGTCGATGTCGGGCATCGCGACGGCCTCCTTCCCCTGGCGCTTCGCCTCGCGGCGGACCACGTCCACCGCCCGGCGACGGGCCGCGACCAGCAGCCAGCCGCGCGGATTTTCCGGGACGCCGTCGCGCGGCCACGTCTCCAGCGCGCGCACGACGGCGTCCTGGACCGCGTCTTCGGCCAGGTCGACGCTGCCGGTGACGCGGACCAGCGTGGCCAGTACCCGGGTGCCCTCCTCCCGGACCAGCCGCGCGACCGCGTCCCCGGCGCCGGTCACTTGCCGAAGTCGACGACCGGCCGGACCTCGATCGCGCCGTCCCAGGCACCCGGGATCCGGGCGGCGACCTTGACCGCTTCGTCGAGGTCGGCGCATTCGAGCAGGTAGAAGCCGGTGAGGGCTTCCTTCGTCTCCGCGTACGGGCCGTCGCTGGTGACGAGGTCGCCACCCTTGCCGCCGGTGACGCGGACCGTGGTCGCGGTCGCCGTCGGGTACAGGGCCGCGCCGCCGCGGATCACCGCGGCCGCGCCCTCGCCGAACTCGTTGTAGTCCTTCATCAGGTCCACGGCCTCGGGCGTGGTCGGGTCGATGTCGGTGGCGTAGATGATCGCGGCGTACTGGGGCATGGCTGCTCCTCACAGATCCTGACCGGCGCCGATCGCCGGTTCTCACTGTAAGGACGAACGGGCGAAGCCGCGCCGGGACACTTGTCGCGAAGAAAGTCCGGCGGGCAGGGTGAGCGCATGGGAGAGCCCGCGCTGTTCGGTCCGGACTTCGATCGCGACCCCGCACCCGCCTACGCGTGGCTGCGCGAACGACCACCGCACCGGCTCGGCTTTCCCACCGGCACCTGGGCCTGGCTGATCACGCGGTACGACGACGCCGTCAAGGCGCTTAACCACCCCGCGCTGGTCAAGAGCCCCTCGGCCGGCAACGAGGAATGGCAGCGGTCGGGCATGGGCCTGCCGCTCGACCACCGGCCGTCGCTCGCGTCGAACATGATCAACACCGATCCGCCCGAGCACACCCGGTTGCGACGCGCCTGTGCCGGCGCGTTCGGCCCGCGCCGGATGCAGCACCTGCGCGAACGCGCCCAGCAGGTGACCGACGAGCTGATCGACGCCGTCGAAGCACGCGGGCACGGCGACCTGGTCACCGATCTCGCCTACCCGCTGCCGATCGCGATCATCTGCGACCTGCTCGGGGTGCCCGAGCGGTACCGCGAAGACGTGCACGAGTGGTCCCTGGTCATCGACTCCGCCGACGACACCGACGGTTCGAAGGTCCGCGAAGCCACCGACGTGCTGGAACAGCTGGTCACCGAGGTCGTCGAGGCCAAGCGGGCGACGCGGGGCACCGACCTGATCAGCGACCTCGTCGCCCAGGAGGCCACCGGCACGCTCTCCGCGGACGAGGTGACGTCGACGGCGTTCCTGATCCTGATCGGCGGCCACGAAACGACCGTCGGGCTGATCGCCACCGGCGCGCTCGCGCTGCTGACCCACCCCGGCGAAGCAACGAAGGCGCGGCAGGATCCTCAGCACCGCGCCGCCGTCATCGAGGAGACGCTCCGGCTGCACGCGCCGCTCCAGAACGCCACCTGGCGGTTCCCGACCGAGGACGTCGAGATCGGCGGCCGGCTCATGCGGCCGGGCGACCCGATCCTCGTGTCGGTGCTGGCCGCCGGCCGCGACCCCGCGGCCTACGAAGAACCGGACGCCTTCCGGCCGGGACAGCGGGCTGCGGAACGCCGGCACATCGCCTTCGGTGCCGGACCGCACCTGTGCATCGGCGCGGCCCTGGCCCGGCTGCAGGCCGACGTCGCCTTCGAGACCCTGCTGCGCCGCCTTCCGACGGCCCGGCTCGCCGTCGCCGAAGAGGAGCTGACCTGGTGGCCGAGCCCGATCACGCGCGGGCTCTTCCACCTGCCGGTCGAGGTTTAACCCCAATGCCGGAAAGTTAAGGCTCAGGGGCGTGTGTCAACTCGGTGATGATCGTGATGGTGATGGTTGCTGGGTAGTTGGTGCGGTCGGTCTGGCCT
>NZ_JBFAZA010000058.1:0-41045 GCF_040681595.1 Amycolatopsis sp. NPDC051716 | reverse complement strand
GTTGCGTTGAACGCACCCAATGTGGCCTTCGGTGCGTTCAACGCACCGAAGGCCACATTGGGGCGCTTCAGGCCGGGAGGAGGTTGAGCTTCAGGTGGAAGTTGTCCAGGGTCGCCGGCAAGGGGCGGTCCGGGGACAGGACCGGTCCCGACGCCTGCTCGAAGCGGTGGTGGCGCAGCAGGTTCGCCAGCATCGTGCTCGCGCTGAACAGCACCAGGTCGCGGCCCGGGCAGATCGCCGGGCCCGCGCTGAACGGGACCAGGGCCGGGTTCTCCGCCGCGCGGCCGTCGAGCCAGAGGTCCGGCTCGAACCGTTCGGCGTAGGGCAGGTCGGGGTCGCGGTGGAAGAACGGCGTGAAGATCAGCACGGTCGTGCCCGCCGGACCCCAGGACGTCTCCTCCGTCGTCTCGCGCAGGATCATCGGCGTGGTCGGCCACAGCCGGACCGCGTCCAGCACGCACGCGCGCAGGTAGCTCAGCTGAGCCGGCTCGGCGTCCCCGATGTCCGTGCGCGCCCGCTCCTGCTCTGCAGGGTGGCTCGCCAGCAGGGCCAGCGTCCGGTACGTCGCCATGCCCGCCGCGTCGAACGCGAACAGCCAGTGCGCCACCTGATCGGGTGCGGTGTCCTCGCCGACGGCGGCGATCACGGCGGCGAGGCTGCCCGGCTCGGCGCGGTTCAGGTGCCCGCTCAGCCGCCGCCGGAACTCTTCGCGCAGTTGCCGGCGCTTCGGGTGCAGGTACGCCCAGTTCGCGTCGAGCCGCAGGCGTTCGAGCTGGTCGGTCAGCGTCGTGTCGTCGCGGGCACCCGAGCCCAGCACGACGCGCCGGACCAGCCGCCACCAGGCGACGTTGAAGGTGTCCCAGTCGAGTGACCCCGCGCTCGGCAGGAAGGCCGCCTCTTCGGCGATCGCGCGGGCGAACGGCGTCGCGAGCTCGTGCAGCGGACGGCCGGGTTCGAGCACGGCCTCGGTGAACCGGCGCCGGGCGAGCCGGGCGGCCGCGTCCGAAATCAGGACGCCGTGCGGCTGGAAGTGCCCCAGCGCGGCCCGCTTCTCCACTGTGGACGGACTGAACGGCGTCGGCGTGCCGGCCAGCAGCCGCTTCACGTCCGCGCCGGACAGGGCCAGTTCCACCGACCGGCCGGGGACGCGCAGCTTCAGCGGACGGCCGTAGTGGCGCGCACGCAGGCGGCTCAGCAGCCGCACGCCGGCGCGGTCGAACCGCAGTTTCCCGGCCACCGCCATCGCCGCGGGACGGCGCTTGATCACCCCGCCGGCCAGTGTGGGCAGCGCCACCTCGACCGCGACACGCAGGGTTTCGGCCACCGAAGCGGTCTCCGGTCGCGTGCGGCGTTCCCGAGTGGACGTCATGGCGCCCGGCTACCCGCGGTGGCCGCGCCGAAACGCCCTCAGCCGCGCAGGGCGACGTTCAGCACGTCGCCGGCGTGGTCCAGGCAGTCCACGCAGATCACCGCGTCCCGGGCCGCGCAGTCCACGCGCAGCAGCGGACGCCGGAGCCCGAGGAACGTCCGGCGCTCGCGGCGGCCGCAGAAGTCGCAGACCGCGGCCAGCGGCGACGTCACCGCGGCCAGCACGTCACCCGCGCCGCTCTCCCGATCCGCGCCGTCACGCACCACCCGCAGGCCGGCGCGGACGCAGTCCACGCAGATCGGCCCGTTCCGGCCGGGCACCCGGGGGTCGCGCCGCCTGCCGCAGAACCGGCACGGACTGCCCGCCCCGTTCATCGCCGTCACGCGGCCTCCTCGGTTTCGCCGCTCGCACGCCGGGCATCCGGGTCGCGGCGCGCCTCTATCCCGCCACGCTACCCGGCTCCCGGGGGCCTGGCCGATCGCGGTGCGTCCCGGTGGAACCCGGCAGCACGCTCGGCCGGGTCTCCTGGCCGCGGTGGTGCGGGACGAGCGGCAGGAGGAGAGCTTTGGCGTCGTTGACGGTGTTGTTCGGAGTGGCGGGCTTGCTCGCGCTCGCGGCGGCGATCGTGCCCAAGCTGGTCGCCGACCGGCCGTTCTCGGTGCCGCTGGTGATGCTCCTGGCCGGGATCGTGCTCGGGCTGCTCCCGCTGCCCGCCCCCTACGGCAACGGCTGGGGCGACCCGGCCGCCCACCTGGACGGCGTGGAATCCTTCGCCCAGCTGGGCATCCTCGTCGCGCTCGCCGGGGCCGGACTGTCGGTCGACCGGCCGTTCGGCCTGCGCCGGTGGGGGTCCACGTGGCGGCTGCTCGCGATCACCATGCCGGTGTCGATCCTCGCGATCGCCGTGCTCGGGTACTGGTGGCTCGCGCTCGCTCCCGGCGTCGCGCTCCTGCTGGCCGCCGCGCTGGCCCCGACCGACCCGGTGCTGGCCGGCGACATCGGCGTCCCGCACCCCGACGTCGAGCCGGAACTGGCCAGGAACAACGAAATCCGCTTCACGCTGACGACGGAAGCGGGGCTCAACGACGGCCTCACCATGCCGTTCGTCGTCCTCGGCCTGGCCCTGGCGAGCGGCGAGCCGCGCCTGGACCTGTCCTGGGTGCTGGTGGACCTGCTGCTGCCCCTGGTCGTCGGCGTCGTGGCGGGCCTGGTCACCGGGCGGCTGCTCGGCTGGGCGATCTTCCGCACGCCGTCGGACCGGCTGCGGCTGGCCGAGTACGCCGACGGGCTGGTCCTGCTCGCGCTGGCGTTCGTGCCCTACGCGCTGGCGGAAGCCGCCCACGGCAACGGGTTCGTCGCCGTGTTCGTCGCGGCGGTCGCGGTGCGCACCCAGGAGCGCGAGCACGAGTACCACGGCGTCCTGCACGCCTTCGGCCACCAGCTGGAACGGCTGTTCGTCCCGCTCGCCCTGCTGGGGCTGGGCCTGGCGATCGGCGACGGCCTGCTGCGCGGGCTGCAGCCCCTCGAAGTCGTGATCGCCGTCGTCGCCGTGCTGGTGGTGCGGCCCCTGGTGGGCTGGCTCTCCCTGCTCGGCGCGCCGTCACCGGGACGGCCCGCCACCGCGGCGATCGCGTTCTTCGGCGTGCGCGGCATCGGCACGCTCTACTACCTGGCCTACACGCTCAACCGGCTCCCCGTGCCGCAGCAGGACGTGCTGTGGCGGGTGGGCGCGCTCGCCGTCGCGGTGTCGGTGATCGTGCACGGCGTCCTCGCCGAGCCGGCGATCCAGCGGATCGAGCGGATGGGCGGGCATCTGCCCGCCGATGTGTAGCCGCGCGGAGAGTGGGTATCAGTCTGTCAAGGCCCTTTTGGCGACTGGCCGATCCGGAAATGTCGCCGCGACGGAAGGTGCACCCAGATGAACGACAAGCTGGAAAACAAGGGCGAAGAGCTCAAGGGCCGGGCCAAGGAAGCCGTCGGTGACGCCACCGACAACCAGCAGTGGCAGGCCGAGGGCAAGTCCGAGCAGGCCAAGGGCTCGCTCAAGCAGGCCGGCGAGAAGATCAAGGACGCCGTGAAGGGTGTCACGGACAAGAAGTGACGCGTTTCTCCGCTGCCGCGCCCCGGACTCCGGGGTGCGGCAGCGGGCTTGTGTCCGGGGTCGGTGCGTTCTTCGGCGGCATTCACCGGTAGCGCGAGGCGAGCTCCGGGCCCTGCCCGCCGAAGGCCGCGAGATCGGCCCGGAAGACGGCGTCGAGCAGCCCGGCGTCCTCGACACCCGGAGCCGTGACGACTTCACCGAGTTCGAAGCCGCGCAAGGACGCGGTGACGACGTCGGCGGCGGACATCCGCGGCACCGCGCTCAGATCGAGCCCCTGGCGCTCGTGGAACTCGGTGGCGACGACGCCCGGGCACAGCACCTGCACCCCGACCCCGGTGCCCTCGAGCTCGGCGCTCAGGGTCTGGGACAGGGCGACGAGGTAGGCCAGAGACCCCGCGTAGACCGCGCGCCGGGGCATGACCGAGGAGTCGGCGGGACCGCTGAAGGCGATCATCCCGGCCACGTTGACGATCCGCCCCTCACCGCGCTCCCGCATGCCCGCGACCGCGGCGCGGGTCAGCATGGTGGGCGCGGCGACCTTGACGTGGACGAGCTCGGCGGCCTTGTCGGCGGGCAGCTGCGCCAGCGGCATGTAGTGCGCGACACCGGCGTTGTTGACGAGCATGGTCAGCGGCTCGGCGGCGCAGAGGGCGGCGACGGTGGCGACGCCGTCGTCGGTGGACAGGTCGGCGGCCACCGTGCGCACCTTGACTTCCGGGTGGGCGGCGGCGAACTCGGCGAGGCGGTCCTCGCGGCGGCCGGTGACGATCAGGTCGTAGCCGTCGGCGGCGAGGCGCTCGGCGAAGGCCCGGCCGATGCCGGAGGTGGCGCCGGTCACGAGAGCGAGCTGGTTCATGGATTCCGTTCCTTCCTGACGTGCTGCCACCAGGATCGGCCCGGTCCGCGGGCCAGGAAGTGGTCCGGTTTTCCTGGGACGGGCGATACCAGGACAAGCGGCCGGCCGGCTTGCACAATCGACGGATGGCGAACACCGGACTCGGCACGGCCCTGCGCCACTGGCGCGACCGCGTCTCACCCCAGGCCGCCGGCCTGCCCGCGGGCAGCCGCCGCCGCGCCGCCGGGCTGCGCCGCGAGGAACTGGCCCAGCTGGCCGGCATCTCCGCCGACTACGTCATCCGGCTCGAGCAGGGCCGCGCCACCAGCCCGTCGGCCCAGGTCGTGGAGGCACTGGCCCGGGCCCTGCGCCTCACCCAGGACGAACGCACGCACCTGTTCCGGCTGGCCGGCCTCGCGCCCCCGAGCCCCGGCACGGTCCCGCGGCACATCACCCCCGGCGTCCACCGCATGCTGGACCGGCTCGCCGGCACCCCCGTCGCCGTCTTCGACGCGGCCTGGAACCAGCTGCTCGCCAACCCGCTCCACACGGCCCTGATGGGCGAACGCCGCGGCAGCGACCTCAACGGCGTCCGGCGCACCTTCCTCAGCCCGAACACCCGGGTGCGCGACACCCCGGAGGCACGGGACGCGTTGCAGGCGGCCCTGGTCGCCGACCTGCGCCGCACCGCCGGCCGCTACCCCGACGACCCGGACCTCCGCTCGCTCATCGCCGACCTCCGGCGGCAGAGCCCGCGGTTCGCCGCCCTGTGGGAGTCGGGTGCCGTCGGGCAGCACGAGTCCGCCCGAAAGACCATCGACCACCCGGACGTCGGCGCGCTGACCCTGGATTGCGACATCCTCAGCGTCGCGGGCAGCGACCTGCGTCTCATGGTCTACTCGGCCGAACCGGGCACCGAAGCAGCCGACCGGCTGGCGCTGCTCGGCGTCGTCGGCACGCAGTCGCTGGTCGAGGAACGCTGACCAACCCCGGCAAGGGGGTCTCGCAGTACCCGGAACGCCAGGGTCTCCCGCACGTCCTGGACGCCTGTCAACGTGGCCGCACAGGCTCCACGACAAAAGGAACGAAGACCCATGGCGGACAGCCGATTCACCACCCACGCGGACCTTTTCGCTCTGCGGGGGAAGAACGCCCTCGTCACCGGCGGAACCAAGGGCATCGGAATGATGATCGCGCGCGGCCTCCTGCAGGCGGGCGCCCGGGTGATCATCAGCGCACGCAAGGCGGACACGTGCGCGGAGGCCCAGCGGCTCCTGTCCGAATTCGGTGACGTTCAAGCCATCCCCGCCGATCTGTCCACTCACGACGAATGCCGGCGCCTCGCCGATCTCGTCCAAGCCGACTCCGAACGCCTGGACATCCTCGTCAACAACGCGGGAGCGATGTGGCGCGAGCCGCTGGAGACGTTCCCGGACGAGGCCTGGGACACCGTGCTCGACCTCAACCTCAAGTCGCCGTTCTGGCTGGTGCAGGCGCTGCTCCCGGCACTTCGCCGGGCGGGCACCGCCGAGGATCCCGCGCGGGTCATCAACATCGGCAGCATCGCCGCCATCCACGTCGCCGACTCGCCCAATTACTCCTACGCCAGCAGCAAAGCGGGACTCCACCAGCTCACCAGGGTGCTGGCCCGGGAACTGGGCCCCCAGCACGTCACGGTGAACGCGGTGGCGCCAGGACCGTTCCCGTCGCAGATGATGGCGACCACGCTCGAGGCCGTCGGCGAGACGATCGCGGCGAAGGCCCCGCTGCGCCGGCTCGGCCGCGACGACGACATGGCAGGCATCGCCGTGTTCCTCGCCGGCCGGGCCGGCGCGTACCTCACGGGCACCGTCATCCCGGTCGACGGCGGCATCGCCACGACCGCAACGGGTACCTGAGCGGCGTGCGAGGGGTGCGTAGCCGCCGGGGGGTACCAGCAGAACCTCCCTCCGCCCGCGGACAGGGCTTATGGTGAAGGGGTGACCAAGATCGATCTGCGCACCGAGATCAAGGAGTTCCTGAGCTCGCGTCGCGCGCGGATCGCGCCCGAGCGGGCCGGGCTGCCCGCCTACGGCGGCAACCGCCGGGTCAAGGGTCTGCGCCGCGAAGAGGTGGCTCTGCTGGCCGGGATCTCGGTCGACTACTACGTGCGGATGGAGCGCGGCAGCCTCACCGGCGCCTCCGACGGCGTGCTCGACGCGGTGGCCTCCGCCTTGCACCTCGACGAGGCCGAGCGTGATCACCTGTTCCACCTCGCGCGGCAGTCGAGGGCGCCCGGCGGTCCACGCCGCCGGCGGCCCGCCGTGACGGTGCGTCCGGCGCTTCAGCAGGTGCTCGACGCCATCACCGACGCGCCGGCTTGGATCTGCAACGGCCGGTACGACGTCCTGGCCCTGAATCCCCTTGCCCGCGCGCTGTATTCACCGCTGCTGGCCGACCCGCGACGGCCGGCGAACACCGCGCGGTTCGTGTACCTGGAGCCCGAAGCGGCGGAAAAGTTCTTCGTCGACTACGACCGGATAGCCGGCGATGTGGCCGCGAAGCTGCGCATGGAAGCCGGCCGGAATCCGCACGACCAGGAACTGATCGCCCTCGTCGGTGAACTGTCGACCCGCAGCGAACTGTTCCGGCAGCGCTGGGCGTCCCAGGACGTCCGGTTCCACCGGTCCGGACGCAAGCGCGTGCACCATCCGGTGGTGGGCCGGCTCGACCTGGACGTCGAGTCGATGGAGCTGCCCGCCGACCCCGGCCTGCTCCTGAACGTCTACACCGCGGCCGCCGGCACGGCGGCCGCGGACGGTCTGGCCCTGCTGGCGTCGTGGGCGACCGGGGTCCAGGAGATTCCGGCCGGGCACCCGCAGCCGGGGCGCGGGCAAACCCGGTAACCGGCGGCCGTCCGCCGTTGCGGTGCTAGTCCCTCGTGCGGCGGGTGCCGTCGCCGAGTGGCTCGGTCCGCCCGGCGGCGTCGAGGCTTTCCAGCAGCGGGATCATCACCCGGCGGGTGCTGTCGAGGGCCTTGCGCGCCTCGGAAACCGTGAACGGCTGGGGCACCCGGCGCAGCTCCTCCACCGCCCGCTCCGCCACGTCCGGGCCGAGCACGACCCCCTCGGCGAGCGCGGTCAACCGGCCGAGGCGGACCGCCGCCGCCAGCTCGCGCCGGCCGAGGCCCAGTGCGCGCAGCTCGTCCGCCTCGGGCGCGCGGAACGGGTGCTCGGCGAGCCGTTTCGCCACCGTTTCCAGGGCCTTTTCGACGGCGGGGGCGAGCCCGGCGCCGGGACGGCGGACCAGGCCGCCCGCCACCTCGAAGCCGGTGCCCCGCACCACGGGGACGACCAGTTCCGGGGCGGGCAGCCCGAGCCGCTGCCGCAACGCCTCCACCGGTACGCCCGCGGCCGTGCTGTCCCACGCACCCACGATCTCGGCCGCCTGCGTGCGCAACGCCCCGAGCCGCTCCTCGTCCGCGCACCACCCGCCCAGCCGCTCCCCCGTCGCGGGCAGGCCCATCGCCGTGAAGTCCTCGGCACGCACGAAACCCTTGCGGCGCAGGTAAACCCGGGCGAGGTCGGGTTCGGCCAGCTCGCGGCCGCGGGCCCGCGCCGCGCCGCGGCGGGACAGGGCGGGCGGGTCGACGTCGAGGACGTCGAACCCGGCGGCGATCCGGTGCTCGCCGGGATCGCGCACCAGGCCGCGGTCGCCGGTGCGCAGCGGCAGCGCGGTGGCCGTGGTGAGCCGCGCGGTGTCCGTCCCGAGTGGACGGACCCGGACCGGCACGGCCGCCGTGCCCAGGTGCAGCACCAATTCGCGGTGCAGGTCCGCGGCGGCCGCGCCGCGCAGCCGCACGTCGAACTCGGCCGTGGTGCGCCACCGGCCCGGCGTGAGCAGGACGTCGCCGCGGCGGACGTCGCCCCGCGCGGTGCCGCGCAGGTTCACCGCGACCCTGGCCACGGCGCCGACCCGGTCGCGGGGTTCGCCGAGGGCTTGCAGGGTTCGGACCTTCACCCGCGCCGAGCCCAGCAGGAACTCGTCGCCGGCGGCGATCGTGCCGGCGGCCAGCGTGCCCGTGACGACCGTGCCGGCCCCCGAAACCGTGAAGGCACGGTCGATCCACAGCCGCACGTCGGCGTCCGGATCGGGCGTCGGCAGCCCGGCGGTGAGCTCCCCGATCGCCGTCCGCAGGCCGGCCAGCCCCGCGCCCGTGGTGCCGCTGACGGCGACACTCGGGACGGCCCCGAGCGAGGTCGCGGCGATCTCCTCCAGCGCGGCGGCCGTCGCGGCGGCCGGGTCGGCGCGGTCGGCCTTGGTGACGACCAGCAGCCCGCGGCGGACGCCGAACGCGTCCAACGCCGCGAGGTGCTCGGCCGACTGCGGCATCCAGCCCTCGTCCGCGGCGACGACGAACAGCACCGCCGGGGCCGGCCCGGCGCCGGCGAGCATGTTCGGCACGAACCGCTCGTGGCCCGGCACGTCCACGAACGCGACGTCCTCGGCGCCGATCCGGGTCCAGGCGAAGCCGAGGTCGATGGTGAGGCCGCGGCGGCGTTCCTCGGCCCACCGGTCCGGTTCCATCCCGGTCAGCCGCCGCACGAGCGTGGACTTCCCGTGGTCGACGTGCCCGGCGGTGACGATCACCCGCATCGGCGGACGGCTTCCCGCAGCTGGGCGTCCTCTTCCGGCCGCACGGTCCGAAGGTCGAGCAGGCAGCGGTCCTTGACGACCCGGCCGGCGACGGCGGGTTCGCCCGTGCGCAGCGCGGCCGCGTACCGGGCGGGCAGGCTCACCGCGGCGCTGGGCAGCTCGACGCCGGGCGCTCCCCCGCCACCGACGGCCGCCACCGACACGACCACCTGGGCATCGACGTTCTCGAGGGACTTGACCAGCGCTTCGGCGCGTTCCCGCAAGCTCGCGACGGACACGTCGAGCGCGGCACGCACCGGGGGTCGCGGCCCGCGCAGCGTCGCTTCGAGGGCGGCGAGGGTGAGCTTGTCGACGCGCAGGGCCCGCGCGGCCGGGTGCCGCCGCAGCCGTTCGACGACGTCCGCGTCGCCGAGCAGCAGGCCGGCCTGCGGACCGCCGAGCAGCTTGTCCCCGCTCGCGGTGACGATCGTGGCGCCCGCCCGCAGCGCGCTCGCCGCGTCCGGTTCGGCCGGCAGCAGCGGGTGCGGGGCCAGCAGGCCCGAGCCGATGTCGGCGACCAGCGGCACGCCGAGCCCGGCCAGCTCGCCCAGCGCCGCTTCCGTGGTGAACCCGGTGACGCGGTAGTTCGACGGGTGCACCTTGAGCACGAACCCGGTGTCCGGGCCGATCGCCGCGGCGTAGTCCCGCGCCGTCGTCCGGTTCGTGGTGCCGACCTCGCGCAGCCGCGCGCCGGCCGATTCCAGCAGGTCCGGGATCCGGAAGCCGTCGCCGATCTCGACCAGCTCGCCCCGGCTGACGACGATCTCGCGGCCCGGCGCCAGGGCGAGCGCGCAGAGCAGCAGGGCCGCCGCGTTGTTGTTGACCACGTGCACCGCACCGGCGTCCGGCACGGCCGCGCGCAGCGCCGCGAGGGCACCCCGGCCGCGGCGGGCCCGCTCGCCGGTCGGGAGGTCGAATTCGACGTCGGTGGCGCCGGCGGCCGCGAGGACGGCGTCGCGCGCGGCCGCCGAGAGCGGGGCGCGGCCGAGGTTGGTGTGCACGACGACGCCGGTCGCGTTGATCACCGGCCGCAGCGAGGAGGCGCTCGCCGGAAGCCGGGCCAGCACGGCGTCGACGACGTCGGCGGGGGCGATCTCCCCCGCCCGCACCGCGTGCTGGACGTGGTTGACCACCGCTTTGACCAGGTCCCGGCCGAGCGTCCCGGCGGCCTTGGCGATCCGGGGCTCGGCCAGGACCGCGTCGGTCCGCGGGACCGCGCGGCGCGGGTCAGGCATGGCGGAGGCGGACGGGAATCGAACCCGCCAGCGGCAGAACCTGCCGTTCGACGGTTTTGAAGACCGCGCCGGTCACCAGGCCGGATACGCCTCCCTGCACCATGGGGGCCATCCTGCCAAGTTCGCGCCCGGCGGGCACGATGAACCGGTGGGTTACCGACTGACGCAGTACGCGCACGGCGGCGGGTGCGCGTGCAAGATCCCGCCCGGCGAGCTGGAAGCGGCCGTGGCCGGCCTGACCGGCGCCGTACCCGTCGATCCCCCGGGCGAGCTGCTCGTCGGCCTCGACACCGGCGACGACGCGGCCGCGGTCCGGATCTCCGGCGGCACCGCGCTGATCGCCACCACGGACTTCTTCACCCCGGTCGTCGACGACGCCTACGACTGGGGCCGGATCGCGGCCGCCAACGCGCTGTCCGACGTCTACGCCATGGGCGGCACGCCGGTGGTGGCGCTGAACCTGCTCGGCTGGCCACGGGAGACGCTGCCGTTCGAGCTGGCCGCCGAGGTCCTGCGCGGCGGCCTCGACGTCTGCGCCGAGGCGGGGTGTCACCTGGCCGGCGGGCACAGCATCGACGACCCGGAGCCGAAGTACGGGCTCGCGGTGACCGGCATCGCGGACCCCGCGCGGCTGCTGCGCAACGACGCGGGCCGGGCGGGCGTGCCGTTGACGTTGACCAAACCGCTCGGCGTCGGCGTGCTCAATTCGCGGCACAAGGCCACCGGCGAACGGTTCCCGCAGGCCATCGACGCGATGACGACGCTGAACGCGGCCGCGAGCCGGGCCGCGCTGGCCGCCGGGGCCGTGTGCGCCACCGACGTGACGGGATTCGGTCTGCTGGGCCACCTGCACAAGCTGGCGCGCGCGAGCGGCGTGACGGCCCGGCTGGACCCGGCGGCGGTGCCGTACCTCGAGGGCGCGCGGGAGGCACTGCGCGACGGGTACGTCAGCGGCGGCACCCGGCGGAACCTCGACTGGGTCCGCCCGCACGCCGAGCTGTCCCGCATCTCGACGGACGAGGCATTGCTGCTGGCCGACGCGCAGACGTCCGGTGGCCTGCTGGTCGCCGGGGAGCTGCCGGGCCACCCGGTGATCGGGTCCCTGGAGCCGCGGTCGGAGCACACGATCGTCGTAGGCTGAGTTTCCCTTCCCGGCTGCCCGGGTACGCCGGGCAGGAGAAACGATCAGGAGGTGTGCGATGCCCGCTCCGGACCGGACCAGCCTCGAGCAGCACCTGTCCGAGACCGAGTACCCCTGCGGCCGCGACGAGCTCCTGCGCCGCGCGGCCGCGGCGGGCGGCGGCGATTCGGTGCTGGGGTCGCTCGGCGGGTTGCCGGACAGCGACCGGTACGACGACTTCGACGCGGTGTGGGAAGCGGTGTCGGCCAAGCACATCGGCGGGGCACCTAGATGAGCCGCTCCACGGCGTCCCGGGCCTCCTTGAGGTCGGCGCCGGTGCGGTCGCGGTAGGCCTTGATCGCCTGGATCTTCTTGCCCTGCCGCAGCAACGCGCTCACCTCGGCGAGTTCCGGCTCCTCGGTGGACACGCCGAGCCGATCGGCGATCGCGTCGAGCTTCCGCTCCACCCGCGCGAGCCGCCGGTCGACCCGCCCGAGCTTGCGGTTCGTCGAGGACGACGCCAGCCCGACCACGGCGACCAGCACGACGACACCGAACAAGAGCATCCCGTAGTCCATGCCGGGCATGCTACTTCGCGGAAATTGTCGGTACCGGTGGCTAGGGTGACGCCATGACCACACTGACCGGCCGTCGGAACACTGCCCTGCTCGTCATCGACGTGCAGAACGGCGTGATGGAGACGGCACACGAGCGCGAAACCGTCCTGGCCAACATCGTCACGCTGGTGGACCGCGCCCGCGCCGCCGGCACCGAGGTGGTGTGGGTGCAGCACACCAGCGGCGAGCTGCCGCGCGGGAGCCAGACTTGGGAGTACGTACCGGAGCTGGTGCGCGCGGAGAAGGAACCCCTGGTGCACAAGGAGTACGGCGACTCCTTCGAGGACACGGACCTCGAGGAGGTGCTGGCGGACCGGGGCGTGGGATCCCTGGTGGTGGCCGGCGCGCAGACGGACGCCTGCATCCGCTCGACCCTGCATGGCGCGCTTGCCCGGGGTTACGACGTGACGCTGGTGGCGGACGCGCACTCGACGGAGGACCTGACGGCTTACGGAGCGCCGCCGCCCGGGCAGGTCATCGCGCACACGAACCTGTATTGGAAGTACCAGACCGCACCGGGCCGGACGGCCGGAACGGTGGAGACGGCCGAGGTGGAGTTCGGGGTGAAGGCACCCGCCTGAGCGGCGGTTTCCGGTTGGCGGGTTCCGGGGTGCGGTAGGTCGGCGAGGTTGCTCCCGGGGCCGGGTGGTCGGCGGCTTTGGGGCGCGGCCGGGGCGGCTGGGTTGCCCCCGGGCCGGGTGATCGGCGGCTTCGGAGCGCGGCCGGGGCGGCTGGGTTGCCCCCCGGGCCGGGCGATCGGCGGCTTCGGAGCACGGCCGTCGGCGAGGTGTTCCCGGCCGGGCGGCCTACGACTTCGGATCACGGCCGGTCGGCGTGTTGCTCCCAGGCCGGGCGGTCGGCGGCATCACTACCCGGCTCGGGTGGCGAAGCTGGTCCCAGACCGGGGGATCGGCGGCATCGGAGCACGGCTGGAGCAGCTGGGTGGCGCCCGGGCCGGGTCAATGACTCGGACCGCGGCCGGGGCAGCGAAGCTGCGCCCAGACCGGATGGTCGGCGCCTTCGCAACGCGGCCAGGCAGCGAAGTTGCGCCCAAGCCGGGTGATCGGCGGCATCGGAGCACGGCCGGGGCAGCTGGGTTGCGCCCGGGCCCAGTCGATGGCTTCGGACCGCGGTCGGGGCGGCGAAGCTGCTCCCGCGCCGGCGGTCGGCGCAATCGCAGCGCAGCCGGAGCAGCCAAGCTGCGCCCAAGCCAGGTGATCGGCGGGTGAAGGTGCGTCAGGCCCAGCCATGGCGGGGTTGTGCGGTGCGTTCGCGAGCATCCGCCGGGCCGGCCGTTCAACTCGAAGCCGCGATCACCCCGAACGATCCTGCTCACTACCTACGCAGCTACGACTCACACCGTGACCCCCTGCACGCGTCGCAGGTGAACGGAAGGGCAGACGACCAGCCCACCCGAGCGGCTGGATCGGCAACCGCCAAAACGCTGGGCCATCGAACGTACCATGGCTTGCCTCACGGATACCGATGCAGCCCTTCCGCTAAGGACGCAGATAGGGAACTTCCTATTCTAGAAATTCGGCAACTCACCAGATGAGACAAGCATTCAACCGCAAAGAAGCTTGCCGGGGCCCAGAAAACGCCCCGTACACCTGACGCCGGGACGACCACATCTGCGCATTAGGCAGCAAACCTCAGAACCGCCGAGCAGACGGCCTCACCATGCCGAGCAGCGATAGGCCCCACCACGGAGCGCACTGTCGTATATCTAATTATCTCGGCATCACGAATTCTCGAGGTCGCCAGTGTTGTCGTCCGACATCTTCACTCGCGATCGCGTCCTTTGCAGCGCAAAGGTATCGAAATAGTCAGCCTTAGGCAATAAAATCTCCCGAAATGCCGCTAGGGCGAAGACCAGTGTTGCAACCCAGATTATCCAATGCCAGAATGTGTACGGGTGCTGGATTATCGCACCGATAGAACCACCGATCAGAACGCCAGCTCCACCACAAGTTATCCGCCTGATCCACGTTCTCATATTTTGCCTCTTCTCTTCCTCCGCAGAGAAGTTTACAAGCAAGTCGTCTGCACTGGATATCTCATACAACGCACGTCGATCGAAATAGTTCTTGAACCGATATAGTTGATCCGGCGTAAATGCCTCGCTTCTAATTGCCAGATTCAAACGCCTTCTAACGGAATCAGGGACGTTGTCCTCACCATAAGATTGAGCCAACTCTTTTACTATCTCGTCCCGCCACCAATACGATGGACCGCCGTCATCGAGCATATATTTATCCTCGGGCCCTCCATACACTCGATCACTGTATTCGGTTAACTTTACGAAGGAAAGCTGAACAACCGGAAGAAGTGGAGTGACCCGAATCGGAAGTTTAGAAAAGTTCACCAATTGAAGGGGTTGATGACCACGCCAGCCAGGGTTCATGAAATCGCCACCACAGTGCACCGACAAACCCATCCTAGAGTATGAGTTCCGACCCGAAAGCTTACCAGCAAAGCCGACAGGAATGCTATAGCACTCATACGTGCGTCCCATTAGCGAGTCGCCAGGCCAGAGGACGTACGTCTCTCCAGGCTGCAGTACCAATCGTTCCCAATGATAGCGGGGCGCGGCTTCATGCAATGTGTGATTTCGAAGATCGACAATATTGCGTTTCTGCAACCGACGAGTTCGTCCAACCTTCTTTCGCACTCTCCAGAACACAGTGTCGAGACGCAAATCAACCGAACAGGAGCGAATCTGCACCTCCGGCCGAAAAGGCTGATCGCCGATGCGACACTCAAAATTTATTTTTTCTAGGTTGCGTATTATACCCTTGTCGGCCAGATACATTGTTGCTAATCTCTTATTCTCTCAAATCGAGGAACACTTTTCCCGTCGACTTCCACAGTTTCAGCAAACATATCGAGTGGCCTGATCTGAATTTCTTTAATCTCGATATCCCTGTAGATAACGCACACTTCTTCAGCTTCGGTGTGCCAACCGGTCATAAGGACCTCGTACACTCCACCTTTGAAGTGGCGATAGATTCCCGGGCGCACTAATTCCTCCAAATTTCACAGCTCATGACAGCTAAGAATTCAGCTCATAGGTATGGCCAAGGCGATCAATCTTTGTCTGCAGATATTTCCTGTTGATCTCATTAACTCTGGGCGGCAGCGAAATTGATTCTGCGACCTCGATACCTAAGCCAACGAGCCCCGCAGCCTTAGTCGGGTTATTCGTAATCAGCCGCACCTTAGCTACCCCAAGAACTTTAAGGACCATCGCAGCGCCATCATAAGTCCGCTCATCGATTTCGCGCCCAATCTGCAAATTGGCGTCTACCGTGTCCACGCCTGTCATCTGTCGTGCATATGCCCGCATTTTATCCGCAAGGCCGATACCTCGCCCCTCTTGCCACAGATGGATCAAAATACCGGAGCCAGCTTCAACGATCTTGTCAAGTGCATCGTCGCGTTGCCCAGCGCAGTCACAGCTTAGTGACGAGAATACGTGCCCGGTCAGGCACTCTGACTGAATTCTCACCAGTGGAACACCTGTCCGAATGTCACCGAACGTTAACGCAATACTAGGGTGCTCTTCTCCCTGATCAAAGCAATGTATCTCGAACTGCCCTCTGTTCATCTTCAACGTCGCCGTAATTTTTTCCATTTGCCACCCCTTGCTAGCCGGTACTCTCGATGCATCGTACTCGTTGCTGACAATAATGTCGCCGACATCGTACACGTAGCGACAAATGTTACTCGCTACGGGAACACGTAACCAATATTTACCAGACCGTGACAAGCCCAGCAGTCATGCCCGGCGACGTGCCTCAGGCGAATCTGTTCGATCCATTCGTGCCAGCGGCATCGCTCTCGCGATCGACTGCACCAAACCCGGCTATTTGAGCGCGCAAGGTGATCGACAGACCCCCGTTGATCCGCAAGCGGCGCTGTCCACCAGGCAATCCCCGGAGCCGGAGGGCAGGGAACTCGCATTGCCCGACCGCGCCGCGCACTGGCCCGGCGACTCGGAGATTTGACTGGAGTGCGCCGCAGCGGGAACAAGTGGATGACGCGTCCGACTGTACCCACCCATGCCCGGCAGTGGGCGCGCGACCATCAGCCGGGTTTCAGCGTGACGAATCGCGGCGCCGTGACGATTTGAAGCGTCACATAACATGCCATTTCAAATCCGGCACTGAACGTGTGAGCCCTTAACACTAAGCTGCGTACAAGAAAATACGTCGATAACCCGAAGTTATGCACTTCGGGTTATCGGGACTCCCCTCTCCATTCGGGCGTCACTACTCGCACCCAGCGCGACCATTGACAGTTATACATATATCTAACCAGGGTTACGTTACACACCCACTCGCCGTGGGGTTATCTCCACCTCCGTTAACCTCATGCGTCCACCTGGCTCCCAGAGGACTTACTAGAATCGGGCCGCAACGTCGGCAATCTGCTTTGTCGTCGTGGCGCGTACGGTTTGGTCACCCTGCCTCCAGAGCAAGTCTTCCGCACGAATTAAGCAGCTTTCTGATTGGAAATTCGCAACACGATTACACCCAAGCCGAAGCAGTTTTGGTAGTCGAACGGGGATAGTAAGTCAGACTTAAGTTGGTCAGACAGCTTTGAATTTGCGATTCGATCCCTTCGACGTGTTGCATATTTTTCGACAGTCTATTTTAGGATTTCGCTTCCCTGGTCACACCAACAACACTTCCACCCCCAACGTCGTGAGAGAAATTCCATCTAATTCGGCAATGCGTTGAGTGCCGGTCGAAGTCGGCAGGCGGCTTGAAGATGGCACGCAAGGCCGAGCGGGGGCGTCCGAAACACCGCACGGTCATTTCTGCTGCGCGGACTGGTCCGATGCGGAATCTGCGGCCGGAAGATGCAAGGCGCCACTATCAGAAAGGGCGCGTCCTACCGCTGCACCTCGCGGACGATGGCGCCGGGCTCGTTGAAGCTGGAAGACCACGCGAAGACGGTCAACCTGCGCGAAGGCGTGGTGGTTGACGCGCTAAACGGGTGCTTCACGAGCTGTTCCACCCCGACAGCCACGACCGGACGGCGGCCGCGCTGCTTGGGTCGGACGGCAGTCAGGCCGGCGGCGGCCTGCTGGAAGCGGCGCGAAACCGGCTGGCAGACGCGGAAGCAAGGCTTCAGCGGTATCAAGCCGCGATCGCGGCCGACGTCGAGCCCGAAGCACTCGTTGACCCGATCAACCAGGCACAGACGGAACGAGCCGCCGCGAAAGCACAGATCAAGAGCGTTCCGGCCAACACGACGGTGTCCCGCGCGGAGATCTACGCGAGGATCGATGCCCTCGGCGACGTCTGCGGCACTCTGGCCGACGCAACCACGGCAGGCATGAGCCGCCTGTACCGAGCCCTGAACCTGGAGCTACGCTATGAACAAAAGAGCTGGCTGTCTATGCAACGACCAGCCCGGGTGTAGATAGTGCGTGTGTCCGAGGACCTTCCTCAGCCTCCGCGCAGCTCATCGCGCAAGGCGCGCGCCACCCGGCTCATCAAGACATCCGCCTCCGGCTGAACCGCCGCCGGCACCTTCGACTCCGTCAGCGCCACCACCGCGAACACCCCGCCGTCCGCGTGCTCGACCACGCCCATCTCGTGCCGCAAGTTCAGCAACGTTCCCGTCTTCGACGACCACCGGGCCGCGTCGGAAGCGAACTCGGGGGTCATCCGGTGGCGGATCACGTTGTTCGCCATCAGCTCCCGCACGCCGCCGGCCACCGCCGGGTCGATCTTCGACGGGGTCCACAGCGCTTCCAGCAGCGAGAGCAGCGCCCGGGCCGATGCCGAATTCGCGCGCGTCACGTCGAGCTGCGGGAGGCGGTGGCCCTGGCCCGCCGTCGACGCGCCGATGGCCAGCGCGTGGGCCAGGTCCGCCTCGCCCGCGTCGAACCGCTCGGCCGGGGTCTGCACCAGGTCGCGCATGAGGTGGCGCACCGCGATCCCGGGAATGCCCCACTCCGCCAGCATGCGCGTGATCTCCGGGGGCGGCGTCAGTCCGAACAGGACGTCCGCGGCCGTCCCGTCGCTCAGGGACGTGCTCAAGTACACCAAGTCGCCGACAGCCACGCGTGCCGGGTGGCGGAAGCGGGTCAGGCCGGTCGGGCCGGGGGTCGTGACGCCGCCGGGCGGCACCTCCAGCTGGGTGGCCGCGTCGAGCTCGCCCCGGCGGACGCGGTCCAGGGTGACCGCCGCCAGGGGGACCTTGACCAGGGAGGCGATCGGGTAGTCGCGGTCCGGGTCGATGCCGAGTTCGGCGCCCGAGCGCAGGTCGCGGACCAGGAACGAGCCGCGCAGGCCGCCCTCGTCCAGGGCCGCGCGCAGGTCGCGAAGCAGCGAGGCGGTCACCGGCCGGCTCCGAGGCACCGGCCGACCGCCGCGCGCAACGTCGTCCGGAGGCGGTCCGCGTCCTCCGTCAGTGCCGCCGTGACGGCGTAGCCGCGGGCCGGCGCCAGCTCGCCGATCGGGCGCCAGGACAGCCCCAGGTCCTCCGCCTGCGCCACCGAGCACAGCAGCAGGTCCCCGGACGCGAACACCTCCGCGGCCGCCGACGTCAGCGAATCGGCCACCGCCACCTGGGCCGGGGACAGGCCCACCGCGTCCCGCACCCGCAGCACCCGGTCGCGGACGTGCGGGACGTCGTCCTCCGGCTGGATCCAGACCCGCCGCCGCACGCCGGCGGACCGGCCCACCCGCAGCGTCTCCAGGTGCACGACCCGGCTCGGCAAGGGCGCCACGCCGGCGACGCCCAGCGGCACCGACCACACGGCTTCCTCGGCCGGGACCGCGGTGAGCGCGGCCCGCACCTCGTTCGTGCGGACCAGCTCGGCCCGCTCGCCCGGCCCCGCCGCGCGGAACTCGAGGTGGATCTCCCGTGCCCGGGCTTCGGCGGCGAGCCCGGCGAGCTCCCGCACCCCGCACGTCGCCGGCACGGCCACCCGCACCGGCCGCAGCCGGGCCCGCTTCGCGTCGTGCTCCATCGCCTCGGCCAGCTGCACCAGCCGGCGGGCCGAGGGCAGCACGTCCCGGCCGAACGGCGTGAGCCGCGCCCGGCGGGTCGAGCGGTCGAAGAGCCGCTCCCCGAAGTGCCGTTCGAGCGCGGCGATGCGCCGGCTGGCGACCGGCTGCGGGATCCGCGCGAGCGCCGCACCCGCCGTGAAGCTCCCCGTCTCGCTCACGCTCACGAACGCCCTGCAGCCGCCGACCAGGTCCACGACCTCATCTTATGCCGGTTCGGCATCAAACCGCACAGTTCCGTCTTGGACAGCATGAACGAGCGTCGTGAGACTGCGGCGGACGATCAAGAAAACCGGAAGGAAGTCTTCGTGCCGTTCCCCCGAGCCAGGTGGGCCGCGCTCGCCGCGCTGCTCCTCGTCCCGCTGACCGCCTGCACGGCGGAAACGCCGAAGCCGGCACCGACGTCGGCCGCGGCACCGGCAGCAGCACCGCAGCCGGACTTCACCCCGCTCGAACGCAGCTTCGACGCCCGCCTCGGCGTGTACGCCCTCGACACCGGCTCCGGCCGCGAGATCGCCCACCGCGCCGACGAGCGTTTCGGCTACGCCTCGGCGCACAAGGCGTTCTCCGCCGCCGCCGTGCTCCAGCGCACCGACATCGAAGACCTCGCGAAGGTGCTGACCTACCGCCGAGCCGACCTGCAGGAGAACTCCCCCGTCACCGAGAAGCACGTCGACACCGGCATTTCGCTGCACGACGCGATCGACGCGGCGTTGCGCTACAGCGACAACACCGCCGCGAACCTGCTGTTCGAGCAGCTCGGCGGGCCGCCGGGACTCGCCGCCGCACTGCGCGCGATCGGCGACACGACCACCCACGTCGACCGGACCGAACCCGCACTCAACGACCTCGCTCCGGGCGACATCCGCGACACGAGCACCCCGCGCGCGATGGCCGGCACCCTGCGCACCTTCGCCCTCGGCGACGCGCTGCCCCCGGAGAAGCGGACCATGTACACGGACATGATGCGCGCCAACAAGACCGGCGCGACCGTGATCCGGGCGGGCACGCCGGCCGGCTGGGCCGTCGCCGACAAGACCGGCACCGGCGAATACGCCACGCGCAACGACATCGCGGTCGTCTGGCCGCCGGGGCGGGCACCGATCGTCCTCGCGATCATGTCCAGCCGTCAGGCCGAGCACGCCGAGCACGACGACCGGCTCATCGCGCAGGCCGCGAAGCTGGCCCTCGACGCCTTCCGGAGCTAACCGAAGAGGCGCCGCACCTCCGATGAGACGTCGTCGAGCCACGCGGCCCGCTGCGCCGCGCCGGCGTCGGCCACCACCCGCAGCACCAGCCGGTGCACCTCCGGCTCGCCGAGGTAGGGCGCGAGGCAGCGCCGCCAGATCGCGTCCAGCGGGTCGCCGAACAGCGTCCGCTCCCGCTCCTCCGGGGTGTCCGAGGTGTTGATCACCAGCAGCCGCCGCAGGGAAAGCAGCGACTCGGGTGCGCCGCCGGCGTCGTCGAGCCGGTAGGCCACGCCGGGGACGAGGATCCGGTCGAGCCAGCCACTGAGGATCGCCGGCGGCTTGCCCCACCAGTTCGGGTGGATCGCGACGAGCCCGCCCGCGGTCCCCAGTTCTTCCCGGTGCCGCCGCACCAGCGGGTCCGGTTCGGCGGCGAGGAACTCCTCCGCCCGGGTCCCGCTGGTGTAGGCCTCTTCCGCGGTCAGGACCGGGTCGAAGCCTTCGGCGTACAGGTCGTGGAACCGCACCGGCACCCCGGCCCGGTCCAGCGTCGTGACCACTCGCGAAGCGAGCGCGTGGTTGAAGCTGCCGGGTCGCGGGTGGGCGAGCAGCACCACCACCGGCTTGTCGTCGATCCCCATGATCGCGCCATCCTGCCACGGCGGCCCGCGGCCGAGCCCGCGAACAACTCAGCCCGCGTTGGCCAGGAAGCCCTGTCCCGAGGGCGCGCTGCGCACCAGGCACGCGTGGCACGGCATGCCGCACAGCCCGTCGAGCACCTCGGCTTCGCCCGGGAAGATCGCCTCGCCGCACAAGGCCGTCAGGTGCTCCGGCACCGGGCCGGCGGGCACCGGGATCAGGTGGCAGACACGTCTGCTTTCGCCGACGACGCCTCGGCGTAGCCGCACCAACGCGAGCATTCCACCGTTCTCACCCATAGCCGGAAAACTAGGCCAAAAGGCGGATCAAGGCTTCGTGCCCGCGACCCAACGATCTTGGGCACCGGTGGTCCGGGACACCAAAGTCACGCCGGGGAGAGCACCGCCGAGCCCAGCCGGCGGCACAGGGCGAGCGCCAGCTCGACGTCCAGTCGGTCCTCGCCGAGGCCGCGCGGCAGCAGCTCCTGCGCCTTGCGGACGCGGTACTGCACCGAGTTCTTGTGCATCGTCAGCTCCGCGGCCGACGCCGTGTAGCTGCCGCCGGTCGTCAGGAACACCCGCAGCGTCTCGCGCAGCCGGCCGCCGTTCTCGTCGTCGGCGGCCAGCGGCCCGAGCGTGCTCGCGACCCACAGGCGGGCCGCGTTCAGGTCGCTCGTCATCAACGCCACCGTGCCGACCTCCCGGAAGGTCAGCACGCGGTCGCAGTGCTCCCCGGCGGCCAGCGCCAGTGCGTGCACCCGGCGGGCCTGCTGGTGGGTGTCGCGGAAGCCGGCGACCCCGGTGCCCGGGTCGCCGACGGTCACCCGCACGCCCGCTTCGGCTTCGGCGAGCGCCGCGTCGAGGTGGGCCCGGCCGATCGTCGCGCCCGGCACGAGCGGCAGCCACACCCACGCGCTGGCCTCGTCACGCGGCACGAACAGCGGACGGCCCTGCCCGCGGACGCGCTCGAACACCGCGCCCGCGACCGACTCCAGCAACGACAGCGCGTCGTCGACGAAGGCCTCCGAGGCGTGCCAGACGATCATGCCCACGTGCGTGCCGCGCAGTCGGTAGCCGATCACCGCCTCCGCGGCGTCGACGTCGGGCGGCTCGCCGTTCCCGTCGAGCAGGTCCGCCACCTTCGCCGCCCGCGCGGCACTGCGGTTGAGCAGCCAGCGGTCGCGTTCGTCCTGGTAGATGCCGACGAGCTGGCGGACGACCCGGGTGATGAACTCGTAGGCGACCCGCAGCAGCCGGCGCATCATGGCGCCGAGCAGGGCCGCGTCGTCGACCAGCCGGATGCACTCCTGGAACCCGAAGTCGAGCATCGCGGCCTGCCCGAGGTCGTACGCGCGGATCAGGTCGAACACCGGGGTGCCGCGCTGCGCCAGCCGGCGCGCGTACTCGACCGCCGCGGCCGGCGGCTCGACGCCGGCCGGGTCGATGCCGTGCCGGAAGATCTGCAGCGCGGTCTCGATGTTCTGGTACACGCTCGCCGACAGCAGGCTCACCATGCGCTCGTCGTCGTTGACCAGCTGCGGCAGATCGGTGGCGTACAGCTGGACCAGCTCGCCGGTGAGTTCGCCCGCGCGGCCCTCGAGGGTGGCGGCGATCTGCCGGATGCGCTCCGAGACGACTTCTTCGTCCACCATGGAGCCACCTTAGGGGGTGGCACCTCAAGCTAGGCGAGGAACTCGTCGATCAAGTCGAACGTCCGTTCCGGAGCCTGCAGCGCCGGCTGGTGCCCGGCGCCCGCCACCACCTCGAACCGTGCGTCGGCGAACGCGGCCGCGTACGCCTTGCCGAACGCCGGCGGGACGACGACGTCGTCTTCGCCCCAGATCAGCAGGGCCGGGAGCCGGACCCGGGCGAGGCGGCGCAGCAGCTTCGGGTCGGCGAGGTCCGGACCGGCGTAGGTCCGCATCGCGGCCAGGTCGGCCGGGTCCGGGCCCGGCGCACCGGGCGGCGGCTGCGGCAGCCGCACCGGGTGTCCGGCGATCTCCGGGCCGATGGCGTCGAGCAGGACGAGCCGCGCGAGGCGGCGGCCGCGGTCCCGCACCGCCAGTTCGGCCGCGACCCAGCCGCCGAAGGAACTGCCCACCACGACGACGTCGGTCAGGTCTTCGTCGTCGAGGAGGTCGAGGTAGGCCAGGGCGAGGTCGTCGACGCCGGTGAACGCGGCCGGGCGCGGGGTGCCCGACCAGCCCGGGTGCGTCGGCGCCAGCACCCGGGCGCGCGGCGCGAAGTGCTCGACGATCGAGGTGACGCTGCGGGGTCCGGCGCCACCGTGGAGGACCAGCACGGCGCGGTCGCCGCCGCCGGTGTCGAGGAGGTCGAAATCCATGAGTTTCCTTCCGTCAGTCCTGTGTGGCCTGGGTGGCCTGCGTGGCGAAGCGCGTCATCTGCTCGACCATCGCGTCGGGCGCACCGGCGGCGAAGCACGCTTCGAGGTTGTCCGCCGAGTCCCGGGCGGCTGCCTCCGCCCGGGGGAACATCGCGGTTTCGTAAGCCGAGAGAGCGCTTTCGACGTCGTCGTGGTCCGCCAGCGCGAGGGCCAGCTCGGTGGCGTCGAGCATGGCGAGGTTCGCGCCCTCGCCGGCGAAGGGCGACATGACGTGCGCGGCGTCGCCGAGCAGGGTCACCCCCGGCACCCGCGCCCAGCGGTGCCCGACCGGCAGGGCGTGGATCGGCCGCGGGATCAGGGGACCCTCGCTGTCCGCGATGAGCGCCCGCAGGCCGGGGGCGAAGCCGGCGAAGACGTCGAGCAGCCGGTCCCGCTCGGCCAGCCCGGTGGCGGCGTCGGCGTCCTCCGTGCGGACCGCGGCGTACACCCG
Organism: Amycolatopsis sp. NPDC051716; assembly: GCF_040681595.1. Taxonomy (NCBI): domain Bacteria; kingdom Bacillati; phylum Actinomycetota; class Actinomycetes; order Pseudonocardiales; family Pseudonocardiaceae; genus Amycolatopsis; species Amycolatopsis sp. NPDC051716. The sequence goes on along the minus strand of NZ_JBFAZA010000058.1, from coordinate 17,410 downwards.
GATCCGGCCGCCGCCGGTGCGCTGGGCGATCAGCCCCTTCCCTTCGGCGAGCGCGAACATCGACCCCGGCCCGACCAGCACGGCCACCGCCGGGTGCCGGGCGTCCACGCCGGACAGCCGGGCCTCCACGAAGGACAGCCCGGAGTAGCGCGGCACGGCGCCGGACAGCACCGGCCGGACCTTCGACCAGGCCCCGTCCGCGCCGACCACCAGGTCCCCTTCCAGGACGTCGCCGGTGGCCAAGGTGACCTTCCCCGGCGACACGGCCGTCACCTTGGCGCCCCAGCGGACCACACCCTCCGGCAGCGACCCGGCCAGGATCCGCTTGAGCTCGCCGCGGTCGACCTCCGGCCGCGTCCCGCCGCCCTCGCCGGCGCCTTCTTCGAAGCGGACGGCACCATAGCGGTCGAGGATGCGCAGCGCCTCGCCCTCTTCGCGGACGACGGCGCGGAACTCCGCCGTCAGCCCGGCTTCGGCGAGCGCCCGCTGGCCGGACTCCGCGTGGAGGTCGAGCGTGCCGCCCTGGTCGCGGGCGGCCGGTGTGGCTTCGAGTTCGCAGACGGTCGCCGGGATCCCGCGCGTGTGCAGGATCCGGGCCAGCGTGAGGCCGCCCAGGCCGCCGCCGACGATCGTGACGGAGGGAGTCATCGGGTCTCCTCGGGTCCGGGACGCGGGGTGGCGAGCGCGCCGTTCAGCAGCGCGTCGAACGCCCACCTCGAGCGGGCGGGGCCGGGCCCGGACACCAGGTCGGTGCCCAGCGCGGCGATGTGCGGGTGCGTCCGCGGCGAGACGCCCGCCAGGGACTCGGTCATCTCCTCGTGTTCACGGGCCGCGCCGGGTTTCTCCCGGCGGGTGCCGTGTTCGACGGCCGTCGCCGTGGCGGTCAGCAGCAGGACGTCGACCGCCCACGCGGCCTGCCCCGGCGCCATGCCGCCCTCGTCGAGCAGCGCGAGCACGGCCTCGACGAGCGCGAGGTAGTGCGGGCCGCTCAGCCGGGTCATCAGCGCCACCCTGGCCAGGGCAGGGTGCGCGAACAGCACCGCGCGGTAGGAGTCCAGCACCGCCCACAGGCGTTCGCGCCAGTCCCCCTCGCCGGCCGGGCCGACCTCGGCGAGCAGCTCGTCGAGCACCGCGGCGTGCAGTTCCTCGGTGTCCTTGACGTAGACGTAGAGCGACGCCGCTCCGGTGTCGAGCTCCTTGGCCAGCCGGCGCATGGTGACGCGCTCTACGCCTTCGGCGCGCATCACCGCGACCGCGGTCGCCACGATGCCCTCGCGCGTCAACGCGGGTTTCGCCGGGCGCTCCCGGCGGTTGTAGGTGCTTCCCGGAGTCATCCCTCCACCGTAACGAACATGTTCGTTACGAGCAAGTTCGCCACGAACGTGTTCGTCGAACTCGGCACCCCGGAATCAACACATCATTCGGGTGCGTGGAATACGACATTCGGATCCACCATTTTGTTAAGTCGTCCGTTAAGCGGCCGCATCGAAAGACTCGAAAATAATCCCGAAAGAGTGCGCCGGATTATCCGGCGGTCCAGACCACTGGGGGGAAGATCACCCGTACGGCGGCTTTCCGTTGCGCCACAAGGCAGCGGTACCGCGACGACCAGCGAGTTAACATTTCTGAAACTCGCTTACACGACATTTGGCGCTTGTGGCAACTCTCCACGACCGGTATATCTGGGTGACCGGAATTCGACCGCGGCCGGCCGCACCACCGGCCGGTTCGCCGCTGCCCTCTCCCCCGCTCCCCGGAGGCACCATGCACCGCCTGGACCCGGCCCGAGACCACGTCCTCGGGCTCTACCGCATCATCATCGGCTTCCTCTTCGCCTGCCACGGCCTCAAGACGCTCTTCGGCCTGTTCGGCGCGAAGTCCGCCGCCACCGTCGGGTCCTGGCCCGGCTGGTGGGCCGCGGTCATCCAGCTCGTGTGCGGCGTGCTCGTCTGCGTCGGCCTCGGCACCCGGGTCGCCGCCGTGCTCGGCTCCGGGTCGATGGCCTACGCCTACTTCTCCGTCCACCTGCCGACCGGCCTGTTCCCGATCCAGAACGGCGGCGAAGCGGCCGTGCTGTTCTGCTGGTCGCTGCTGCTCATCGCGTTCGTCGGTGCGGGCCGCTTCGCGCTGGGCAACCTTTCGGTCCGGCAGCGGTCTTCCGAGCCGGCGCAGGAGCGCGCCACGGTCCAGAAGGTCCAGAAGGTCTAGGAGGCACGGGAGATCCCGACGCCGCTGCGCGCGTCGGGACCGTACTTCGCCAGTTCCCGCGCGAGGTCCAGCCGCCCGGTCGACGCGCCCCTCGCCCGGTCTTCGTCGGTCAGCAGCTCGCGGGGGATGAGCCACACGACCTCGAACTCCAGCCCACTGGGATCCTTGGCGTACAAGGACTTCGTGGTTCCGTGGTCGGCCGAGCCGACCAGCGCGCCCGCTTCGGTGAGCCGGGCGGCGAGCCGCTCGAGGTCGCCGAGGGTGTCGACCTCCCAGGCGAGGTGGTAGAGCCCGACCGAGGTCCGCCCGGCCCCGGAATCCGCCGCGGCCGCGCCGATCTCGAAGAGGCCGAGGTCGTGGTCGTTGGCCGACCCGGGTGCCCGCAGGAACGCCGCGCCCCGGTGCGCGTCGCCGCCGTCGATGTACCCGAAGCCGAGCACGTCCCGGTAGAACGCCACGCTTTCGGCCAGGTCCCGGACGTAGAGCACGGCGTGGTTGAGGCGGAAGATCGACATCGGGGCTCCGTGCTGCGCGCAGTTCGATTGAAGTTTCAACTTAATGTTAAGCGCGTGTTCAGCACGGGTCAACCCACCAGGACCGAGCCCCACAGCCGGCCGAGCCAAGCCGCGTAGCGCTCGTCGGACCACTCGCGCCGCTCGACGAACTGGTGCCACAGCGTGCCGTCCGTCGTGGACCACAGCACGTCCCGGCACTCGGCTTCGGACACCCCCAGCCCCCCGGTGTCCGCGGCGGCCCTGGCGTGCTCGGCCATCGCCGCCAGCCGCTGGCGGTCGATCTCCTCGAGCATCGCCGCCGCCGCGGGTTCACTCGCCGCCGCGCCGCGCACGGCCAGGTGCAGCTTCGCGGTCCGCCGCATCACGGCCGTGTTGAAGACGGCGAACGCGGCGAACCGGGTCCGCAGGTCGGGCTCGGCGAAGACGGCCCGCAGTTCGGGGCGCTCCAGCAGCGGCACGTCCTGGTCGTCCCCGCCCACGGCCACGTCCCACGCGCGGTGCAGCAGCGCGGGCTTGTTCTTGAACGCCGAGTAGACCGTCTCCGGAGCGACCCCGGCCTCCGCGGCGACGTCCGCGATGGTCGTCCGGCCGTAACCGCGCGTGACGAAGAGGGCGTGCGCCGCGTCCAGGATCCGGCGCCGGTTCTCTTTCGCCTGCTCCCGGCGCCGGCTCGAGTCGTACTGCCGCTTGACGGGCCCGCTCATCCGATACATCCTCACTGTATTGAAAACAGTCTGACTGCATTGGAGTCATCATGCCATCACCCACCGACGCGTTCCTCGCCGACATGCTGCCGCGGCAGACCGCCGCCGAACGGGCCATCCACCAGGGCGACCAGGAACCGCGCGCCGCCCTGTGGTCGCAGGCCGACCCGGTGAGCCTGTTCGGGGCCTGGCTGCCGATCCGCACCGGCTGGGCCGACGTCAGCGCGGCCTTCAAGCGCGTCGCGGCCCAGTTCTCCGACTCGCGCGAATACCGCTTCGAGGTCATCGCGGCCGGCGCGAGCGGCGACCTCGCCTACACCATCGGCTTCGAGCACAACACGGTGTCGCTCAACGGCAAGCCGACGACGTACACCCTGCGCGCCACCCACGTGTACCGGCGCGAGAACGGCGAATGGAAGATCGTCCACCGCCACGCCGACCGGCCCCCGGACGAGCCCGCACCCGAAGCGGGGTTCACCGGGACCCACTCTCGGTAGGCCTGCCGACCGACCGGGCGACAAACCTTCGACACCGCATCGAGGCCCTGGTCAGGGCCCCCGGCGGTTCGTAAGGTGAGTCCACCGCAGGACACCGTGTCAGCTGTCCCGCGGGCGGTGGTGCCCCCGGAGCCGACCTTTCCCCGAAGCCAAGTCCCGGGGCACCACCGCATCACTCAGCGGATCGTGCCGCTATCCCACCACCAGCTCCGCGAGCCGTACGCGTACTCGCAGATCGCCCGGCCGTGCGCGCTGAGCCGCAGCGCTTCCGGCTTGTCCATCAGCCGCCGGGCGTTCTCCTCGACCGTGACCGCACCGGCCTTGCCGCCCACCCGGCGACCAAAGATCCGCCAAGCCCCGTCCCGGACCCGCCGTGGCCGTTCGGCCTTCCGGAATTCGCTGACACATTTACATACATACGCCATGTATGTAACCTGGCCGCATGACGAAGCGCAGTGAGTGCCTGGGTCAGGAGCACCGCGTCCGGCTGCCCGCCGGCGAGGTGCGGTACTCCGAGCGGGGCTCGGGAGCCCCGGTGGTGTTCGTGCACGGGGTGCTGACGAACGCCGAGCTGTGGCGGAAGGTCGTTCCCGACGTCGCCGCGGCCGGGTTCCGGTGCCTGGCGCCGGATCTGCCGCTCGGCTCGCACGAGCTCCCGATGCACCCCGGCGCCGACCTCTCCCCCACCGGCAACGCCGACCTCATCGCCGACTTCCTCGACGCGCTCGACCTGCGGGACGTCACGCTCGTCGCGAACGACACCGGCGGCGCGTTGACGCAGATCCTGCTCAGCCGCCGTCCCGATCGGGTCGGGCGGGTCGTGCTCACGCCGTCCGACTGCTTCGAATACTTCTTCCCGCCGATCTTCAAGGCACTGCCGCCGCTCGCCCGGATCCCCGGGTCGATGGCGGTGCTCGGGCAGCTGCTGCGGATCCGCGCGCTGTACCCGCTGCCGATCCTCTTCGGCTGGGTCGTCAAGCGGCCGCTGCCGGACGCGGTCGCGCAGGCTTACCTCTCGCCGCTGCGGAAGTCCGCCGGGGTGCGGCGCGACCTGCGCAAGCTGCTGCGGGAGGTGCACCCGCGGCACACGCTGGCCGCCGCCGAGGCGCTGCGGACGTTCGACCGGCCGGTGCTGCTCGCGTGGGCACCGGAGGACAAGCTGTTCCCGATCCGGCTGGCCCACCGGCTCGCCGAGCTGCTGCCGGACGCGAAACTCGTCGAGGTGCCGGACTCCTACACCTTCCTGTCCGAGGACCAGCCCGCGGTGCTGGCCCGTCACGTCGTCGAGTTCGCGGGCGCCATGGCAGATTAGGCGGGTGCGACGTACCCAGCAGGACCGTTCCGCCGGCACGAAGGCCGCCCTGGTCGCCGCCGCGCGCGAACTGTTCGCCGCCCGCGGCTACCAGGCCGTGCCGGCCGACGAAATCACCCGCGCCGCCGGGGTGACTCGCGGCGCGCTTTACCACCACTACGCCGACAAGCAGGGCTTGTTCCGCGCCGTGGTCGAGGAACTGGAACGCGAGCTGACCGAAGAGGTGCGGGCCGCGTTCGCCGCCGGCCCGGACCCGCTCGCCGGCATGCTGCAGGGGCTCGGCGTCTTCCTCGACGCCTGCCTGCGCGAGGAGGTCCGCCGGATTTCGCTCACCGACGCGCCCGCCGTGCTCGGCTGGGACGTCTGGCGCGAGATCGAGGCGGAGTACGGTCTCGGCCTGCTCGTCGCCGTGCTGACCCAGGCCAGGGCGGACGGGCTGATCGTCGACATGCCCGTCCCCGCCCTGGCGCAGCTGGTGCTCAGCGCGGTGATGGAGGCGGCCCGGATGATCGCCGCGGCCGACGACCCGGCCCGGACGCGCGCCGAAGTCCAGCAGGTCCTCGGCGGGTGGCTCGGGAGCCTCCTGCGGACCTAGCTCGTCCGGTAGATGCCGAGGTTCGCGGGCCCCACCCGGGTGGTCGAAACCGGATCGAAGTGCACGACGTCGTCGAAGAGCCGCCGGCCCGCGCCCGCCACGCTCGGGAAGACGAGCAGGCGATACTCGTCGACGAGCCCGTGCCGGGCGAGCTGCTTCGCCACCTCGACCGAACCGATGACGATCACATCCCGTTCTTCCCGCTCGACCGCGTCGGTGAGTTCTCCTTGCAGCAGCGCGGAGTTCTGCCACGCGGACACGTCGTGGAGGGTTCGCGATGCCACCAGCTTGGCCGCGTTGTTGAGCCGGTCGGCGAACTCGCCCGTCCGGCCGGGCCAGAGCTTCGCGAACAGCTCCCACGTGGTCCGGCCGAACAGGAGGACGCCGGTGTCGAGCAGGGCGCCGAGCCGGAACTTGTCCCCGGACACCGCCTCCCGCCCGTGCCGGAACGCCCAGCCGCCGCCGGCCGTGCCGCCGGAACCGTCCGGGTCCTCGACGACGCCGTCCAGGGTGATGAACTCGACGACGATCACGCTCATGGTTGCTCCCGGTGCCTGGTCGCCGCGCCCCGGTGGCGCGGCCTCACCGGTACCTACCGGTGGCGGCCGCCGGATTCATCGGCCGCCACCGGAGGAACTTCCTACGCCGTGACGAGGGAGACGCCGAAGGTCTGCAGGATCTCGTTGACCGGCTGGAACCAGGTCTCGCCGCCCGAACCGCAGTTGCCCCAGCCCCCGGAGGTGACGCCCTGGGCCTGGTCACCGGTGATGAACGAGCCACCCGAGTCGCCGGGCTCGGCGCAGACGTTGGTGCGGGTCATCTGGTAGACCGCGCCCTGGGCGTAGTTGACGGTCTCGTTCTGGCCCAGCACCGTGCCGCAGTGCCAGTGCGTGGTCGAGCCCGAGCGGCACACCGACGTGCCGACCGGCGCGACCCAGGACCCGCGGACGAGCGCGTCGCTCACCGTCCCCCAGCCGAGCACGACCGGCGCGGTCCACCAGCCGCCGCCGATGCGGATGAACGAATAGTCGTTGCCCGGGAAGGAGGAGCCGGCGAAGGTGCCCATCCACGAGCCGTCCCAGCCGACGACCGAGCTGCCCGCGCCGCCGCAGTGCCCGGCGCTGACGAACCCGCCCTGCACGGAGAAGCCGATCGAGCAGCGGGTGTTGCCGTTGATGTAGTACGGGTCGCCGCCGACGGTGCCGGCCGAGAAGGGCTCGGCGGCCGGAGCGGTCGCCACCGTGACCGGGCCGGCCTTGGCCGCCCGGGCGAGGAAGGCGTCGACGTCGGCGCCGCGCGCGCCCGGTCGCACGGTGACCACGACGCTGCCGGCGCGCGGGTCGGCGCGCCAGCCGCTGACCGCGGCCGGGGCGGGTGCCGCCTTGGCCGACGCGTCGATCGCGGCCTTCGCGGCGTCGAGCTTGGCCGCGCTGGTCCGGGCGGCCACGGGTTCGGCCCCGGCCTGCCGGACGGCGGCGGCCGCGCCCGGGTCGGTCACCCCGACGACCAGCTTGCCGCGCGCGGGGTCGAACCAGGCACCGCCGAACGCGGCGCCGGCGGCCCGTTGCGCACCGGGCAGTACCCGGGTGGCCGTCATTTCCTGGGTGAGCCGGGCTGACGCCTGGGCGGCGGTGAGCCCGAAGTCCCCCTGCATGGCGGCGATCAGGCCGGGCGAGGCCTGGGCGGCCGCGGGGGTGAGGGAGGCGGAGGCGAGTGACGCGGTGAGGACGGCGGCGCCGCCGAGAGCCAGGGCGATTCTTCGACGCATGGGAACTCCTCCAAGGCCGGGGGAAAGAAACACACCGTCCGCCGAGTGTGCGGTCGCGACCCGGGCCGGGTCCAGATTTGTCCGGTCTTCTGTCCGGAATTCCGCGATGTCCCTCCACTGTGGACTTGTACTCCGTTTGCCGCACAAGGATTTCCCCGCGCACGACCGAGGCGCGGACCGGCCGGCAGGGCCGCCCGCGCCGTGTCACCACCCCTTCATCGCGGCGTTGCAAAAAGGTCTGAACCAAGTACAACACGGCTTCGGGGCGACGAGCCCGGACGGGAGTCTGCCGGGCACCGGACGTGCCCGGCAGACTCCCCTCACGAGCGCGCCCCACCGGCAGAATGCGACGCCGGAATCCGGGCACGACGCCGCCCGGCCACCGGAAAACGGCGGCCGGGCGGTTCCGTGCGCGAATCAGATTTCGGCGACCTGATAGGCGACCACCCGGGCGGGCACGAGAAGCGCACCGGAACACTCGGCGACCGCCGGGCCGAATCCGTAGCGCACCGGAAGACCGGCCGCCAGCCAGAACGCACTGCCGTTCGCGCAGTACGCGATCACCCGGTATCCGTAGCCCTCACCGGGAAAGCAGCTCACGGACACGCCTTGCCCGAACAGGGTCCCGTAGCGCTCGCCGAAGCAGCCGGGTGGCACGGAAGCACCGGTCGCCGCGGCCGCCGGCACGACCGACAGACCGAATAGGGAAAAAACCGCGATCGCAAAAACCGCGCATTTCCTTCGCATGACCACTCCTCAACCGCCGAGAACCCGACATCCCGAGCGTAGAAGTGCGCGAGAATTACCGGCAATTCATCGGGCCAGTGAATTCGCGCAGCGGAAAGTCACCCCGCTGCTCCATCCGGGCTAGCCCGAGCCGCGTCAGCACGTCGCGAATGACTCATTCGGGGCGTCCGAGGTCCCGAATGAGTCATTCGCGACCTTCCGGCGACCGCGAGCCGCCCCGGGGTGCCGCCCGGCGCCGCGGGAGCGTCCGAAGAGGACGGTCAGCGGGCGAAGGCGTTGAGGAAGCGGTCGCGGAAGGAGTCCATCTTCCAGATCGGTGCCTGCGCACCCGGGTGGAGGCCGTCCTGCCAGCCCCAGCCGGCGATCCGGTCGAGGACCTTCGGGTCCTTGGCCACGATGGTGATCGGCACGTCGTGGACCGCGCCCTGCGGGGTGACCACCGGCGGCTGGTGGTCACCGAGGAACACCAGGACCGTGTTTTCGTCGCCGTACTGCTTGACGAACGAGATCATCGTCTTCAGGGAGTAGTCGGTCGCGTCGCGGTAGGCCTCGCGGATCTTCTCCGGGTCCTTCCAGACCGACTCCGGTGCTTCGCCCGCCGCGGGCTGGGGGTTGAAGACCGAGCCGTCGCCGACCTGGTTCCAGTCGACCAGCCAGGGCCGCGGCGACCAGGGCGCGTGGCTGGAGACGAGGTCGACCTCCGCCATCACCGGCTGCTTCGCCGCGTTCGCGAGCTCCTTGCGCTGCAGCATCGAGAGCGAGAACTGGTCGGGCATGGTGGCGTAGGCGTAGCCCGGCCCGTGGTACCCGATGGAACGGGCGTCGTAGTAGGCGTCCGGGTGGTAGAACTTCTGCCCCTCCGGCCAGTCCTTCGTGTGCGCGGGCACGTCCCAGACCGTCCGCCAGCCCGCCCGCTGGAACGCCCCGCCGAGGGTCAGCCGGTCGCTGGCGAGGAGGTCGTTGTACCGCTGCTGGTTGTCGATCCACATCCCCGACTGCACGGTCGAGTGCGCCAGCCAGCTGCCGCCGCCGAACGTCGAGGACGACAGGAACGCGCTCTTCGCGCCGATGCCCGCCGCGCGCAGCTCGGCGGTGCCCGCGTCGAGCGTCGGGCCGATCTTCGCCCCGATGACCGGGTCGTCGAGCGCGACCCGCCCGTAGCTCTCCACGAAGGTCAGCACGACGTTCTTGCCGCGCAGCCCGTTCAGCAGCTGCGCGCCCGGCGTGGCCCGGAACGCGTCGTCGGCGGCCACCTCCCCGAACGGCCGCTGGTCCCGCAGGTCGGCGCCGACCTGGCGCAGGTCGCCGTAGGCCAGCGCGGCGGCGCTCTGCGCGGCGACCGGCTGCCCGGGCGCGAGCTCGACGCCGAACACCGACGCGACGATCCAGACCACGGCGAGGACGGCCACCACCCGGGTCGCGCCGGTCCGCCGTCCGGCGGCGACGCGGCTCAGCCGCAGCATCGCGAGGACCATGAGCACCATGACCGCCACCGCGAGCAGGCCGGCGGCGATCAGCGCGGCGATCGTGGCCGCGTTCCCGATCTGCCCGGCCAGGAACTCGACGCCGGCGTGGAAGAAGCTCCAGTCGTAGATCGGGTCGAACGGCTTCTCGAGGGTGGCGTAGAAGCCGGTGTCGAGCGCCTTCATCAGGGTGAGCAGCCCGAGCCCCAGCCCGGCGAGCACGGCGGCGACGCGCCGCGGCCGCGGCGGCAGGACCAGCAGGAACGCGCCGATGACGAGCCCCTCGACGGGCACGCGCACGAGCGCCGCGGCGGAGAACGAGCTGAGGTCGTCCGGGGCGAGGAGCCCGAACAGCACGAGCAGCGCGGCCAGCACGGTGAGGACCCGGCTCGCGACGACGTGGCGCCGCCGTCCGGGCCGGGGCAGCCCGAAGTCGGGCAGGGCCGCCCCAGGGACCGGGGTGCGGCGCCGCCCCAGCGGCAGACCGATGTTTCCAACCATGGCGAGCCTCACGTCGTGGTACACGGTGACCGCCGGCCCGTGCGGCGGGGCGGCGATCGTCACCGGATATACGAGCCGGAGCGGCGCGCGGTTCACGCGCCCTGGTCACTTCACACCGCCGTCGGCCGGAGGTATTCCTTCGGCGCCGCTCGCGAAAGGGTTTCCCGTTACCCGCGCCCGGAGGCGGCAAACCCCCGCACACCGTCTTTCACCCGCGGAAACACCCGGAATCCCCAGGACGAGGGAAGGAGCGTTGCGGGCCCGCGCCGCCGGTGTTCTCCTCGGGGAGTCCGAAGATCGGCTTACCGATGGAGGCCCACGATGAATCTGTTCGACAAGGCGAAGGACGCACTCGGGAAGCACCCCGACCAGGCCGACCAGGGCGTCGACAAGGCCGCCGAGGCGGCCAAGCAGCGCTTCGGCGACCACGCCGACAAGATCGACCAGGGCTCGGACAAGGTGAAGGATTACCTGCACAACCAGGGCGGCGGGCAGCAGGAGGCGCCTCCGCAGTAAGCCCGGCCCGGTGCACGCCCAGTCGTCCGGGGGAAGCACGCTTCGCTTCCCCCGCGGCTGGGTACCACCGGCTCCGTGGTCGCCACCTATCTCGTCCCCGTCCGGACTGCCCTGCTCCTCTTCCCGCTCCTCGTGCTGGCCGTCATGCTCCCGGCCGCCTTCGTCAGCTACCGTCGCCGCGGCCGCGCCGGCGGCTGGCCGACGTTCGTCTTCTACACGTTCCTGTTCTACCTCCTGGCGATCGCGACGCAGACGGTGCTGCCGCTGCCGGCCGACCCGGCGTACTGCGCGGGTCACACCTACGCGAGTTCTCCGCAGCTGCGGCCGTTCTACTTCGTCGAGGTGGTCTCCCAGCGGGCCCGCGGCCACTGGAGCCCCGGGGCGCTGCTGCACAACCCGGCGGTCTGGACCACCGCGCTCAACGTCGTGATGCTGGCGCCACTGGGGTTCTACGTCCGGTACGCCCAGCGGATGCGGCTGGTGCCCGCCGCCCTGATCGGCTTCGGCGTGTCGCTGTTCTTCGAACTGACGCAGCTGACCGGCCTGTGGTTCCTCTTCCCGTGCCCGTACCGGCTCTTCAGCGTCGACGACCTGATCCTCAACACCGCGGGTGTGGTCGTCGGCTGGCTGCTGGCCGGCCCGCTCGGGCGCCTGCTGCCCTCGGCCGGACCCGAGCACGACCGGCGCTACGCCGCCAGGGTCACCTTCACCCGGCGGCTGTTCGCGCTGGCCACCGACCTTCTCGGGTTCGCCGCGCTGCTCGGGTTCCTCTTCGGCCTGCTGACGCTGTTCGGCGAGGACCTGCGCCACCGTGACACGCCGGTCGTCATCCTCGCCCTCGTGTGGTTCGTGGTGCTCCCCGCCGTGACCGGGTCGACGCCCGGGAAGCGGGCGATGCTCCTGCGGGTGACGCGCCGCGGCGGCCGCCGGGCCGGACCGATCGCGCTGCTGGTCCGCAACGGCGTCCTGCTCTCGCCGCTGTGGCTCACCTGGCTGCTGCTGGACCTGGACCACTGGGACCTGGGCCACCACCAGGAGCGGCTGCTCCTGCCGGTCGCGCTGGCCGCGTCGGTGTTCGTCGTGGGAGTCTGGACGCCGCTGGCGGTGCTGCTGGACAGCGAGCACCGGGCGCCCTACGAGCGGCTGACCCGCACCGTGAACGTCGCCGTCGTACCGCCGGCCGCCGCGGAACCGGTCCCGGCGCCCGCGCCGCCGCAGGAAGTCCTTAAAGGACGGTGAATGGACACCGAGCTGCCCGGGGGCGGCAGCGCTGGTAGATTGCCTCCGGACGGGGTTGAACCGCCAGCCCGGATCCCGGTTCCCCCATCCTGGAGTTGTCGATGACCAGCGACGCAGCGCGGCCCCGGCGGCGTTCCCCGGGCGACGGCCGGTCGCTCGAAACGCGCGACGCGGCGGGCGTCCCCACCGGCGAAGCGGTCGAAACCTCCTGGTGTGCGGCATGACGACCTCGGAAACGCGTGTCGGCGAGCCCGGTTTCGGGCATGAAGAAGGGGAGAGCCTCCCCGCGGAGGCCGGCACGGCGAAGGAGGCCGACGTGAAACTCCGATTTACCCGGCACGAACTCGGCATCTCCCCCGAGCTTTCCGAACTGGCGCGAGTCCGCCACTGGGTCCGCACGGTCCTGCGCGGCTTCCCGGCCCACTTCGTCGGCACGGCGGTCATGGTGGTGGACGAACTGACGTCGAACGCGCTGCGCCACGGCCGCGCGCCCTACCACGTCCGCCTGCTGCCCGGCGCCGCCAAGCTGCGGATCGAGGTCGACGACAGCGGGGGCGAGCCCGCTCGCCGCCGGGCGCCGTCCGACCACGGCGGGCGGGGGCTCCTGCTGGTCGAACGCTGCGCCGCGGCTTGGGGCCAGCTGCGCCGGCCCAGCGGCAAGACCCTGTGGGCGGAACTGCCCACCGACCCGGATCCGGCGGGTGCCCGTGGTTGATCCGGCGCGCACCGCGCCCGCCGTCGCGATCGACGGCACCGGGGGCTGGGCGGCCGCGCCGGCCGCGGCCGTGGTGATCGACCGTTCCGGCACGATCCGCGCCCTCAACGAGGCCGCCTGCCTGCTGTTCCCCGCCGCCGGGGCCGGCTGCCCCGCGGCGGGCGCCGTCGTGGACTGGCTGGCCGACGCCCACGACCGCGGCTCGGCCGAGGTCGTCCGCGGCGAGGTCGGCGAACGTGCCTTCGCCGCGCACCCGGCCCCGCACGGCGAGGCGGTGACCTGGTGGCTCGTCGACGAGACCGACGCCCGCTCGGCGCGCGAGGCGCTGGCCCGCGAGCGGGAGCGCACCACGTTCCTCAGCGACGCCTCCGCCGCGCTGCTGGGCTCGCTCAACCTGGACCGCTGCATGGAGGTCGCCGCCCGGCTGGCCGCGCAGCACCTCGCCGACGCCGCGCTCGTCCTGGCCCCCGCGGCGGGCGTGAGCTTCCCGGCCGTCTCCTGCGTGCGCGGCGGCGAGCCGGCCCGGGCCCGGCTGGACATCGATCCGGACGAGCTGCCCGGGCTCGGCGAAGCGCTGCAGGGCTTCCCGCCGGTGCCGTCGCGCTGGCTCGACCCGGCCTCGGCGCCGTCCTGGGTGCTGCCCGACGGCTTCGGGCCGGTCGGCTCGATCGTCGTGACACCGCTGCCCGGCCACGGCGTCCCCGCCGGCGCCCTGGTCCTGCTGCGCCGCGGCGACCGGGCGTCGTTCACCGAGCAGGAAGAACTCTTCGCCCGGCTGTTCGCGGCGCGCGCCGGGGCGGCCATGTCGGCGGCGCGGGTGTTCGCGCTGCAGGCGTCGATCACCGACACCCTGATGCGCGAACTGCTCCCGCCGGCCCTCGAGCAGCTCGGCGGCGTGGAGTTCGCCGGCCGCTACCGCCCCGCCCGCGACGGCGAACGGATCGGCGGGGACTTCTACGACGTCCACTCGGCGATCACCGTCGAGGGGGAGGAGTCCCTCGCCGTGCTCGGTGACGTCTGCGGCAAGGGGCTCGACGCGGCGGTGCTGACCGGCAAGATCCGCACCACGCTGCGGGCGCTGCTGCCGATGGCCGGCGACCACCACCGGCTGCTGCGCCTGCTGAACCGCACCCTCGGCGGCAACGCCGACGCCCGGTACGTCACCCTCGTGCTGGCCTCCGCGCGGCGCGAAGGCGCCACCGTCCGGCTGCGGCTGACCTGCGCCGGGCACCCGCCGCCGCTGATCGTGCGGGCCGGCGGCCGGGTCGAGGAGGCCGACACCCAGGGCAGCCTGATCGGGGTGCTGCCCGAGATCGAGTCGGTGAGCGCGGACGTCACGCTGGCGCCCGGGGAGACCTGCCTGCTCTACACCGACGGGATCATCGAGGCGAAGGGCGGCCCGCTGGGGGACGCCATGTTCGGCGAAGACCGGCTCAAGCAGGCCGTGGCCGAGTGCGCGAACATGCCGGCCGACGCCGTCGTCGAGCGCGTGCAGATGCTCGCCTCGCAGTGGATCGGGCGCGGCAGCCACGACGACATGGCCGTGCTGGCGATCACCGCGCCGCGCGGCCAGCACCTCGCCGCGGTGGGCGGCCACGGGCGCGGGAGGTACACCGCATGAGCACAGCTACCCGCGGCACCGGGGTGGCCGAGCACGCCGAACGGCTCTGGGACGCCGTCACGACCGGCGACGAACACGCGGCGGGCGACACCGTGGTCCGGGCGCTCGGCGACGGGACCGACCCGGAGAGCGTGCTGCTCGACGTGATCGCCGCGGTGCAGCGGCGGGTCGGCCGGGAGTGGGCGGCGAACCGCCTCACCGTCGCCCAGGAGCACGCGGCGACCGCGATCAACGACCGCGTCATCGCCACCTTCGGCTACCTGGTGAGGCGGCCCGAGCCGCACCTCGGCCGGATCACCGTCGCCTGCGTCGACGGGGAGTGGCACGCGATGCCGGCCCGGCTGCTGGCCGAAGTGCTGCGGCTGCGCGGGTTCGGAGTCGACTACCTCGGCGCGCAGGTGCCAGCCCAGCACCTGGTCGCCCACCTGCACCGGACCGGCCCGGACGCGGTGGCGCTGTCCGGTTCGCTCGCGACCCGGCTGCCGACCGCGCACGCGACGATCACGGCGTGCCAGGCGGCGGCGACCCCGGTCATCGCGGGCGGCGCCGCGTTCGGGCCCGACGGCCGGTACGCCCGGCTGCTGGGCGCCGAAGCGTGGGCGCCGGACGCGCGGGCGGCCGCCGACCGGCTGGCCGAGCCGCTCCCCCGGCCGCAGATCGCCCCCCAGCCGCTCGACGTCCTGCCGCACCTGGCCGACCAGGAGTACACGCTGGTCACCCGCGGCTCGGGCCGGCTCGTGAAGACCGTGCTGGCCGGCCTGGAGGAGCGGATCCCGGCCGTCCGGGCCTACACCGACCTGCAGCGCCAGTACACGGCCGAGGACCTCGCGCACATCGTCGAGTACCTGGCCACCGCCCTCTACGTCGGCGACGGCGAACTGTTCACCGGGTTCCTGAGCTGGACGGCCGGGATCCTCACCGCACGCGGTGTCCCGGCGGCGTCGCTCGGGCCGGCCCTCGAACTGCTCGAAGCGGAGTTGCGCGACTTCCCGCGGGCCACCGGCTTGCTCCGCATCGCACGAACGCACTTGGCGGAGCCGGCCGCCGGATCGGAGCGACCGGCATGACCACCGGCCTGACCTGCACGTGGACCACCCCGGAGGAGGGCACGGCCCACGTGACGATCGCGGGCGACCTCGAGTTCGCCACGACCGGCACGCTCCTGCGGCTGGTCACCGACCGGCTGGCCGGCCACCCCGGCGTCCGCGAAGTGCGCCTGGACTGCGGCGCGATCGGCTTCTGCGACTCGTCCGGGCTGTCGGAGCTGATGAAGGTGCTCCGAGTCGTCGCCGACGCGGGGGCGCGGCTGCACCTGGACAACCGGCAGGCCGCCCTGGAGCGGCTGCTCACCCGCACCGGCACGGCCGCGTACCTCACCGGCGACGCCCTGGACTCCCGGGCCCGCCGCGACTCCTGAGCCGGGCCGGTGCCTCAGCGGTCCTGGCCGACCGGGCGGACGAGGATTTCGTTGACGTCCACCGTGGCGGGCTGGCCGACCGCGTAGAGGACGGCGCGAGCCACGTCGGCGGGGTCGAGCTTGGGGTCCTGGGAGCGTTCGGGCGGAATGCCGCCGGTGTCCACCAGGCCGGGCTGCACCAGGGTGACCCGGACGCCGGTGCCGACGCATTCGGCGCGGATGGACTGGGCCAGCCCGGTGACCGCCCACTTCGTGGCCGAATACAGGTTGCCCGGCCGCACCCCGCGGCCCGCGGCCGAGCCGGTCAGGACCAGGTGACCGCCGGACTCGACCAGCGCCGGGAGGGCGGCACGGGCGGTCAGCGCGGGCCCGTACACGTTGGCGAGCACCATGTCCCGCCACTCCTCCGGCGGCGCGCCGCGGCGGCCGAGGAACGAGGTCACCACGCTGGTGCCGGCGTTGGCGAAGACCACGTCGAGGCGGCCCCAGGCGTCCTGGACCCGGGCGACGAGCCCGCTGAGCCGGGTCCAGTCGGTGACGTCGCAGGCGAGCGACCAGACCCGGTCGGGGTCGCCCAGTTGCGTAGCGAGGGCGGCCAAGCGGGTCTGGTCGCGGGCCACGAGGACCAGGCGGTAGCCGGCGTCGGCGGCGAGCCGGGCGGTCGCGGCGCCGATGCCCCGGGAGGCGCCGGTGATGAGGAACACGGGATCGGTCACGAACGCAGCCTAGCCAGCGAACCCCAGAATGGTCTAGACCATAGGGACCTCAGTCACCCGCAAGGAGATCCCGTGGACTTTTCCGCCGACTTCGGCACCGCCGTGCGCGAGCACCTCCGCCGGACCGAAGACCGCAACGCCGCCACCCTCGAAGAGGTGGCCGCCCGGCTCCTCGACGTCGTCCGCGCCGGCCGCCTGGTGCACACCGCGGCCGCGGGCCACAGCCTGGCCGCGGTGCTGGAGACGTTCTACCGGGCCGGCGGCCTGGCCTGCGTGCGCCCGCTGTTCCACCCCGGCCTGCTGCCCCTGCACGGCGCCCAGGCCAGCACCCAGCTCGAACGCGTCCCCGGACTGGCCGCGACGATGGTCGCCCAGGCCCAGGTCCGCCCCGGTGACGTCGGGGTCATCTTCTCGAACTCCGGCGTCAACGCCTTCCCCGTCGAGCTCGCGGACGAACTCAAGAAGCGGGGCGCCTACGTGGTCGCGTTCTCTTCCCGGCCCCACATGGACGCGGCCCCGGCGCGCTCCTTCGCCAAACTCGGCGAGCTGGCCGACGCCGTCCTGGACACCGGCATCCCACCCGGCGACGCGGTGGTCCCCACCCCCAGCGGAACCACCGCGGCCCTGTCCACCCTCTGCTCGACCTACCTGTGGAACCTCCTGCTGGTCCGCCTGACCACCCTGGCCGGCGACCTCCCGATCCCCCTCTGGCAAAGCTCGAACCTGCCCGGCGGCGACTCCGCCAACGAGCGTTTCCTCGACCAGTACCGAGCCCACGTGCCGATGCTCTAGCCGCGCGTCGCAAGTTGTTTGACGTCCGGGAAGAGCGCCCCAATGTGGCCTTCGGTGCGTTGAACGCACCCAAGGCGGCCTTCG